>JAFUTJ010000022.1 GCA_017471445.1 Alphaproteobacteria bacterium | reverse complement strand
ATTGTCCGGGTGATGATACCAGATACCAATGTCCCGACGATACATGGGCGGGAAAATATGAACAGTTTTTTGATGATTTTATATCATCAAGTATCTCATCTATATCTTCTTGGGGTAGTTAATTTACATATTATGGCGAACAATATAGAATTCGTTCTAACATTAACGATTGTCATCGCAATGTATATCTTTATACTAAGAATTATAGTTGCCTGTCACAGATTGCATATAACACAACCAGCCAAGAATACCCGGTTATATGCACACACTATTATGTGGCGGGGCCTGGTTACTATCTGTCGCGATATTTTGAAACTTCATATGAAGTTTGGTACCGTGGCGTAAAGCCATGTACAAATGCGCCGGCAAATGCGCACTATACCGGCCCCGGCACACCGGACAGTCCGGATGGTACGATTATGGACGCAAACGATTGCCCGTGGGAATGTGACGATGGATTCGGTCACACATCCGATGACCGGTGTTTACCATTGTGTCGGATTGGTGAAACCGCAATGAATGGCATAAATATATATGCGGAAAAGCATACCAAATACGCCATGGCCGTACCACGTAATGGCGCAACGTGCTGGATTAGTGCCACACGGGGGCAGGGCGGGAAATTGGTGCCGGTAAACTGATGCTTAATATTTATTATATATGGTTATATCTGGAAACAATATTCACATACATATCGGGGCGATTTTCTTGTGACATACAAATTGTAAAATAATTTTTTTATTCGTCGTCACGTTTGTCCGGAATATTTCCATCCGCCGACAGCAGTACCGCAATCGGGCGTGTTGAATCAAATTGTGCGGTAATAACAAATGTTGCGACCAATAATGGCACGCTGAAAAACATGCCGGCCACGCCCCAAATCATGCCCCAGAATACCAAGTTAATTAAAATTGCCAGTGTTGACAGGTTCAGTGTTCGTCCCGTCAATCGTGGTTCAATAATATTCCCCAACAATATTTGCAGACATATTAATCCGGCCGCCGTCAATATCGGTGTATGCAATGTTTGTTCAACAACCAATGCGTACAGAATTGGTAATGCGCATGCAATAATTGAACCGATTGTCGGAATATAGTTCATTATAAATACAATAAATGCCCAAACGCCCGCAAATTCCAATCCAATTGCGCGTAACCATATATACGACATTATTCCGGTTGCGGCCGAAATCATGGTTTTCATAAACAGGTATTTTTTCATGTTGTCATCAATGCTGTCCAATATATACCGTATCTTGCGTGATTGCCGACGGTTGGTAATCATCGCAGAAAACTTTTTGTTGAACGTGCTTTGTTCCACAAACATAAACAATATATATATCACAACCATCCCAATTGATGTTGCAAACCCTGCGGCGGTTGCCCCCAGTCGTGTTCCAATTTCGGTAATATTTGGCATCAAAGACGCATCAAATACAATCCCGACGCGCCCAGATACATATTCACAAAATTCGATTAATTTGTCTTGAATCTGGGGCAGGGCACCCGCCAATTCGTAAAACATTGGTTGAATTTGCGTAATAAACATATACGCCACAACAGCCAATGTTCCCAACGCCAATATGCGTGCCCCCCAGTCCGAGATACGGCATGCCCATTTCGTTGAACGCAATGCACATGTATATGGCGGCATTACTTTGCGGTAATATGCACCAATTGCGTTTATCAGATACCACAGGAATGCCGCCACCATCAGTGGTACAATTATCGACCGCCCCAGCCACAGGAAAAATATCAAACCGGAAAAAATCAATAATCCGCGCATTGATGCGTGTCCGTATTTATTGTTGTTGTGCGGTATCGGTAATGTTAATAATTTCGACATTATCGGGTAATGGCTGGGGCACAGGTGTTGGTGTGAAAAACGCCATGGTGGCCAGGGCGAATACAACCATTGCGATATTTAACACAATTGCAACACGTGCGTACGCGCCATTAATATTTTTGCGTAAACGTTCATGACCGGTAATCGCAACCCACACCAAGAACAAGATTAATGGAACAGCAACAGTTACAATAAACGGCAAACCGATTCCACCACACAACATGTAAACCAGGCATAATACCCCCAGTGACAGGTACGTATTACGCCGCATTGATACAATCCAATCAACAACGGTTGCAAATGTGCGATTACGAATTTCAACCGAATCGCCAACATTGTTTGTTTCTTTTAATACATATGCAGGCACCCACATTATTCCAAATGGCAATGTGCATAATGCCGTGGCGCGCCCCATTCCAAATGTCCGACAGCGCAGATATATTGCATATATATTTACAACAACCAGTCCCAACATATATGTCGCAATCAACCCCAGTATAATCGTGCATAATACCACAAACCAAGTCTTTGACCCGACCGATAGCATAACTTGTGCCTGCCAAACCAGTAGTGTAAATTTCATAAACCCGATAATAAATGCCATTATCGTCACACACAGTGCGATTGCCAAACCATTAGACACCGCCGCATAGTCGCGTTGACTTAAACTATTTGTGTTCAACCACTTGATAACGCGCCATATTATAAGCGTGTTTACGATTATGGCCAGTGTTGTAATAACATTTATATTCAGTGCGATATTTAACATACTTGCGATTGCGCCATAAATCGCACTGATGATTACGGCCATCCCCAGTGACATTACGGCAAAACGAATTGGTGCGCCAATCACCCAACCAGATAAAGTATGTTTATATTGTGGTTCCGCGTGTTTTTTTATGCCACGTCCTGATAACTTTTTTGTTTGCGCTGGTTTGACCATGTTAGAATCCTTTTGGTTAACGTTGATTATTCTATCATATTTTGGCCACCAGACAAAGTGGTTATATCGGTTACATCAAGATTACGTGTGAATTCGGATTGGTGACTGATAATCACAAATGTTGTGTCTGGGCGTGTGGCAACTGTATTTATAATTAACGATTGTGTTTCGGCATCGGCACCGGAATCTGGTTCATCCAATATGGCCATGCGCGCATCTGTCATCATAAAACGCATTAACATTAATCGTTTGCGTTCACCGCCAGAAAAACCGACGTTTACACTGCGGTTCATCCATTCGCGTGGTATACCCAGTGTTTCGCGTACGCGTTCCAATTTTTCCAAGAATTCCCCCATTGATAAATCACGCCCTGTATTAAAATGCGCGTGTGCGGTTGCCGAATGTTTTAACATGCTTAATACGGTCAATCCTGGAATTTCCGGGACATGTTGTGCGCCGATAAACATTCCCATTAATGCGCGTGTTGTTGCGTTTTCATTTGTTATGTCGCGTCCATCAAATATGATTTTGCCGGTGTTGATTGTATATTGTGGGTCGCCCGCGATAACCGCGGCCAGTGTTGATTTACCACTGCCGTTATGGCCACGTAACAAATGTCGCGCACCGCGCGCAACGTGCATGTTAATATTATTCAGCAGTCTTTTTTCACCCATTGAAACAGATAAGTTTTTTATTTCTAACATGTCTTTATTCTTTTGATATTGCCATTTGTATCAGTTGTTTTGATTCTACCAAAAACTCCATCGGTAAACGTGATAGAATTGGTGCGGCGGTTGCACCAATTATCAGTGCCGTTGCCGTGTCTTCGTCCATTCCGCATTGCATCAGGTACAGCAACTGTGCCGGGTTTATTGCCCCAGTCGATGCCTCGTGACTCTGGATATTTTCGCCGTTGCCGTGAATTATTGTCGGAATTGTGTTTGCCGTTGCCGTGTTCCCAATTATTCGCGTGTCGCATTTTGATGCGTTCTTTGATTTTGTTCCCGAAAATGAAACCAAACTGCGAAATGTTTGACGTGATGTGTCCATTGCAACGCCATACGAAACAATGTTTGATACGGTGTTGTTGCCAATGTGTAACATTTTTGTGCCGGTGTCAGATTGTTGTTTGTCGCGTGAAATTGTCAAAGAATAAAAATCTGACTTTGCACCATCGCCCGATAATACGGTTGATGGGTATTTCCATGTCATGGCCGCACCAATTTCAACCTGGGTCCAATCCAGGCGTGCGTTCTTATAACATTTACCACGCTTGGTTACAAAGTTTAATATGCCGCCCACGCCATTTTTGTCACCACGGTACCAATTCTGAACCGTTGCATATTTTACATGTGCGTTGTCCATCACAATAATTTCAACAACACCACTGTGCAATTGGTGGTTTGGGCGACGTGGTGCGCTGCACCCTTCCATATAAGATAATTCTGCGCCTGTGTCGGCAATAATCAGTGTACGTTCAAACTGGCCGATTTTGGCGGTTTCGATTCGGAAATAGCTGGCCAAATCAATCGGGCATTTTGTGTTCGGGGGAACATATACAAATGTACCATCGGAAAACACCGCGGCATTTAACGCGGCAAAGAAATTATCGTTTGATGGAACAACCGTCCCCAGATATTTACGCACCAATTCTGGGTGCATGCGTACCGCATCAGAAAATGGTAAAAATATAATGCCACGCTTTTTTAATTCTTCGTTATATGATGTGTGGACAGACGTGCTGTCAATAACTGTATCGGTTGCCATACCTAATAACGCGCGCTGTTCCGATTCGGGCAGGCCCATTTTTTCATATGTCGCACGCAGTTCACTGTTGTCCAATGTTTTGGATTCGTTGTAATAGTTTAATGCGTTATAATCAATTGGCTCATATTCAATTTCGCCCCAATGTGGTTCGGTCATTTGTTGCCATATGTGTAATGCATCAATTCGCCACGATGTTAACCATTCGGGTTCTTGACGCATTGTGGAAATTTCACGCACAAGATTTTCAGACAACTTTGCCATACAACAAATATAATTCACAAATTCGCAATCAGCAATCAGAATCTACAACTAAAATTATGTTAATTTTCACGCGTGGCCAATGATTTTGCCTGGGCGAAAAATGTCAACGATTGCCCCAACAGGCCATCTGTAAATGTCTGGGCCAATATTCCGTCGGGTTCTGTTGCGGTTAAATGATTTAACAGGCGTTCTGCACGTGCCGTGTAATTATCAATGCTGCGTGCAACCTCGGAATCTAATTTAATTGCCCGGCGCAGTTTTTCCAACGCAAACGGGTTTTTTGCATATTCGTCCATTATGCCGCCCAATGCGCGCCATAATGGGTGTTCAGATGTTGCGCGCGGCATAATGTCAATGGCCGCCATTACCGGAATCAGATTTTGCAATAAATCTTGGTATATCATTTCTGCATTTTCGGCAACCGCGTTTGTTGCGTATTTGTTTTTCAGTACAGATTGCATTTTCACAATTAAATTATATTGGTGTTCCAATGTCTTGGTTGTGTCATTAATTTTTGCATTTATTCGGTATATTGCGAATGCGATTGCCGCACAGATAAAAATAATTGCACCCATTCCAACAAAGACAGCGATAATTTGCATGTAAATTCCCCAATCTGTATTCAATATTGGTGCCATTATATCACTTTTTACCGATTCGTGCGATTTTATCTTTTGGGACCATATTGTACGCGCGTTTTAGGTCTTGCACAGATTCGGCTAACTTGTTATAATAACCACAAAAGAAGAAAGAAAAAATATCAGGAAAGGAAGTTTGTATGTTTCGCAAGATATTGATAGTAGCCATGTTTGCAACGGCCGCCGGTTATTGTTTCGCAGATGATTTTATGCCCCAGGTCGTCACGTCAGAGGTGTTTTATAAACAAGACCGCCAGGTTCAACAGCAACAGGTCGTAGAAGAATATGTTCCTGAGGAAATTCCTGCGTGGCCAATCGGGCTGGACGCAGATGTAGAGGTTTCGTGTGACCAAGGTGCGTGTAATAATAAAAAGCCAGATAATATTCGCATTGTATCAAAAATTGGTGACGATTTGGTTGTTGATAATAATATAAATCTGGGGGCGCGTGGCCAATGGTCGGGTGGCGCAGATATGATGCATGGCGCAATGGTGCCGGCGGGGTTTGACAATGATTGTGACAATGGTTCAGAAATGCCATTGTTACACCGCGAAATATTGGAAGACGACGGTGGCAGTGTTCTGGCCGTGGCGCGTGCGGGAAAAACATGCAATGGACGTTATGCGGACGATTATGCCGCGTATGTCGCGAACAGTCGTTTAAGTTCTGATGAAAAGGCGCGCTGGCTGGCGTTGGATGCCGATGCTGATTCTGTGACGACGGTTCGTGGTGATATTTCGGTTGATGTGTCTGCCGATGCCGAGGCACCGGCGACCCTGACCGACCAGGTGCGTTCATGGGTTGTGGCCAGTGGTCAAACACTGCGCGGCGTGTTGCAAACGTGGTGCGACAAAGAGGGGTGGGATTTAGTATGGGCGACATCGCGCGAATACCCGATAGAGGCCAGTGCGGTTTTCAAGGGGCGTTTTGTTGATGTTGCATCTGCGCTGGTGCGGAATTTTGGACGCGCTACGCCGGTGCCATATGCCAAGTTTTACAAGGGAAATCGTGTCTTGGTCGTATCAACAAATGAAGAATAGTGGCACGCGTCATTGTGTCGTACACGGGGGATACAGGGAATGAGAAAAAGTTTTAAGTTTTTTGTTTTGTGTGCCGTCATGGGGGCTTTTGTTGCCGGGTGTGCAAAAAGGGAATCAGCCAAGGTTGCTGCGTCGGTTGACCAAGATTTTATTAATGCATATGACGCGTTTGAAATGTCAAAAAATCCACGTGCCAAGGTGGCCAGTGGTGACACCGTTTCCATGTCCGAAGGGGTCTGGTTGGGCAGTAAATCGACCGTGTTGGAACATAAAAACAATTTGCCATCGCAATTTGAGAATGATACCGGTGTCACGATATTATTAAACGAACCGGTCAGCCTGCAAGTGTTTGCAAATAATATAAATTCAATAACCGGTATTCCGGTCAAAATTGATAGCCAAATTAATTCAGAAAAATTAAAAAAGACAATGAATATTGCCTATACCGGTAAATTGTCTGATTTGTTGTCCCAGGTTGCGACAGATTTAGATTTATTGTGGTATTACGATAAAAATTCAATTGTTTTTTATGAAACAGAAACCCGGACATTCACATTGTTTGCACTGGGGACGGATGTGTCGTATCAATCGTCTGTTCAAACAGACGCAGGAACCCAGGTGTCTTTGGAATCAACATTGCGTGAATGGGACGAAGTAGAAAAGACAATATCATCAATTATTGGGAAAACAGATAATGCAGAATTCACTGTTTCGCGCAGTTTGGGTACAATAACGGTAACCGCACCGCCGTCGGTTCAAACGCGTGTTGGTGAATATATTGCGAAACAAAATAAACGCCTGTCCCAATTGGTGACGATTGATGTCAAAGTGTTACAGGTTTCGATTACGAACGATTCGGCATTTGGATTGAATTTGGCGGCGGCAATTAATGCAGCGTCTGGGTTGAATATTGTCGCAAATCCAAAGAATAATTTGGCATCGACCGAGGCTAGTTCTATGAACATTGCGGTGTTGTCAAATGCGGTGTCTTCGTTAACGGGTGCGACGCACTTGGTAAACGGGACCGAGGTTTCAGGTGCATACACGTCGGCCGATATAAATGACGGGTCGTTGTCTGGATTGGCGGGGTCATCTGCATTGATTCAGGCATTGGCCAAACAGGGCAAGGTTTCATTGGTTACAAATGTTGGTGTTACAACACGTAATAACCGTGTTGCGCCGGTTAATAACACGCGTACAACCGGGTATATTAAACGGTTTGAGTCACGGAATTTTACAACGGTCGAATCGTCTACGGTTGACCAAGATGATTTGGAAACCGGATTTTCAATGCAATTGTTACCGAACGTATTGGATAATGGCAAAATATTACTGCTGTTCCGGATGTCTGTGCGTGAATTGATAAAGATGTCAACCCAAACAATTGGCGAAGTTACGTTACAGTTGCCAGAGGTTGAAGAACGCAGTTTCATGCAGGAAGTTATCATGGAATCTGGTCAGATGTTGGTTGTATCTGGGTTTGAGAAACAGAATAACAGCGATACGCGCTATGGCCTGGGCGATCCGGACTTTATGGCGTTGTCTGGTTCACGTGAAACTGCGGCACAGCGTGACGTTTTGGTCGTGATTCTAACGCCCCAGGTTTTGGTCAGTCCGATGGATGCCGAACGCGCTATTCAGCAACATTGGGGTGCGCCGTTAAATTAGTCATAGGAATAAAAAATAGCTGTTGTTTTTATCTGTGATTTGTGGCATAATTGCACGGAAACGATGACTGGATGAAAATAAAAAAAGAGGGAATGTCGCGTCTGTGCGATAAAAGGGATTATAAGATGCGTTTGTATAAACTGTGTTTTATCTGTTCTGTATTTGGATTGGCGGCCGTTGTATCATCGGCACAGGCCGAAATTGCCAGCAAAGGTTATGTTGATGCCGCGGTCAGTTCGCAGCAAACGACGGATAATATGACCACCACAGTTTCCAGTACATCAACCGATGCCGAATACCCCAGTGCACGCGCAACGTATGAATTTTCGTCGGATGCGGCAAATCTGACCACGGGCCAGGTTGGGTATGCACGTTTGCCGGTTGGAACGGTTGCAAACAAGGTTGCTGCGGGTGATGATTCGCGGTTTGATACAGTGCCGACGGACGCACCGTCGGGTACACCGGCCACGGGTCGTGCATTCATTTGGTTTAATTAAATATTTTCTTGGTTTTTCCGTGTGTTGCATTGTATAATTTTTTACATGTAACTATGTATGGTGGTGCGCGATGGTTGCGTTTATTACAATAACGACATGTAAAGATTTGGTTGATGCATATCGTGGCGGCTATTCCGGCACCATGTGTGTGTTTTCTGTGGATTTTAATAAAACGTCGGTTATGGGTGCCCGTATTATTGAAGAGTTTGGTTTTTATGATTTTATAAAAAATGCCATTGAAAATACAATGAATGCATTAAATGGCGCAAACGAAAAAATGAAATTTATTTCGGACGTTTTGCGCGATATTGGCGAACACATGCAATTTCGTGATGCGCAAAATATATTATTTTATGGTATGCGTAACGATGTATTTCGTTCTGGGTCAATTGGTGGCTATATTGTTCAGAATTTTAAGGTCCGTGTTGGGCGTTACCGTGGTGATGGTTTTACGATGGAAAATTTTGTGCCGATTGATTCACAAATTGTATATTCATTGGTGAATTTTGGTTTTGATAATATTATATTTAACTTTGGTCGTGACCATTTCAGTGACACCAATCCATTGCATCGGTATTTATTAGAAATTTCTGAAAATCTGAATAGGGTGGGGTACGTAAACTTTGCGCCGGTTGCCGAACGGTGGCGCGCCGATGGCGATTATATGGCGCAACAACGGCAAGAGGCTGCGCGTCGTAAAAAATTAATGAAAGCCCGGTGGCGTAATCAAGATGGCGCAGAATTTTGGCGACAAAAACATAATAAAAAGTAAAAATCCCGCAAATGCGGGATTTTGTTAGCGTGCATTCGCCATATTTGTTTGGGGCAAGAATTGTTGATGGTTTTGTATTTGATTAAACAAATCCGTACGTGTCGCATGATTCAACCGATTAAACGCCGTTTTCATATATTCCGATATTTTGGACTTTTGTTCATCGTTATATACAGGTGGCATTACCACATTTAATGTTGTGTCAACACCGACATGTTCAATAAATACTTTGGGTGTATATGGCCTGTCGTTTTGGGGCATAAATACCAATTCATTGGTTGGGAACAACATTATTATCGGTTCCGCAGAATTTTACATTTGTACACAACAATTGTCGTTGCCAGCGTTTCGCCAATTATGGATGGGCAGATTTTTTTATGCGTTCATCGTGTTTTGTGCGGCCAGATTGGGAATTTGTTCCATCGTCATAAAATCACAGTTCGTGTTCACGGGTTAGCCATTTATAACAGTCGGAACCAGCGGTACATAATCGCATAACACTATTACACAGAAAAAACACGCCCGAAAAAATTCGGGCGCACAAATAAATCCATGCGCACAATTATGCCATCTTGGCCAATTTCTGGGTCAGACGTGAAACCTTGCGTGATGCACGTTTTTTCGGTGTAACTTTACCTACCGATTTCATAATCTTGCTTTCTGCGTTACGCACCGCGGCAATTGCGGCGGCCTTGTCGCCCGATTCAATCGCGCTTAACGCTTTCTTGGTTGCTGTCTTAACCGCACTGCGACGCGCAGTGTTGATTGCATTCTTTTTGGCTGTTACCAAAATTCTTTTATCAGATGACTTGTGATTTGCCACTTTATTTTCCTTTTATTTTAATCACGTTTTTGATATTTTATAGAAAACAAACATAAAATCAAGGAAAAATAGTATGCTATATATATTATGCATCATTGTGGCTTATTTGTTGGGCAGTGTGCCCATGGGGTTGATACTGACAAAACTGGCCGGGCAGGGGGATTTACGCCGCGTGGGCAGTGGTAATATCGGTGCAACAAATGTAATGCGTGTTGGCGGACTGCGCATGGCGGTTTTGGCGTGGGCACTGGATATGGCCAAGGCAATTGTGGCGGTATTTATTGGTTGGACCGCAATTGGACCAACGTTTGCGGCGTGGTGTGGTTTTGCCGCGGTTGTTGGGCATTGTTTTCCAATATGGTTACGTTTCCATGGGGGCAAGGGCATTTCGTCAATGTTCGGTATGATTTTGGCAATATCGCCGCTAACATTTATTATATGTGGCATTGAATGGCTAATTGTCGCGCTTAGTTTCGGTTTTTCGTCCCTGGGGGCAATTGTGGTTATGTGTTTGTTGCCGTTCTTTGGCTTTGCAATTGGCGGCGGTATCGGTTGGGCGTTTTTGGCAACGGCGTTGCTGTGCCTGTGGCGGCATCGTGAAAATATTGTCCGACTGTTAAATGGCACAGAATCGCGCATTCAATGGAAATGGAAAAAATAGTATTTTGTCATTCCGCGTTATGATTACAGGTTGTTTTTTTATCAATTTTGTGATATAATGCGTATCATGTGCAATGGGGGGATAATGAAAAATACTATATTGCTATTTGTTTTTTGTTTGGTTATAACGCCTGCGGTTTCTGCGCCGGCGCGGCGTGCGATGTCGGACCAGATGGCGTCTGCACCGCGTGCAACGGCATCTGTTGGTATGTTAAATTCGGGGGTGTTGAATAATCCAAAGCCAACTGTGCATGTTGAACCGCCGGTGGCACCGGCCCCAACGGCCACAGATGGGCCTGTGGCGGACAATCGTGACAAAGAACGCAATGCATGTCTGGGTAATAATATTGGTGTTGGTAATACGTTCGTTTGGGCATCACGGTACAGCAATACGTCCGATTATTCGTCAATGGTTGAAGATACAGAAAATCCAGAAAATAACATATGCTTTGTTCGTGTTGAATTAAAGTCATCCGATTCGCGTATAGACCTGTCTGATATTACAGGTCGGTATTTTGAGATGGGGCGTAACATTGAATGCGGTTCATGGGTTGATGAAGAAAAGTTAGCAAAACGCATTTTGGACGCTAAAAAAACGGCGCGTACATGGGCAACAGTTGGTGGCGCGGTTGGTGGTGCCGGGGTTGGCGTTGGTGCGATGGAATTGTTTGGTAATAAATTGATTGGTGGCGCGGTTCAGGGACAAAAGGCGTTGTCTGGTGACGATTTGTTTGCATCGCAATTAATGGTCTTGAAAAAAGAAAATAAAACAGAGTATGATAAAATTATCAGTGAATTAAAGTCAGTAAAGCAAGAGTGTGATAAAACCCATGTTGATGAATGTGATTCGATAGATTATGAAAAATTACTGGCCACGGAATCTGCAAAATAATAAGAATCCGCCGATGGCGGATTTTTCATTTTCGTTTTACTTTTATATATAAATTTATGTACAGTTTGCAGTATGTCTGATTTGTATGAAAAATTATTAATATTACGCACGCCCGGAATTGGTCCGGTCCGGTTTCGCGATTTGATTAACCGATTTGGTTCGCCACGCGCAGTGGTCGATGCGATTGGGGTAAATACGGCGCACATTGATACGGTGCGTCGTGAAATGGACACGGCCCAAAATTTAGGCATACAATATATATGTGATGATGATGCGGCATATCCGGTCACGCTGCGCGCGGTGCATAATCATCCACCGGTTATATCGGTGCGTGGAAATATCAATGCATTGTGTCGGCCAATTATTTCAATTGTTGGTACACGTCATGCAACGGGTGTTGGTATGCGATTCGTTGCACAAATTGCATGCGAATTTGCCGCGCATGGGTTTACGGTTGCATCTGGTATGGCAATTGGCACCGATACGGCGGCGCACCGTGGGGCGTTGACTGCACACGGGGATAATCCGGTAACAATTGCTGTATTGGCCGGTGGGGCCGATTATATATGGCCAACCGAAAACGAATCGCTGTATCACCAAATTTTAGAACGTGGCGCGATTATCAGTGAAATGCCGGTTGGTTTTGTGCCGGTTGCAACGAATTTTATTCAGCGTAATCGGTGGGTTGCGGGCCTGGGGGAAAAATTAATCTTGGGCGAAGCGGACATGAATTCTGGCAGTATGACCACCGCCCGATTCGCCGCAGAATATGGTCGTGAAATATGGGCGATACCATCGCATCCGGCGGATTCCCGGGGCGCAGGCCCAAATTCATTAATTGCCAATGGTATGGCGCACCTGTGCATGGGGGTGTCAGATTTTTTTCACGACGAAAAAAATGCATCTAAAAATAAAAAAAGCGAAAAAAAATCCGAATCGGAAAATTCGGTTTTAGACGCGTTGGGAATAATTCCACTGTCTGAATCTGTATTGGCACAAATTGTCAAAAAAACAATTTCGGAAATAAAGCGCGAATTAGTTATATTGGAATTACAGGGTTTGATACGAAAAACCGACGGCGGATATGTTCGCGTGTGAATCAAATCTTGTATATACAATGTATATACAACGCGCGGAAATCCGGCAAAAAAACGAATCGTTGTCAAAATCTAAATCGCAAAAAAAGAATGACATTACGGTTGCAAACACATATCAATATTCTAAATTGTAATGCGTGGTGACAAGGTGATAAAAACAAGATTACCCACCACCAAACCAAGCGAGAGGGAATGTAAACAGGGACACAACATAAACACTAAATTTTTTATCGGCATGTGGCACGGAAAAATTTGGCGTTTATGTGCGGGTGGTTTTTACACTCTTGCACGGGCAGGAAACTCTTTTAAAGGAAGGAAAGGAGAAACGGCATGCAGGCAACGGCGACAAAACAAATGGCAAACTTGGAAAACATCCGGGGGGCAATTGCCGCGAAAATTGATGCCGCTGCGTTTACTTCGTGGATTTCACCGTTAAAATTTGACATTTGTGATGGTGTATTATGTTTGTCGGCCCAGAATCAGTTTTCGGCCGACTATATAAATGGTGTTTATTCTGGTGTTCTGGGTGATGTTGTCGCAGAATTTGGTTTGGGGGTAAAAATTACTGTGGCGGGTGCGTCGCATATGACTGCGCCGGTTGCAAATGATAATGCGGCACAGTCATATTGTCCGGCACCGGTAAAAAATGAAAATATTGCGTTTGATGCATTTGTCGAATCGGACGAAAATGCATTTGTCGTGTCGGCATGTCGTCGTGTTGCCGCTGGGCCGGTTTCATTTTCACCACTGTTTATATATGGACCGGCGGGTTGTGGTAAAACATTGTTGGCAAATTGCATAAATTCTGCGGCCACTGGGCGCACAATAATGATGACGGGTGCGGGTTTCGTTGCCGAATTTTCGCGCAGTTTGGCCACCCGCAATATATTTGCATTCAAAGATTTTTGCCGCAATTGCGATACATTTATATTGGATGATGTAACGGCCCTGGCTGGCAAGCGCGCGACAATGGACGAATTTATGCAATTGGTTGTTGATTTGCGCGTGGCGGGTAAAAATATCGTGCTGACATCAAATGTTTCACCAAATAACCTGAATGGTTTTGACCGCCGGTTTCAGTCTTTGTTGGCATCTGGCCTGGTTGCAGATATGGCCGCGCCAAATGCGACCGTTTGCCGCACGATACTAATGCGCAATGGCGTTGCCCGCGATGTTGCAGAATTTATTTCTATGCGCACACCGGCGGATGGTCATGCGATTTCTGGTATTGCGAATAAAATCGCAACATATTCAGAATTAATGAACGCAGATGTTACGATTGATGTTGCGACGCGTTTGCTGGGTGATACATTAAAACGTGTGCGCACCCCGATTGCGATGGTTCGTGATATGTGTGAAAAATTGGGCGTTTCATATGATGCCGTATGCGGGGCAGGGCGCAGTCGCGCGATTGTCCTGGCGCGCCAGATTATGATGGTTGTCTTGAAGCGTGCAACAAATATGTCATTGACCGAAATTGGTAATATGGTTGGTGGTCGTGACCACGCAACGGTTTTGTATGCGATTCGCCAAATTGATAAAATGATTGGTTGTGATTTAGTATTGGCGGCGCAAATTAATCAATTGGTCGCAGAATGCCATGGGTAATATGTATTGTTAAATATAATAAATATTGGTTAAAGATACGTTACGATTCAACAAAACACAATCATTCCCGCATATGCGGGAATGATTGCATAATATACATGATTATGACATTTACCGGATTCCCACGGTGAATTCATCACCGTATGCGGCAACGTTCTGGCCACCGACGGTACATGATATATCTTTAAATCCACTCTTTAATTGATTCTTTTTAACAATATGACTGGTTACCAATGCGCCCGTTGTTCCCAATACAACCCCCGCAATTGAATCCGATGCCAAACGTGTGGTATTAAAGCTGCCGTCGGCACTTTTCCATACGGATGCGTTATGCGACATGTCTTCCCGGGTTTTTGTCAGTTTTGTAATCAACCCGGAAATTTGTGATGAAATAATTATTTGGCTGGGGACCAAGTCACGCAATTCCGGGTAATTGGTAATTGCATAATAAATTGCTTCGTCTATTTCGGCACTTTCGGTCATCTGTAAACTATTGCCAACATCGCCACATATACCTTTTGCGTGTGTTAATTTTTCCTTGGCTGTGGTTAATTTTTCATCATTCGGTGTTGCCGATAATTTTTTATCAAATACCGAAATCAGATTGTCAATTGTATCCATTTTATCTTGGGTGCACTGTGCTTCCTTTTTTATAACCCAAACAAATACAGCGCGAGCCCATTTATTGGAAGAAATATCGCTTTTCGCCCTTTGCAAACTGTCGCCACCGGAAAAACGTGCGCACCGCTTATCTTTACTTTCGTTTGTGCATGATGGCAAACCGGCATTTTTTAACAGTTCTGCAACCGTGTTCGCACGGTCTTCCCCCAGTTTTGCGTTTTGGTTGGCATTACCACTGGTATCGGCCATGCCAACTAATATTATTGATTCAATATTATCTTTATTGGTTTTCAATTTATCAACCAGGCTATTAACTTCGCCCCTGCAATCGCTTGGGATATCGGTTTTTGCGTTATCAAAATAAATTGCATAATCGGCAGCAATCCGTTCGCCATCGTCGTGCTTCCAAAAAAAACCATAGCCCTTACCTACACATTCGGTTCGCTTATCAACTGCGGCATTTGCCATGGTGCAAAACATTGACATAAAAATCGTAAAAAAGCATAGTTTTTTCAACATGATAACCCCTCTTTGGTCGTGCACAAAAAAACCACCGTTTTTTTGTGCATGATATTTAATTTGGAAAATGGCGGAATTTGTGCTAAAATACGCATACAAACAAGAGAGAAAACGTGCACAAAAAAACGGTGGTTTTTTTGTGCACGATGAATGGGGGTATAATTATTATGAAAAGATTTTGGATTTTATCGGTTTTGACAATTCTGTTTTCGCCGATATTTAACAGTGCATTTGCCGGTTGTAACAGTGCAATTGTTGTTTCATACAGTGGTACCCAAGACCCAGATGATGACGAGTTCCTTTATGAAAATTCAAGTCAGTTTGAGGCCAGCAAAAGTGGCTATAAAAATACACGCAAGATGAACAGCGGTGATGGCAAGGCATGGGAATGTGATAGGGTTCATCCGGCCAGTTGTAAAAATGGCGAGGTTGTAACAATGTCCGCAGGGCATGTATTTAAAGGCAAGGTAATAGGGCGCAGTGTCAAATACCAATGTAATGCAAAACTTGTTGGCAATGACAAATGGGTGGTCGTAGATGATGGTATGTGTAATAGCAGACAATTTGGCGATATAGAAATCGGTCATTACTATGGCACGTTGCTAAGCCGTTCAGATTGCAGCGGGTACGAGATATCTGATTCCACCTATGGCGTTAAATTCCGTTTGTATTGTTTAAGTGGGCGAAAATTAAAATGTGTCGCAACCGAATGTAAAACAGGTATGACACCAGATAGCAACGGGTTGTGCAAATCTAATGCACCCAAGCCAAAACCTACACCACAGCCCAAGCCACAGCCCACGCCGCAGCCAACACCATACCCGACACCGCCCCGTGGTGGTGGGGACAGCATTGCAAAATGTATCCGCGAACGTGGGTGTGATTACTTGGGTACATCGGCGGGTGAATGCCGTGCGTGTTGTGCGGTTGGTAACTGGGCCAGGTGGAATTTTGGTGGTGCGCAAAACAAATGTGTCTGTATGAACGGCGGCGTTGCGGACGATACCAAGAAATTTGATATTCAAACATCAACCTGTATTCCGGTGAATCAGTCCGATGTGCCGGTTACAAAATACACGTGTGATGTCGAAAAATTACAGAAAATAATACAATGGTCCGCAAAATGTGCCGCAAATGCAGAAATAATGACCCAGATAAACTGGCTGATTCAGCATTGCGAGGCCGCCGATATAACAGAAGTTGTATTCTTGGGGGTTTATGCAGATTTAGTATCTGCAATTGCCGCGGCAAACAATTGCGAAAAACAAGTTGTCGACAATGACGAAACGATTCGTGTGCGCATTAGTGCATCAATAAACAAAATAAAGAAGTACCAGGCCAATTTGGATGCATCCGTATGGAAAAGTGCCGACGGCGACTTTAATACCGCACGTTTGGCATCGGATTCGATTGCGGGGGTTGTATTGGGAACAACGGGCGCATTGGTAACCAGTCATATTGTTAAAAAGAATCAATTAAAGAGTGGATTTGAAGGTATATCATGCACCATTGGCGGGCAAGAGGTTGCCACATACGGCGATGAATTCACCGTGGGAATCCGATAAAATTCAGATTTAGGATTTTGGGTACAATGCCCAAAATTCTGAATACGAAATTATAAATCTGTTTGCAGGTACCGACCCCCAAGAATCAAATGTCACGCTTGCGTGTGGGGGAAAAATGTGATAGTATATAAGGTATAAAATGAAAGGAGATTTTTATTATGAAAAAACTGAAACGTTTGCAGAATAAATTGAATGTGGCCATGATTGGTATCATGGTGTCGGTGCCTGCATTTGCCGATGGGATATGCGAATTAATTGATAAAATGGAATCTGTGTTTAAGTTATTACGTACGTTGGCGTTTATCGGCGCGGCGTTTATTATTGCCGGATGGGCATGGGGCTTTATCTCCAAGGGCGAGGTTAAATTGGAAGAAGTGCAGAAGAAAGGTGTCGGTATGTTGGTTGGCTTTGTGATATTGTTTGCGATTGGTATTGGATTGTCTTTCTTTTTAAGCAGTGCCGGTCAAGATGTATTGGGTATAGAATGCGCGGACAGAATCAAGAATTTTGGTATGCGTTAATGTAAATCCGCCGAATGGCGGATTTTTTGTAACAAAAAATATGCGCCGGTAAAAAAATCGGCGCATGCGTTTTTATATTCGCGATTTTTTATTTTGCGCGTTCAACATATTCCAATGTTTCGGTATTCACGACAATGCGTTCGCCTTGTTCAACGAAAACCGGAACCTGAACCCGAACACCGTTGTCCAATATTGCCGGTTTGCCGCCACTGCTGGTTGCGGTTTGACCCTTTAATGCAGGTTCCGTTTCAACAATGGTTGCAATAACCGTCTTGGGCAATGTGATTGAAACCGGATTACCTTCGACAAAATTGGCACGCACGTTCATTTCTGGGGCCAAGAATTTCATTTGTTCGCCCAGTGAATCCATTGGCATGGTGAATTGTTCATAATCGTTCAGGTTCATAAAAAATGCGTCTGTACCGTCGGCATACAGATATTGGCATTCAATATCTTCGACCATTAATTTTTCAACCTTGTCTTCGGCGCGCCAACGGTCGCCGCCCTTGTTGCCGGTGTCAATGTCGCGCAGATCGGCCTGAACAAATGCGCCACCTTTGCCGGGTTTTACCTTGGTAATAGATGTTACCGAATAACGTTTGCCATTGTGGGAAATAACCCAACCAACGCGCATATCATTTGCAATGTATGATGCCATGTTTGATACCTCTTGTAATATTTTTGCAAAACAGATTATAAATACGCAAAACCCGCCGTGCAAGGGCTTTTATTGCACCACGCCGTGTTTTGTATTATATCGGGCAATGCTGTCCATTATTATTTTGTCTGCGGCGGCACGGTCAACCCAACCATGAACCTGGGACCAAGAACCGGGTTGCAAATCTTTATAGTGTTGAAAAAAATATTCAATTTTTGCGCGCAGAATTTCCGGCAATTGTTCCAAATATTCTGTTTCTGAAAAATACGGGTCTATTTTGTCGCGCGGCACGCATATTATCTTTTCGTCGCCGCCGGCCTGGTCGCTCATAACCAATGCGCCGATGGGGCGTACTTCGATTAAAACACCGGGGGCCAGTGGCGCATGACACACAACGACACAATCCAACGGGTCGCCGTCGTCACCCAATGTCCCCGGAAAATACCCATAGTTTGCCGGGTACGCCATTGGTGTATGCAAAATACGGTCAACGCGCAACAGGCCCGATTCTTTGTGAATTTCATATTTTACATTACCGTTTTCTGGTACCTCTATTATCGCGTTCATTTTCTTGGGTGGCATAATCCCCGGTGCAATTTCAGATAACAACATTTTAATTCCTTTGCGTTTAATAAAAATTCAACATGATAATATCATCGCAATTTGCGAAAGTCTATGTCTTTGCCAAACTCATAAATTTCCATTACCTGTTTTGTTAAAAAAGGTTCCGACAAGGTTGGGGCCATGGAATGGGGGGGTGTAATCAGTTTCTGCAACGCCCCTCGTCAAATGTTACAACGACTTTGCGGCATGATACGTCATCTGCTTTTTTTGTGTAACATTCGTCTTGGCCACGACCATATGCGCGTATTTTGTTAATGTCAAATTTTGTCCGCAAT
>JAFUTJ010000021.1 GCA_017471445.1 Alphaproteobacteria bacterium | reverse complement strand
TGTGCATAATCGTTGGCGGGTGGATGATAGCGATACATTAATAACCACAAATACAACCATTCCATTTTCATATGTGCGCGATATAAAATTAACCGCCGCAGTTGATATGACACAAGACTATGTTATCGATAATGGTCGCCTGCTCTGGGCCAATCCGAACCTGTATCTGGAAAGCAGCAATGGTGCGGCAATAAATACTGGCTATAAACCCAATTTTAATACAAGTATAGAATGTCGTTTAATGACATTTACAAGTGGCTCAAACGGCGACCCTTTTGGGGCCAAAACCGCGGCATATTACAATCCGAATGTCATAGGATTTGGTATAATAACAAGAGGTAAAGCTATCTCCGGATTTATGTTGGGTAACAAACAGGATGATTCTGTAGTGCGGCCACTAACCACCGGACAATGGTACGAAATGTATTTGAATGCCAATGGTCTTGCACGTGTAGATTCGCAAGAATATAACTTGGGTACACCTGCGGCGTTACCTGATTTGCCGCTTAGCATGTTTGGTTGTAATAATTATGGCAACCAATCATCTATAGATGCAAGGTTTTCATACCTGAAAATAATGGAAACAGATTTTGTTGTTTTGCATATGGTTCCTGTGCCGGCGGGATTACGAATCGGTAATTACACGGTGCCCAGTAACGGTATGTGGGACATGGTTGAACAAAAATTCTACCAAAATTCCGGCACCGGTGAATTTATTTATGGCCGCGATTAAATGCAAAATATTTATTCTTGATATGTTGCGATAACTGTTTCGGCGGCGGCCTTAATCCGTTGCAGGTTTGTTTCATATGTTGCGCAATCGCGCGCGATTTCCGAACGGTACGCATCGCGCATATTTGATGCCATATAGAAACATCCGCGTAAATGCTGGGCACAATATTCGTGTCCGGTGGCAAATGCCTGTTGCCCGCGGACGCGACTTTCGAACGTTGACCAATCAATCCCGTTCAATGCGTTATCAACATTTGTCCACGAATTTTCGCCGTAATATTTACCAATTGTTGACATCCAATATTCGTTAATTTCGGCGGCGTTTATATTATTGCTGCCGTTCTTAATCGCGATAATTTGTTCAATCAAGTTATTTATATCGTCTTTGTATGTTGCATCAATTTGTGCCAATTTCGCACTGCAATAACATTTATTATATGCTGTATTTTCACGCACACAGTAATTATTCATGCATTCGGTATAATCCGCCATGCATCGTGCCGACGAAATTGTACCACTTTGCGATGTTGCGGCAATTGCACCGGTTGATGCCCGCGCATTGGTTGTGGATGTTTCGCCCCGCGTGGCACCACGTACCATGGTGGCGGTTGTCGGTGTCGCACTGCGTGCCGCGGCCCGCGGAACCACACGGCGATTTGCCGTTGCGGTTGATGGCGTGGCAACGGTGCCTGTCATCGTATTCGGGGTGCGCGTTGCCGCACGGGCGGTCGTTCGTGGCACAACCCGACGCGATGTGCCAGTGCCAGGGGACGTACGCACAACCGTATTAATTGGATTGGTTGCCCGGGTATTTATAGTGCCGGGATTCATTGCGGTACGCATTTGGTTTGTCATATATGGGTACATGTAATTATAGTTATAATTACTGGTATTTGTTGCCGCGCCAGCACCACGGGCGGCGGCGGTATTTCGTGCGGCAACGGCCGCGCGTGTTGTAACCGCACCTGCATTCCCCAGAACCAGCATTATTGCAATAAAAATCCCAACCATCCGTACCATAATATTCATGATATAAACTTTACAATTTTTTAACAAGCATAAATTATTTACGTGCGTTTATAAAAAGTTGCATTTGTATAAAAAGGTGATATAATCTGACCTGTTTCGGGGCGTAGCTCAGTCTGGTAGAGTGCTTGCTTTGGGAGCAAGATGTCGAAGGTTCGAATCCTTTCGCCCCGACCAGTAATTAGAAAGGTCGCGCATTGTTGCGACTTTTTTTCGTGTGTTCGCCGCAAACCGCCGGCATTCGCGCAAAGCATTGACTCCGGTATTCCCCTAATATCTGCAAATCCACCCATAATATCCTGGAACGTATACAATGCCCAATTTTGCGGAGTCAACAGTCAATAAATTTAACAACATTTTACCAGACAATATGCTCAATATGTTGCTGTAAATTATATAAACATTGGTAAAAGTATTTTTTTAGCGGAGGGCTTCTTTTATAAATAGCGTTCTTTTTCTTTGTCCCATACACGTGTATTTTTTAAGGTTATAAAAAGTTCATTATTCGTTAATTTGAGCCATTTTTTTATGTTTTTCAAAATTATATATATCGTTTTTATGTATAATTCTGGATTTTTTATTTTGTAAACATTTAAAGCATATTTTAATTTATATAATGGCAAATCCCCAAAATCTACTACAATACCAGTATTCTCTGGCTTGCCATCCATTTTTCTTAGCAAAATAGATCTGTCTGGTAAATATTGATTTCTATTAGGAGGAACTATGATGAAATTATGATTAACCTTTCCTGTATTTTCAAACAAATCATCTTTATAATTGTACAGCCTATTTATATTTTCTATACTGTTCAAGATATCTACAAGTATGATAACGTGATTGTTTGACATATATTTCAAAGTAAACTCATTTTCAATAATTTTTTTTATATTACTAATAGAAAAATCCCAATTTTTGAAAATCTGGTACCCCAAAAGCTCTACTTTTTCCAAAGAATTTACTAAATCTTTTTCAGACAATGATAATAATTTATTGATTCCATTAAATGAAATGTCTCTGTTATCTAAAGGATATATCATTTTTTGTATTTGGTTGATTATTGAAAGAATTTCAGAATCAATTTGCGATTTAGAATAATCAAATAAGATTTGTTGTAGTTTTTTATCTGACCATTTTTGTATTTTGTTGTAAGAGAAATAAGAAATGGTTATACCCACTAATGTTGCAGATAAATTTATTAATAGATTTTTAACATTTTCTTCCAAAAGGAAATAACTACAAACGAAAAAAGCACTGCCAACAACTAAAGCTACGCCTAAAGGCAAAATTGATATTATTTTTTTGTTCATGATATTACTTTATTTTGTTTAAATAGTATTGTCAATTAATAAACTCCATAAAACTCCCGTTCTTGTTCTGCGAAATTCTCATATTTACTCGCAATTTGGAACAAGGTCTGCAGGTTGATGCGGGCTGGGATTTTGCTATCCATGATGTCGTTGATAATCCGTGGCGATAGGTACGCCAGGTTCAGGTGTTTATAAATTGTGCGCTGGTCGCGTTTTTCGGTTTCTGCCAGTTCGCGGATTCCGGTTCCGCTTTCGTATTGTTGTTTGTATTTCCATGCGTATCCCAAGGCCTTGATTAACATTGTTGCGTTTTCTGTTTTGGTTAATAAATCCCGACTGCCACCACTGTTTCGATGGTTTATGCATGTTCGGCTGGATATAATAACCTCTGTCTCAATTATGGCATATTTCTCATCGGCCGATATGTCGCACGGCATTGGGCTGTTATTTGTATTTATGTGACCTGTGTTGCGGAATTGAGTCAGGTATCCCAGGTCCGCAATGTTTATAAATATTACCTGTTTTTGGCAATAATACACAATTTTGGCGACCATTGGCCCGATAAGATCTGGGCTGAAAGTGGTTTGTTTGAAGCAGAATCGCTTTTCATCATTAAAACACCCCAGGTCTGAATCCAGAAACTTTTTTATTGTATCGATTACAATGCCGTCAATATCCCCCATAGGCAGGGATACACCACCGCCGGAATAGTATCTGTACCGTCGGTGTGAGTTATGGTTTTTCTGGCCGGATTTATTCTTTAGGACGGTTCCGTCGGCGGTCTGTATCTTGTTGTGTAATAATGCCGTACCAAGGCGATATCCGGAACCTGGGTGGTTGTTGTTTGCTTGGATTTTGGCTTGGACTGCGTCAAACAGTGTTTTGTCGATTATGGCTAGGTGTTTGCCATCAAAGACCTCGCCGGTTGATTTGTTGGGCAATTTTCCCAGATAAATTTGATTTTTCAAAATCCGTTCAATTATATTTGTGGTTATTTCCCGACCGCCACGCGTTTCGCCTTTCTTTGTTTGCCATGCCTTGCCCCGAATACCGAGTGCGGTAATATAATCGCGGCAGTCCAGTATGCTGGTGCTGTTTAGATACGTTTCAAATATGGTTTTGACCAATGGAGCCTCTTTTTCATTTGGAACTAGTTTTCCAAATTGGCTATCATAGCCTAGCGGCGGAACCCCACCGACCCACAGGCCTTTGGATTTGGTGGCACGCATTTTATCGCGGACGCGTTCACTGGCAACTTCTCGCTCAAACTCTGCAAACGATAGTAGCATATTCAGCGTCAATTTACCCGTGGCGGTGTTGGTGTCAAAGCTTTGTGTGATGCTGACCAGATTGCAGTTATGCGGTTCAAAATCCTTTTTCATCATGCTCTTAAAGTCATAAATGCTGCGCGACAGGCGGTCAATTTTATAGACCAATACGCATTGAATCTTGCCTGTTTTGATGTTGCTCAGCATTTCTTGCAGGCCTGGCCGCGCCATCGTTCCGCCAGAGATGCCTCCATCGCTATATGTTTTGAAATATTGCCATCCTTGAAAGGTTTGGGATGCGATATATGATTTACAGGCCAATTCCTGATTGTTCAGACTGTTGAATTCTTGGTCTAATCCGCGTTCGCTGGATTTTCTAACATATACGGCACAGTTCACAATTTGCATGTTTTTACCCTTTGGTTGTTGGCATTAGTGCTTACAAAGCAAGGGAAGTCCAGTGCTTTATTAGACTTGACTTATGGGGCGGTGTAAGCAGTAATTGCAACAAAAAGGACATGGCTATGGCATTAAGAAAATATTGCGGCGAATTGCCTAAAAATATGGCGGATTTACGGGCACTGCCCAAGGAAAAGATAACGCACTTATGGGGACATTACTTTACCGGCGGCAAGCCCCAGATGAAGCCATTATGGTACAAAATTCAATGCGAACAAATGAGATACAAAATAGAATCACGGCATTTGAGTCGTTTGTTCAAATATGCTAAGGGTCCGGAGTTATATAGCGGCCGTTCACACAAGGTTAAATATCATTTAAAGCCCGGAACAGAATTAGTAAAAAAGTTCCGTGGTGCGGAACATGTCGTGCGCGTTGTAGCAAAGGATAGGTTTGCATATAACGGCAAGCCTTATTCAACATTGTCGGCGATTGCGACAGAAATATGTGGCCACAAAATGTCTGGTAACCATTTCTTTGGATTTGATAATATAAGGAGCAAAGGATGATATATGGCTATATACGGGTTTCAACCGACAAACAAGACTGTGCAAATCAAAAACTGGGGATAGAGGCGAAGGCTGCGAAACTCGGGTTTTGCATAGGTAAATATATAGAAGATTCCGGCATATCCGGTGTAACGGAGCCGGAAGAACGCGCGCTGGGCGGTATGCTGCGCCGATTGCGCCCGGGTGACGTGATAATATGCAGTGAATTGTCTAGGCTTGGGCGAAAAATGTTCATGATTATGCGTATTTTGGAACATTGTATAAAAATCGGTGCGCGCCTGTACACGGTCAAAGACGGCTATGAACTGGGCGATAATATACAGTCAAAGGTCTTGGCGTTTGCATTCGGCCTGTCTGCAGAAATAGAGAGAAATCTAATCGCACAGCGAACCAAGGAGGCACTGTCCGCCCTGCAAATGCGGGGTGTAAAACTGGGGCGACCGTCGGGTGGGCGCAATCCGACACATATATTGGATGGACATGAAAATTTGATTCTGGACATGTATGCAGCAGGTGTATCAAAACGTGAAATTGCCCGAAAAATAAGGGTCAGTCCACCAACAATAACCAGGTTCCTTGTTTCAAAAATATGAACCTTTTATTGTTCCAAAATTATAAACAAAAAAAGCCAGAAAATCAACCCGTTTAATATTACAACAATCCCTTCGTATAGATGTGCCAGTCGGCCAAGAAAGGGTTGAATGAAAATAAACAAATCGTGTCCAAGGCGCGGATTGCCAATCATGGCGAGGTTTTTACCAACCCGCGTGAGGTGAATGCCATGCTGGACATGGTGGCCCAGGAAACATCCCGTATCGATAGTCGCTTTTTGGAGCCCGCCTGTGGCAAGGGTGCGTTCTTAACTGAAATTTTGCGGCGAAAACTCTCCGTGCTGCGCGACAGGTATCGTAAAAGCCCGGTGGAATATCGGCGGTATCTGGTTTTAGCGGTGGGCAGTATATACGGCATTGATATTCTGGCCGATAATGTGGCGGATTGTCGTGATGCCCTGCGTGCAATGTGTGTGGCAGAATACACGGATATATTCGGGTTTGAACCAACGCCATCGGCATTTATTGACGCCATAGATTTCATTTTGTCCAAAAATATCATTCATGGTGATACATTGACGTTGCGCCGGGCGGATATCGCGGAACAGCCCATCAGGTTTTCCGAATGGTCACTGGTTTCAGGGGATTTGTTTAAGCGTCGTGATTTCTATTTTTCCAGTCTGGTTGATTCAGATGATCTCAGCCTGTTTGCCACGCGTGATACAGGTGGGGACACATGGCTGCCGATGCCGGTTCGTGAATTTCCATTAACAGATTACAAAGGGTTAAAAGATGCCGGGTAATAATTATAACCTGGACGTTTTGACGTGTCTGGCCAATTTAAGTAATGATGAGGTTTTTACGCCGCCAGCCCTCGCAAACCAGATGCTGGATATGCTGTCGGCGGATATTTGGGAAAATCCGGATGCGACGTTTTTTGGATCCGTGCTGTAAAAGTGGCGTGTTTTTGCGTGAAATCGCAAAACGTTTGATTGTGGGGCTTGAAGACAAAATCCCCGATTTACAGGAACGATTGAATCATATTTATACCAAGCAGTTGTATGGCATCGCCATCACAGAATTAACGGCGTTGTTAAGCAGACGGTCTGTATATTGCTCTAAAACCGCGAATGGTAAGTATTCGCTTTGTAATGAGTTTAAGAACGCCGATGGCAACATTGAATATCGCCGAACGGAGCATACATGGGTTGGTGGTAAGTGTAAATATTGCGGCGCGGCACAGTCAGAGTACGATCGGACAGACGACCTGGAAACCCATGCATATCAGTTCATCCACGCAGAAGAGGTAGCAAACATGAAATTTGATGTAATTATAGGTAATCCCCCGTACCAGTTGAGCAATGGTTGCTTTGGTGCTGGAGCATCACCTTTGTATCATTATTTTGTTAATAAAGCTAAAGATATGCAACCTCGATTTGTTTCCATGATAATTCCGGCGCGCTGGTATGCCGGTGGACGCGGTCTAGATGCTTTCCGTGATTCTATGTTATCAGACAGCAGGATTAGGATATTACATGATTTCTTAGATGCTTCAGAATGTTTCCCTGGCGTGGAGATAAAGGGAGGTGTTTGCTATTTCTTATGGGACAGAGATAACAAATCTGATTGCCATATTTATACCCACGAAAAATCCAAAATAAGTTCCTTTTCTAAAAGACCTTTATTAGAACAAGGGTGCAATACATTTATACGATATAATAATGCTATTTCTATATTACGGAAAGTTAAAGAATTGTCGGAACCTACCATTGATTCAATAATAAGCGCACAGACTCCCTTTGGATTATATTCTAATTATAATGATTACCAAACACGCTCAGATTCCGTTCATAATATAAAATTATTTTGTCGAGGAGAAATTGGTTGGATAAAAAAATCGCAAGTGGTGGCCAACGAACAACTTGTTTCACTGCATAAAATTTTAGTTCCTAAAGCTTGGGGGAACGGTAGCAGCGGAAATACGCCTGATGTCATAAAACCAATTTATGCCGAACCAAACTCGTGTTGTACACAAACATATTTAGTGACAGGTGCTTTTGACACCCAAAAGGAAGCGCTGAATTATAAGGCGTATCTTGAAAGTGCTTTTGTAATGTTTTTAATTTCTTTAAAAAAGAACACTCAAGATGCGATGAGAGGGGTGTACTCATTTGTTCCGATGCAGGATTTTAGCGAGCCGTGGACTGATGAGAAACTGTATAAAAAATACGGCCTGGATGCAGATGAAATCGCATTTATTGAATCAATGGTCAGACCGATGGAGTAAGCTATGTCATCAACCGCATTTTTCCCAACCCGTCCCAATGCAAATCCGACGATATATGCGTATTCGGATAACAGTCCACAGTATGATGGGTTATTAAAGGTTGGATATACCATAAAAAGCGTCGCGGAACGCGTGGCGGAACAGTACCCGGTAAAGCGTCCCGGTGCGCGCCCTTATACCATTCATGTCGATGAATCTGCCATTCGTGATGACGGATCGTGCTTTACCGATCATGATGTACATCGGGTGTTGCGTGCAAATGGCTTTGAAAATCCGGATGGCGAATGGTTTAAGTGTCGACCATCGGACGTTATGGCGGCGATTGTGACCCTGCGACGTGGCGGGGACGCGATTATATCGCGCACAGAAACCTTTTCAATGCGCCCCGAACAAGCGACGGCGGTTGATAAAACGGCGGAATATTTTAATAACGCGGTCGCCGCGCGTCCCGGTCAAATTCCACACTTTTTGTGGAATGCAAAAATGCGATTTGGTAAAACCTTTACCGCGTATCAATTAGCCCGGCGTATGGGCTGGAAAAAGATATTGGTTCTGACATTTAAACCGGCTGTACAACAGGCGTGGGAAGATGACCTGAATTCGCATGTTGATTTTGAGGGATGGCAATTTATCGCAAAAAAAGACAAATCGACCGAAGAATTCATGGAATCGGTGCGGCATCTGGATGCCAATCGGCCGATTGTGTGTTTTGGTTCTTTTCAGGATTATCTGGGGAAAAATGATGCAGGTGGTATAAAGGCGCAAAATGAATGGGTGCATGGTACAAATTGGGACTGTGTTATATTTGACGAATACCACTATGGCGCATGGCGCGAAAATGCCAAAGACTTGTTCGAAAGTGAATCCAAGGCCGAACAAAAAGCGGCTGGTGGTGATGTGCTGGATTATTTTGATGAGTCCAATATGCCGATAACAACGCGGCATTACCTGTACCTGTCGGGAACCCCGTTTCGTGCCATAAATTCGGGCGAATTTATAGAAGAACAAATTTATAACTGGACTTATTCAGATGAACAGCGCGCCAAGGCGGATTGGCGTGGCGATAATAATCCGTATGCATCCCTGCCGCGTATGGTGATGATGACGTATCAGTTGCCTGATTCCATTCGTAATATTGCGTTGCAGGGTGAATTTAATGAATTTGATCTGAATGAATTCTTTTCGGCCACAGGCGATGGAGATGACGCCAAATTTAAGTATGAGACCGAGGTTCAAAAATGGCTGGATTTGATCCGTGGGGCTTTGATGGAGACAACGGTGGATAACCTGAAAATGGGGGCAAAAAAGCCGCCGATGCCATTTGCGGATTCGCGTTTGCTGGGGATTTTGTCGCATACGTTCTGGTTCCTGCCGTCGGTGGCGTCTTGTTATGCGATGGCAAATCTGTTAAAGCGGCGGCAAAACACATTCTATCACGATTATCGGGTGATTGTTGCGGCGGGGACTTCTGCCGGCACCGGGGTTAAGGCTTTGGCGCCGGTTGAACATGCAATGGCAAACCCACTAGAGACCAAGACCATAACGCTGTCGTGTGGAAAATTGACCACAGGGGTATCTGTAAAACCGTGGTCGGGGATATTTATGCTGCGTAATCTGAAAACGCCTGAAACTTATTTCCAGGCTGCATTCCGTGTACAGACACCGTGGACGATTAAGAACCCCGATGGTGTAAATCCAAACGCGGTTCAGATTATGAAGCAAGAATGCTATATTTTTGATTTTGCGCCCGATCGCGCGTTGCGTCAGATAACGGATTACAGTTGCCGGCTGAATGTGGACGAAAGTAACCCGGAAAAGAAAGTGGCGGAATTTATCAATTTCCTGCCCGTCTTGGCATATGACGGCAGTGCAATGCGCCAAGTAAACGCCAGTGAAATCCTTGATATGGCAATGTCTGGTACCAGTGCCACATTATTGGCGCGTCGCTGGGAGAGTGCATTGCTGGTAAATGTTGATAATGCGACGTTGATGCGGCTTATGAATAACAAAGATGCGATGGCGGCGTTAATGAGCATAGAGGGATTTCGTAGTCTGAATGCTGATATTGAAACAGTTATAAACAAGTCCAATGCGGTAAAAGAAAAGAAAGCGGCGGCCAGCGACCGTGAATTGACCGCGAAAGAAAAGAAAGAACTTTCGGCCGAAGAAAAAGAATACAAATCCAAGCGTAAGCAGATACAGGAAAAACTGATAAAGTTTGCAACACGTGTGCCAATCTTCATGTATTTAACGGATTATCGCGAAGAGTGCCTGAAAGATGTAATAACCCAGTTGGAACCGGGGCTGTTCAAAAAGGTGACGGGACTGGATGTAAAGGATTTTGAACTGCTGGTCAGTCTGGGGGTGTTTAACGATGCACTTATGAATGACGCGGTTTACAAATTCAAACGGTATGAAGATGCAAGTCTGGAATATGCCGGTATAAATATGCACAGCGGCGAAAAAATCGGCTTGTTCAGCACATCTGTCAGCCGTGAAGACGCCGTGATAATGGGGATATGATAAAAGACTAGTAAAATCAAAATGTTTTTTGTTATACTGCCCTGTATAAGGAGTTGCTGGGCAATGGACGAAAAATATACTGAAGTTTTTACTGATGGCAAACCAGATAAATTAAATATAGCTTCACATGTTGTAGGCTTTGCTCGTGTTGTTGAACAGAGTTCAGGAGAGTCAAAAGTCTATGCTATATCTGCGCCATTTGGCATTGGCAAAACGTTTTTTTGTGATAAATTGAAAGGTGTGTTGGAAGCAGATTCGGTGCCAGTTGCTACAATGAATATTTGGGCAATGGACGTTTATGAACATCCATTGATTCCAATTTTATTGAAACTTCAAGACTTTTATAAAGCAGGATCCGGGGAAAAAGCACGATCTTTTCCTAAAATTCCCACTTTGTTACGGTTAATAAAGTCAGGGATTGCTGCAATACATGTCACCGCACCAATGCCAAATGGTGCGCTAATAGAGCTGGATGGAAAAAATATTGTTGATACAAATGAAGCATTAAGGGAAAATACAGGCGGAGAAGTCGATATTTATACAGAATATATCAATATAAAATCAGAAATTGAGACTATAAAGGTATTTTTGAGAACTTGGGCGGAGTCATTTAAAGACAAGCCTGTGGTTGTTATTATAGACGAGCTAGATCGTTGCAGACCTGATTATGCAGTCAAAACACTAGAAACATTAAAGCATTTCTTTGATATTCCGGGCTTTGTATTTGTTTTGGCATTTGATGAGCAACAGTTAAAGAATTCTGTTCAAACTTTGTTTGGAACGGATAATTTTGATGGCTATAAACGAAAATTCATAAACAACTCATTTTTGTTGCCAGAACCGAACCGATTTGAATTTAGCCAATATCTATTAGAAAAAACAAATATAAAACACTATATTGAGAAAATTCGCAAAGATAAGCGAGAGCTAGTGTTTAAACTACATGGATATAACATGATGTGCCATAATTTTGGTAAACCCGGTGTTATAGAGGCTTGTAATAAATTTAATGCAACTCAATCTTCTGAAGCAATAATAGCAACTTCTTTCACGGCATATAGTCAGTGGTTCGGTTTTTCGTTGCGACAAATGGAGCAGGTTTTTGATAGATTACTTATGTTTGTTAAGCAGATTGCTAATAGTACATGTCTGTTTTCGCCGGACTTGGCTGTTTTATTAGTCTGTTTGCATGAATTTGATATAGAGATTTTTAATGGCATACGAACAAACAATGGTGGGTCTGAGAAGCTGTTTGGTCGAATAAAAGGAACTTATGATGCCCTACATAAAGGGAAAGAGAATAAGCTGCCAACATTCCCAAAAAATATGGATGGCCTACCAGATATAAAGGGCTATTCTTCTTTGATGGAGAATGAGACAATAAAATTATCTTACAATATTGATAGATTTTTCTGGGGCAATAATGATTTATCTTTTTTAGTGGGCAATGTGTTTTTAAATAATGGCGATCTTATATCAAAAGATGGAAATTTTGATTTAAAACGGTTTAAGGAAACGTATTTTTCAAAAATGGATTTTTTATCTCATTTTGAGTAGTATGTTGTAATAAAAGGGAAAAACATGTTAGCATTTGACGAATATTTACCAATGTGCACGCTTGATTACAATAAGCCCGAATGGGCTAGATTGGCAAAAATAATATTACCAGAATTAATAGCTCGGGCAAAAAGAGGCCAAACATGGAATTATTCAGATATAGGACGTTGGTTATTAAATGAGGGCTATACGACAAAAAATTACATAACAGGTAATGCTGCAACAAAAATAGGTCGTCCTATAGGCCTGATTGGAGACTATTGTAATCACTTTGAATTACCATTACTGAATGTGCTTGTTGTACATAAAGATTCTAAAAATAGATATCTTATACCCGGAACGGGAGTCTATGATTTTATAAACATAAGATATAAAACCTCTTTTGTAGAGAAAAAAGATAAAAAAGGAAGAAGAGTACAACCTTGTAAATCAGAAAAAGAACTATTGACACAGATTGTAAAAAAAGTACAAAAAGAAGTAAAAAAATACAATAAATGGGAAGATTCGTGGTCACTCAACGACTTAGATGATGTGTATTGTGAAGGAGACAAAAGATTAAAAAAGCATTTTATTCGGGAAAGAGACCCTCGAATTGTAAAATTAAAAAAAGACTCTGTGCAAGGGAATTTAGTATGCGAAGTATGCAATTTCAATTTTTCTGATAAATATGGAAAAATCGGAGAAAACTTTATAGAATGTCATCATAAAATTCCAATTCCCCAAGAAAACCGAGGTGACACCAAAGTAGAAGATTTGGCGTTGGTTTGTTCTAATTGCCACCGTATGATACACAGGAAAAAACCATGCTATACCATTGAAGATATAAGAGCCGCCTTACAAGAGTGAAATCTAGATCTTAGGGAGTATCGTAATATATTGTAAGGAATAGAATTTCATAACTTATGTTGTAATTATGATGGCGGTATTTTTTTGTGGTTTTAGGTATGTAGCCCTTCCAGTCTTTGTAAACACCTCTACTTTGAAGCTTTGCAATGGAGGTGTTTCTTTACTGAAAAACCAGTGATCATAATAATATGAGCTATCATTACCTTTGGTTAAAATAAAATTCGTGCCGTTATATAGGTTAAATTGCATCGGAATGGACATGTTGCCTATATGCAAGATACCGAACTGAATTGTATCATTCCCTGCTTCTTTATCCCGTAAACCCATGTGTATAAGACTGTGTCCATTATTTACAACATTCATGTCAACATGAACCTGTAAGATTGTATCCGGCAGATTTGTCGCGCTTTCATATTCTTTTCGCTTCATGACATCCGCCTTAGGAATTGCCTGTACGCATACCATAAAAGAGCCAGAAACTCTGTCCTTTGGGGTTGTTTTATACAGACCAAAAATCAACGCAATAGCAGCCGAATATACCCCTGTAATCTCAAAAACATGGTCCTTATATGTAATGCTATATGCTACGAGTGCTGTTGTAGCCAAAATAACCAAGAGCATCTTTGGCCATCCGATATAATCATCGATTATATACCAAAGATTGCGTAATTTTTTGATTATGTATTTGATCATTTTAACACCTTATTCCTATGCTTTATTATATAGATCTCTTTTCTCGCCTTTTCAAGAGAATGGCTTATGAAATACAAACTTTTTTCTGAATATACTGTATGCTAGACGGTTTATATGTCTTTTATCTTGAATATTATGGGAAAATTGTCATAATTAAACACAACAATCAAAGAGATAATAAATGTGTGAAATTATTGATTTTTTATCTGATAAACGGCTGGCTAAATATGGAGATATTGCTGATGTGGAAACAGCCAAGAAATATTTCTTTAATGTTGGCCTGTGTGAGAGTTTTTATCCGTTGTTGAGCCAGTTTGAAGTTGCGCTGCGCAACAAGATTGATTTGGTTTTCTCCAAACATATGGGGCCGGATTGGATTTTTGATTTTGTGCGCCGTGATGAACGATTGACCGAAGAGCAAAAGATTACAGACCGCGATGAACTGATAGACAAACTGACTTTTGCGTTTTGGAGTCGCCTTTTTATGCGAGATAGAGCCGCCGAAATATGGGACAAGTACCCAACCGCATTGTCTGAGATATTTTCAAAACGTAAACCATTTGTTTTGTTGGATAAAGTTTGTTTTGAGGTTGAACAAATCAGACGGTATCGTAATCGTATATCGCACAATGGGTCTTTGTTGATTTGTTTTAAGAAACAATTGCCGTGCCATAAAATGCACAATTTGCTGTTGCGGTTGATGCGCGAACTTGGAGCGGAATGCGTCCTGGATAATGTTAAACAACTGGACAGATTTGACGATATCTTTAAGCGCGGTTTAGATTTAGGCTTTATAACTTGCAAAATATAAAAAAAGAGGCAATCACCACACGAACACCCGTAAGGGCTGCATAGACATGCTAAACGTGAGATATAGCCTCTTTACCTGCCATGTATTATAACATAATCGTATAAAAAAGTCAATAAAATACCATAATTTGGACATAAATAGGACAAAATCGGGCCAAAATGCCATCATAAAAAATATCATAATATGTGGATTTTTGCTTGAATAATAAAGTTATTTTCCCTGATATGCTCTAATAAAATCCCTGTTATTTTATGGGAATTTTTGGTGGAAAGTGCAGAAATCCGGTGTTTTTGTGTGGGGTGATGTGCAAAATTCGGTGTAAATTCCCTGTTAATCCCTGAAAAAGGGTGTTCTTGTATTCGTTTTGTAGCAACCAAATACTGACCGACCAGAAGTTTGATAAAACCACCGCTTAGTTCGCGGTGTTTTTTATTAAATTATGTTGTTAGCCTTTGTCGCACCGACCATGTATATTGCGGGGGTGCGGGTAGTTTAATAAATATCATTGATTGCGGAATAATGCTATATATTTGGCGCGACTGTGTACACCATGATGCGCACCGTTCGCGTATGTTTTTTCCTGTTGTGTTATGTGTGTTATTTACATATAATGTGGTTAGGCCAAGGTAATTTTGGGGGTTGTTATGAGACGGATGATTATTTCAGTTTTTGCAACATTTGTTATGATTAGTGCGGCATCGGCATATCAATTGGTGTCGTCCAAAGAACTGGGGCGCGGGGAATCAAAAAATCAAAATGTGGTTGTGCGCTGCACAACGGATACCGGCAAAGTATCAACGGCGACATGTTCGTTGCGCCGATATGCAAAATGCACCGGTACAGGAACAAATCAAAAGTGCGCCGGATGGGCGGCGTGGACAGATTTGCGCACGCCTGGCACACAGTATTCTGATTGGCGCAGTGCGGCATCGGCGTGCTGTCGTGCAAAGGGGTTGCGATAAAAGAATCCGCAATCGCGGATTTTTTTATTATATTTAATCGCGACCATAAATAAATTCACCGGTACCGGAATTTTGGTAGAATTTTTGTTCAACCATGTCCCACATACCGTTACTGGGCACCGTGTAATCGCCGATTCGTAATCCCGCCGGCACAGGAACCATGTTACGAATCAATTCGTCATTATCATAAATATATACATAATATATTTTTGGCGAAACCACATTGTAAATCATTAAATCCGGCATGTGTAACGCATACAACGTTAATGTCGATGGCGATTGAAATTTACCCAACGCATGCACTAACTTCTCAACATCACCACTATTTGTTGTTATTGTTGTTATATTCTTATTCTTGTCAACTATAACACGTTCATTTTGCGGACACGGTATATTATTGGTGTATAATAACGGCTGCATATTATAATCCGAACGATAGAATCCTTTTGTTGTGCACATAAATGAAAATGTATCACCGGTTCCATGGAGGCGCGCCCCGAATATATTACCAATTGACGTATGTACAAATGACACAACAACACGCGTGTCTTGATTTGGATAAATGCCGGTATCAATAAAAACATTTGGGGACATTTCAGAATCCATAGTTAACGAATTGGTCAAATACACATCTGGGTCGGCATTAATCAGTTTATCGCCCGCAATTGTGTATAACGAACTGTAATCTGCGTGTAATACAATGTCGTGCGTATATGCGTATGGAATTGTTGTATTTGATGTAATTATTGTGTCACTGTCATCAACACGCCATGCGGGCGCATTATTACAACCAACACCGGTTGTAAAGTTATTACCATACGCGGTGGTTTGTTGCGTTGGCGCATTCCCACCCGCCGGACAATCGTATGTTACCCTATATTGTTTCGGTATACAGAACTTTACGTTCGCTGGTAATTCGGCATTTGCATTTGCCCAGAACAACATCAAACCAAACAACACATAAAACACCGATGATGATAATTTGCCTGTCATATCTTTTTTCCCTCCCTGTTCCTTTATTTTTTCTAATAAAAAATATCCCACGCGAAAACAGCAGTGGTTGGAGGTTAACGACTATAAAACTCAGTAAAATAGTGCTGCTTATTCAATGTATTCACAGCCCTCCAACCAAATTTGGATTGGAGATACCATGTACGGTTATTCGTACACCGAGTTTTTTTATATGTTTTGGGTCGTTACACCCGCACACGCATAATCGCGTTGATATAATAATAAATCATAAATGATGTTTCGGCAATCATAAATTGAAAATCCCCCGTCATAGGGGGATTTTTCTATATATGCGCACGTAATACGCCGTATATTTGTCCCAAATCGGTTTTCATTAGTGTGGCATTTAATTTTTCTGCGTCGTCTGTCCCCGCGGCCGCGGTCAGAATTTTATCAAAACTGCGCACGAACTGTGTTGCCTGGGAACGAAATACACTGTCAGATTTCATTATGTCGCGCACGCGTTTCTTTTCGGCCGCCCCCAACATTTTTGCCAACCATTTAGAAAAGATTGTTGTGTCGCCATCGTGATATTTTTTCCAAACAACATCAGGTATTTCGGCGCCGGCGGCACGTGTTAAATCCAACGATTGTTCATGCAGTTTTGCAAACATCTTGTCGCTTTGTGCCAAGAAATCACGACTGCTGACCGGGCCAAATGGGCGCGCGGCGGGCGCATTTTTTATTGCGTCCATGGGTGCCGATGCGCGGGCAACCATCATTTGCTTGTTCAATGTTTGCATTGTACCAACCGCCTTGGAATAATCGGTCATCAGGTCAATCATTTGCTGGCGCGACTGTCCGGCCAAATCTTCTAACTTTACGGCCGATTGTGCAATTGCGTCGGTTGATTCTGCAACGGTTGATTTCATTGCATTAATTGAATCATTCAGGTTTGCAACAATGCGTGCCAAGTTGTCATTCGCGTCCGCCGAATTTTTCGACAGGTCGGGCAGGGCGGCATAATATTTCTCGATCAGTTCGGACAGTGGTTGCAATTGTGCGGTTGTGTCATTTGACATTTTTATCAGGTTGGCCGATTGTCCAGATAATTGTTGATGTGCGGTGTTCATTTCAATCAAGGTTTCGCGCACACCGGTTGCCATCGCGCGCACAGATTCTGAAAACGCGCCCGCGGCGGTCTTGGTGTTTTCAAGCGTTATATTTGCAACACCAGATACGGTTTTCAGTTCGGATACCGCGCCATTGGCAAATTCTTTTATTTCGCTATCAAATTTATTGGTCAATGCGGCCAATTCGGTTGATATGCCACGAACCGAATTTTCTGTTTCGGTTGCCGAAGACATCAATACCTCTACCGCGTCGGTTAATTTTCGTACCTGCTTTTCAATTGATGATTCTGCCAAGCGTACTTGGCCGCCGACAACGTTTGCCGTGTTGGTCAAAGAATTCATCTGGGTCGTTAATTGTTTTTTTGACTGCTTGCTGAAACTGTCCAGTTTTACCAATTGTTCGTCCAGTGATTTATTATTCTGGGTCATAATTGATTCATATTCGGCGGACGATGTTTTTACCTGGTCAAATCCATCGGCGGTTGTTTTGGCCAATTCGGCAATTTTTGTTTGCAATGCGTTCGCGTCATCTGACATTGTTTTCATTTGCGTTGAATTATTATCAAATTCGTTTTTCAGTCGTTCTGATAAATCCATTGATGCAGAAATCCAACCATCAATTTGCGATTGTAATTTTTGTGTTTTATCGGCTGTATCTGCGGTTGTTGCATCAATCTTGGTAACCAATTCTGTCATGGTTGCGCCGAATTTTTCGGTTGCCGCATCAACGTCGCGCCACGCAGATGATTGTACCATCGCGCCAAGACCGGTGACCGTGTTGTCTAATCGCTGGGACATCAAGGCAATTTTTTTTGTTGCATCATCTGCCATACCAACCAATTTATCGTTTTGTACGGTCAGTTCGTTTTTCAGTTCATTTGCCGATTGTATTTGTGCATTTAACGTATCGCGCATTATCTGAAACGCCGATTCAATTTTAGCGATTTCATCGGACAATATGGTTGCCAAGACACGTGTGGCCGATTTTATTTGGGCCTGTTCTGGGGTTAACATTATCTGTAAGACAGATTCCATAACCCGTTGTGTCCTGCGTGACACGAAAAACAAAACGCCCAACGCAACCAACAATAAAATGCCCATTGCGCCACATATAATTAACAGAATTTTTACAATTTCCATAATTCCCCCCGAAAAAGTACAGATGCTGTTAGTTTCCTTGCAGTTCTTGTGAATTTATACTAAAATCCATAAAATAAAGCAAGGCCATAAATGATACAAAAACGCACATTATCGCCAAATCAAGACATTGCCGCAAATCCAACGGAAAATATATGGGTTCAGGCAAACGCCGGTACGGGCAAGACCAGTGTATTGGTTCAGCGGTTATTACGTATCTTGTTTCGCAGCCCAGATTTGGCACGTTCTGGTATATTGTGTTTAACATATACCAATGCCGGGGCCGGTGAAATGCGGAACAGAATACTGGTTGCGTTGCGCCAGTGGGCAACCGCATCAGATAAAGAATTGCGCGATATGTTGGATGGAATTGCAATCGGCCATGATATTACAGATACAGATATTGCCCATGCACGCGAAATATTCTTTTTTTATATAGATAATCCAGATGTATTAAAAATAAAAACCATTCATGGTTTTTGTGAAGAAATATTACATCGTTTCCCGATAGAGGCAGGTCTGCCACCATCGTGGACGTTGGTGTCTGATGCCGCACAACGGGTGTTATTACAGGATGCATTTAATCATCTGATAAACGAAACAAATGATGCGCCGGTTTCGGATGCATTTGCACATATTGTCGGGCGGGTGTCTGAAAACTATACGGCGGATTTATTATCTATTTTAAGTGACCAGTACAAGCACTTTTTTGGTGTAAACAATTTTGTGCAATATCGTAAATACTTTATTGATAAAACATATAAATATTTAGAATTAGATTTGTCGCCGGTGCCGGATGCGTCCGGGGAAAAACTGGAAATTATTATAAATATGGCGAATGCGGAACTAAATTCGTCAAAAAAGCCGACTCAGTTTTTAATAAAAATTGTTACATTAACACGGTTGTATATTGATAAAACTATAGATTTTGATGAATATAAGACTGCGTACCTGACGGCGACGGGTGCGCGTAATTCCAATGTGGCGAAACGCGATTATTTGACGGGTGAATTAGAACGCGTGTATGCCCAGAATCAGCGTAATATAAACCAGCGTATTTTTGATGATACGATTGCATTATTTGATTTGTCGGCGGCATTTGCGCGTATTTATCGTGATATGAAAATGTCGCGCGGTATTTTAGATTTTGATGATTTGATTTTATATACACGTAAACTGTTTTCCAGCCCAGAAAACATGGGTTGGGTTTTGTCACAGTTGGATTTGTCTTTGTCGCATATTCTGGTGGACGAAGCCCAAGATACCAGCCCGGTGCAGTGGGATATACTGCGTATGTTGGCTGGGGACTTCTTTGTGTCGGGTGATACGTCACAAACACCGCATTCGTTGTTTGTTGTTGGTGATACCAAGCAATCAATTTATGGTTTCCAGGGTGCGGACCCGCGTGCATTTGCACAAAGTCGCGACGAAATTGCGCGACAAATTACGGCAAATGTGCGTACAATTCGTGAGATTCCACTGGACCAGAGTTTTCGTTCGTGTCCGTCAATATTGTACGCGGTGGATGCGTTCTTTGGTAATCCGGATGTTGCTGCGGCAACGGGTTTTATAAACAATACGCATGCGTGTTTTCGGCGCGATGCACCGGGCGCGGTGTATGTTCAACGCTTGGTATCAAAACAAGAATCAGATGCCGATGTGCGTGGCTATGTGTGTATGATTGCCGACAAGATTGTTGATATTATAAATTCTGGACGGTATTTGCCGTGTGATATAATGGTGCTGGTTCAACGGCGTGTTCCGATGGCGGCGCCGTTGGTTCGTGAATTAAAGCGTCGTAATATTGATGTTGCGGGCAGTGACCGGATTGTTTTGCCGGAATTTCCACCAATTCGTGATTTAATGAATTTGGTGCGTTTTTGTATGAATGTGGCGGATGATTACAGTTTATGCTGTGTGTTAAAAAGTCCAATTTTTGCATTGTGTGATGCGGAAATTTTTGATTTGTGTAATCGGCGAAATAAAGAAAACGCGCAACGTAAACAAAATGCATCGGATGCAATTTCAATTACTGTTTTTGATATTGTTCATGATATGTATGGCGATATTTATGATACATTGAATAAGATTGTTGAATGGTCGCGTGTTCTGGCACCATATTCGTTTTTTTCACGCGTGTTAAACGAATGCGGTGTGCGTGAACGTATGATTGCTGCATTGGGTGACCAGGTAATTGACCCATTGGAAGAATTTATGACAATATGTTTGTCGTATGAACGTACCCAGCCGGGAACACTGCGTGAATTTATAAAGTGGTTTATAACCGGTGGTGCAGAAATTAAGCGTGATATGGATGCGGCAAATGGTGTGCGTATTGCAACCGTGCATGGTTCCAAGGGGCTGGAGGCACCGGTTGTATTCTTGATTGATACAACGCGCGTTCCGTCGTCTGATGATGTTATACCAATTGTGGGCGATGGTGATGATTTATGGCTGTGGTCGCCGCATTCCGGGGATAGTTATATTCGACGCGCCGCATCAGATTCTGCAATGCAGACACGAATTTCAGAATATTATCGTTTGCTGTACGTGGCGATGACACGTGCGCGTGATGAATTGTATATTTATGGCTATACCCCGTACAAGAATGCGCCGGAAATATCGTGGCATGCAATGTTATGGCGTGTGTTGCAACAAATTCCAGATGCCGAATTAACCGACGATGAAATCAGGATTATACATGACGGAAACAATACATGAATTATTAACCCGGTATGACAACACGCAATACGCAACAGGTGTTGGTGTTCGTCGTCATAAACTGTTACAGGGTATTGTCGTTGCATCAGATGGTATTCATGGCGACGCAGAAATGGTTGCACAAATAAAATCACATCCGGAATTGGCGCGATTCTTTACACCAAATTCACGTGCCGAATTACCGATTGCCGGTGTTGTTCTTGGCCGCTTTATCAGTCGGCGTATTGACCGATTGGTCATTGATGATAAAACAAAGACGGTATATATTCTGGATTATAAAACAGATATTGATAAAGATAAAATGCGCGAACATTATTGTTATAAAATGCGTGAATACAAAGAATTGTTGCGCCAAGTTTATACAGATTATAATATTGAAACATATATATTATGGTTGCACGATTGGACGTTACAGGAAATAAAATAAAACCGCGTTTTGCGGTTTATTTAATCGGTGGAAAACAATCGCCGCCTGATTTTGGACAACAATTAAATCCAAGGTTGCCCATATCGGTATATTCTTCATCGCTACAGCAGCCATTCTTATCCGGGGGTAATCCGTCCTGACATTGTAAACTGCCGGTAATTAATCGTGACCAATTTACATTTGCAATCGCAAACCCGGTGATTGTACCGATTACGAATCCGAAAATAAATATGTATGTTTTTTTCATTTGCAAACCTATTGTTTCAAGATTTTTATCATACGAATTATATCACAAAAATCTTGAACTTGTACATATAATATCGTTATAATTCGGGCATGTTAAATTGTTTAAGTATTTCTAATGTGGTGCTGATTGAAAGACTGAATCTGGTATTCGGGCGCGGGTTAAATATATTAACCGGCGAAACGGGTGCGGGTAAAAGTATTTTAATGGATGCATTGGCATTGGCGTTGGGGGCACGCGGTGATACGGGGCTGGTGCGGCATGGTACAGATATGGCATCTGTTGCGGCAGAATTTGATTCTGTGCCGGATTCGTTGCGTGTAATTCTGGGGGAAAATGGTATAGATTGTGATAACGGTGTGATTTTGCGCCGCACGTTGTCGGCCGATGGCAAGGGGCGCGCATGGGTGAACGATGTTCCGGTGTCTGTAAAGTTATTAAAGCAAATTGGGGACACGTTGGTTGAAATTCATGGTCAATTTGCAAATCATACATTGTTAAATCCGGCAACGCATCGTGAAACATTGGATTTGTTTGCCTGCACAAATATTTCAGGGTTTGCCGCAACTGTGAATGATGCGCGTAATGCATACACACGGTATCACACGGCGGAACGTGAACTGGACAGGTTGCGTGAAACATTGGCGCGCAGTGAATCCGAACGTGAATTCTTGGCACATAATGTTGCAGAATTACAAAAATTAAATCCGCAACCCGGCGAAGAAGACGATTTGTCTGCACGTCGCGCCGCGATTATGGATGCGACAAAAAATACAGCAATATTGCAAGATGCGATTGATGCGTTAAATCCAAATGGTATGTCATTGGAATCTGCATTGTTTTCTGCGGCGCATATATTGGAACGTATACATGGCGATACGAATCCGTATTCGTCACAAATTGACCAACTGTATACCATTGCCCAGGATGTTGCGACGGTGACCGATGCGTTGAAACCAACTGTGGCCGATACAGACGATATTGATGAAATAGAAGAACGCTTGTTTGCGATTCGTGCGGCGGCCCGCAAACACCGTGTGTTAGCGGATGCGTTACCGGCCAAATTGGTCGAAATGGAATCACAGTTAAATGCGATTGAAAATTCTGATGTTGAATTGAAAAAATTAACCGTGGCGGTAAAAAAATATCGTGCAGAATTTGATACGTATGCGAATAAGTTGTCTGAAATGCGTCGTGTGGCGGCGGATGCGATGCGCACGCGCATATTGGCAGAATTGCCCGACTTGAAACTTGGAAATGCCGATTTTATGGTTGATATTACAGATTCTGTGCCATCGGTACATGGAATTGATAATGTTGTATTTATGATAAAAACGAATCCTGGGTCGCCGTTTGCACCATTACATGCGTCGGCATCGGGCGGTGAATTGGCGCGGTTTATGTTGGCACTGCGCGTGGTATTGGTCGGCGCGGACACGTCACATACATTCGTTTTTGACGAGGTTGATACAGGTATCAGTGGTGCCACCGCATCGGCGGTTGGAATGCGATTGAATCGGTTGGCGCAAAATTCCCAGGCGATTGTTATCACACATTCGGCCCAGGTCGCAGGTTTTGCAGATAGGCATTTTCGTATTGCAAAGTCTGTTACAGATGATAAAACGACAACCACGGTAACCGAAATAACAGACGATGCGCGTGTTAATGAAATCGCGCGTATAATCAGTGGCGCAGAAATAACGCCTGAATCCGTGGCGACGGCAAAAACATTGATAAAATAAAAATGTGGCGATATAAACGCCACATTTTTTATCTCAGGCGATACACACGCAGGCCGCCGGCACCTGCTGTTGATGCGTCATTTACATTGCTGATGTTTTGTCTAAGACAATAATCGCCGTTGGATCCCACGGACGACTGCGGCAGTTTTATATTATATTTTGTAAATTCGGAATGATTTGTGTCTAAGAATATATTCCATATATTACAAACGTGAATAATTTTGTATGACACGGGATGTGTGAAAACCGCAATATTTGACCAAGCCGCGCCATTTTTACAAAAGCTGCCGACGGATAAATAATTGGTAAACAGGTATGTGCCCGGGGACAATGGTTCATAATTACATCCCGTCGTATCTTTTACATGTGGTAATGTTTGTGCGGTGTTGCAGATATCTGTTACCTCAGGCATTATGAGTGATTGTTTAGTAATCAACGTTTCGTCAAGACAGCTACTGACCAATTCCCATTGCGACATATCGCTTTCTGGGACGTAATTATTTACTTCGTCCAATGTCAGTGTCCGGTTGGCCATACGTTCGTCTATGCCATGGTCGGTGGTGTTACGCGTACTGTTGCATCCAACAATGCCACCACTGCATACCGCGCGATGGTCACCACCCATACAATAATGACCATAGCCACAATCAACACATTTATTTCCATCGGGCCACATCCCAGGATTACACCACGGCACCGCATGCAACGTTATATTGTTGGTGTACGTGTACGGTAATGTTGTTCCCGGTGTAATTATTGTGTCGGTGTCATTTACGCGCCACCGCGCCCCGCCACAGTATGCAGATGCGGCGGTTGTAAAGTTATGGCCGTAACCGACAGTAACCGAATCTGGCACGGTACCACCCAATTGCCCACAATCGTATGTGATGGTATATTGTTTCGGTATACAGAACTTTACATTTTCTGGTAATTCGGCATTTGCCGCACCGATACCACAGACCACACCCCATGCACCAAAAAACCACCGTTTTTTGGTGCACGGGTAAAGGATGATAAAATGGCGGATTTCTGGGGTTTTGTAAAAAACAATTTGTGCACAAAAAAACGGTGGTTTTTTGGTGCACGGCTTATTTCCCTGTACGCCATATATAATACCACATTCGCGCGTTTTTGGCAATATGTTTTTTGATAAAAAAACACCCACGTTGGGTGTATTAATTTGCGGTTGTGAAAATCATAAAACTCATAAACAACCATATGCATATTGCAAGAATATGGTTAATGTGCGTTGTAATAAATCACTTGCCGACGCATGTGGCAAATTGCTGTGAAACTACCGAGGCTTCTATTGCGGTCATTTGTGCAACCTGAATCATATAACAACGGGCGGTATCGCGAATAACAAACACCTTGGTTCCGCGTTTGTATGCGGTTTGCATATTGTCCATTTGTGAACTGGTTAAATATGGATTATTGGTTAGCGCAGAATTGGTCAATCCGGCCTGAACCACCTGATTTGCGGTGGCATAATTCCATAATTCTGTATTTGATTTTAATTCCATATACAACGGTTGCGCGATGTTCGGATTTGTGGTGTCATCCGCCGCATTTGCCGTTGGAAATGCAACGCCTGTGGCCACCGCCGCAACGGCCTGCAACGATGTTAGCCCACCTGATTGTGTGTTACCGCCAGATGATGTATTAATCTGTAAATTATCGCCACAGGCCAAATTCATACGATTCGCGTATCCGGCCAACACGGAATCAACCGCAGATTGCCATTCGGCACCTTTGTTATTCAAATCCAGATTTACAATTTTTTCCGCCCATCCCCATATATTTGCACCGACATTTCCGGCATTGGCAAATCGGGTTACCATTTCCGCGCTGCCCCCTGGGATACCCGCCCCACAATAATCGGTCAGATTTGATGTTAATTTACTGGCGGTTTCGTTCCCATACGCCAATGCAACCGAATGACATGCCATGGCGGCCTCTAATTCCTGGCGGCGGGCCAAGCACAAATCCGAATGCGATTTTGACAATTGGTCGGCCATATTCGCCATGGACAGGTATGACATAACCTCTTGCTGAACATACGATGGGCACAGACGTGCGGCAGTGTTCATACCGTTCGCGCCGTTACGGGTATTAACATTATATTGTGGCAATAAAACAGAATTATCTTTCTGCAGGCATAATAATGCATAGTTATACAATTCACTTTCTGTTACATATTGACAGCGGCCCGACCGTTGACCCGGAACGACGGCCACATCGCCACAATAATCCGACAGGCATTTATAAATCTTGTCACGACACGCCGAATCAACATCCGGCTGGGTTACCATGAAATATGTATTGCGTTGATTGGCCTTGTACGCATTGGCCAAGCCTTGGTTTCCGCGGGCCCCACTGGGGGTTACGTTTGTAACCGTTACCGTGCGTGCGTTATCAGGTGCCGAAACAGTCCCCGCCGACACCGCCGATGCATCGGCACCAAAAGCACAGATTACCGCCAGACTGACCGCGAATATTTTTGTGTTCATGGAATATTCCCTCTCGTTAACGTATAACATTCTATCATAAAACCTATCAAAAGGCAAACGCGATTTATCGTACGTATTTGACATTCTGGGTTTTGGACATTAAAATCTGACGTATGATTACACCAAATGAAATATTAATTACCGCCGATAACGATATTAAATCGTTAAGGGGGTTCCTTTGACCCGGAAAAATTACGTTCCGATATTGCTGCGTTAAATGTTCAGACGAACAATCCTGACCTGTGGAATAATCCAGATGCCGCGCGGACCCTGTTGCAGAAAAAATCTGTGATGGAAAAGTCGTTAAATGAACTGAATTTATTGGAATCAGAATATAACAACCTGAAAGAGTTATATGAATTGGCACCAGATGATTCAGACGTTATTGCGGCGATTGAAAAATTGGGTAATATGGCACATCGTGCAAAATTGGTAACACTGTTTTCTGATCCGGCGGATGATAGTGGTGCATTTTTATTTATTCAGGCCGGTGCCGGCGGGACCGAGGCGCAAGATTGGGCCCAGATGTTATCGCGTATGTATATGCGGTGGGCCGAACGTCACGGATTTGTATGCGATGTTGTCGAAGAACACCCAGGCGACACCGCCGGTATAAAAAATATTACATATCGTATATCTGGGGTGCGGGCGTATGGGTGGCTGAAAAATGAAATTGGGGTGCATCGGTTGGTGCGAATTTCGCCGTTTAATGCCAACGGTAAACGCCAAACCAGTTTTGCGTCTGTTGATGTTTGGCCCGACATTGACGACAGTATTGAAATCGAAATTAATGATAAAGATTTGCGAATTGATACGTACCGGTCATCAGGTGCGGGCGGGCAACATGTAAACAAGACGGATTCTGCCATTCGTATAACACATATTCCAACCGGCATTGTTGTTACATGCCAAAACGAACGCTCGCAATTTCAGAACAAAGATATGGCGATGAAAATGTTGCGGTCGCGTTTGTATGAATTGGAAATGCAAAAACGTGCCGCCGCCGAAGACAGTGCCCGTGCTGCACAAAAAAAGATAGAGTGGGGCAGTCAAATCCGAAACTATGTCCTGTATCCGTACCGATTGGTCAAAGATGTTCGTACAGGGACAGAAAAAACAGATTCTGATGCGGTATTGGATGGGGATTTAGATGACTTTATGTTGGCAATGCTAGGGAAATAGCGTATAACACACGATTGTGGACAGGGGTTAAATACATTTTTCCATTAAAATAGCATCTGCGTCGGTATAGTACTTTGGGCGGCGGCCAATTTCCGTAAATCCGTATGCGGTATATAGTTTACGGGCGGCATCGTTATTTTCGGCAACGTCCAAGAATATTTTTTTTACGCCACGCGACATGGCATCACGCGTCATTATTTCCAACATCGTTATACCCAATCCCATTCGTCGTGAATCCGGCATAACACCGATTGATATTAATTCACATTCGTCGCATACAATGCGATAAACAATAAATCCATTGTTTGATGAAACAATGTCACACCCAGATTTTTTCAATTCAGAAAAATCATTTGCTGTCCATGGCTTGTGCGGAAAGCATGCGGCATGTATTCGTGCTAAGTTATCTAGCATTTGTGACATTTTGTATATTTCCCCGAAACAGCTGTGCCATGCGCGTATACAATTTTACTGCGAAATTATTGTCTAACTCATGCGCCATATGTGGCAACAATGGCATAGATTTATTTTGTAACACAAATTCATACGAATTGGATTCGTCTGTGTAATAATTATCTTCATAATACGTACCACGAACCCGTAAGTCAAAATCGCTGTGATTTATGCGATATTCAATAAGTTTGCAATCAACAAAATCATTCTGGGTACGTGTAATTTTCGTATGATATGCTGTAACCAAGTTTATCAGATTATCATGAAATACCATTTTGTCACGACGCTGTTGTATTTGGTGCTTAATATTTTTTATTATCATTACTTGGTTCCTTTTTTTCTTCGGCATAACTTTTCCGTAAATACATTGGCATTACAGGTTCAATACCACCGGTGGCCAATTTTTCTTCGGCAATTTGTGTTATGTGCATCATGTTAAAAGGTCTGTGTCCAACCGTGCGCGGCCATGCCATCTGGCGCGATTCCAATTCATCAATGTCCATTGTCTGGGGTGGTAAATTTGCCGCACCAACAAAAAAGTCGCCACGGCCAGATTCTATTGCGACAAATGCATCCGGCGTATCGGCCAGGTACAGTTCAAACGCATTGACCGGTATAACCGGTATATTCAGACCAATTGCAATACCTTTAACAAACGCAATCCCCAGGCGAATACCGGTAAAACTGCCTGGGCCGACAACAACCGCAATTGCGGTTATATCGCCCCACGTGATGCCACATTCAGCAATAAATTCGTTCGCCGCCGCCGGTAATGCGGTTGACTGTTTTTCCGGAATAATTGATTTGTAGTGTTCGCCCAATACAAATTCAATTCCGGCCCCAGATGTATTTACCGCAAATATCATTTTCTATGCCCCCGATTAAATAATTCATAAAACATTTCGGCAACCGTGCCACGTATTATGTTATGTGTTTTCTGTAAATTACCATTCATAATAATACACGTATATTGCAATCCATTTGCGATTGTTAAATCGTCCGAAACATTCCGCAGACGTTTCTTGATACATAGAATATTACAATCGTGCGATGTGGCCATTGTTATAAAGCGCGCACGTGTATCGCCATTTTCCGGGGGCAATGTTGCATTGCGAACATCAAACTTTGTCGCGTTTGTCATAACAGAATTATACAATTCAATGTCGTTAAATGTTTCTGAATTAACCAAAACCGTTTGTGTTTCGCCATTATACATAAATGTAACAGGGGTTAACTTTTGTTTCATGCACGTACCCCAAAACCTATTTTCTTTGCGGCCATACCATTATTGCGGTTACGTAACAGTCGATTAATCACATCAATGGTAAATTCGGTGCGAACATCTTCGCCGTTGTTTTCCAATAATGCACGCCGCAATATCGCGGTTATTTCACGCTGTAACTGGCGCACCCCCGATTCGGACGTATTGTTTTCAATCAAATGTTGTATTGCATCGTCGCCGATTATAATATTGTCTATGTTCCAACCTGTGTCAGATGCCGCACGGGCAATCAAATGTTCGCGCGCGATTTTTATCTTGTCTGCGACGGTATAGCCTGGAATTTCAATAATTTCCATACGGTCTTTTAATGCATTTGACATATTCAGACCATTTGCCGTCGCAATGAATAAAACATTGGACAGGTCAAAGTCCACCTCTAAATAATGGTCGCGGAATGTCTTGTTTTGTTCTGGGTCTAATATTTCCAGTAATGCCGATTCTGGGTCGCCACGCCAATCGCGCCCCATTTTATCAATTTCGTCCAATACAATTACTGGATTATTCGCACGGCAACGTTTTAATGCGTCCATTATACGTCCCGGTTGGGAACCTATGTATGTTTTACGGTGGCCGCGAAAGTGTGCTTCGTCAGAAATACCACCCAACGATATCCGCACGTATGGCCGTGACAGCGCATCCGCAATTGATTTGCACAGCGATGTTTTACCCACACCCGGTGCCCCGACCAGACACAAAATACTGCCCCGGTTGGTTCCGGTCTTTTTCATAACTGCAATATGTTCCATAACGCGTTCTTTGACGCCATCCATACCGCTGTGGTTGGCGTTTAATATGTCCCGCGCTGTATTCAGGTCAATTGTTGGTGTCGATGATGGCTTCCATGGCATAGACAATAATTCATCCAGATATGTTTTCAATAACGCACCTTCGTTTGACATTGGCGACAGACTGCGCATGCGACGCCATTCAGACATTGCTTTCTCGCGAACTGCATCTGGAATTGGCGCGGAATCAATACGTTTGCGCATGTTTTCAGAATCCATTTCTTCGCTATCTTGACCCATTTCGTGTTGAATCGCCCGTAATTTTTCCTGCAAGAAAGCGTCACGGCGACCGTTTTCCATTTGCTGATGAATACGGCGATTGATTGAATCTTCTATCCGGGATGTTGCCAGCATTAAATTTATCTGTTCCAACATAATAATCAGCTTTTCACGCCATGACGGTGTGCCCAATATACGTACGGCGACATCTGTGTCAATATTTGCGAACTGAATTACAGAATCAATAAATGCAGGCATCGGATAGTCATTTACAATCGTGCGCAACTTTTCCAGTTTCAGTCGACGGCTGATTGACAGCAGTTGCAGGTTTTCGGCAATTTTATCGCGCAGTGCCAGTGTCTGGTCAAACTCGGAATCGTCCATTGTTGCAATTGGGGTTGTATTTCCGCGGAACAGGCCATTTTCAACCGTAACATCACTTAATGATACCGCATCGGTTGTCTGAACCGTTGCATGAATCGCACCATCGGGCATGCGAAAGATTTGCGCAATGTTGCCAATTGTGCCAATTTCGTAAATATGTTCGGGGGCAGTGGGGTAATTCCATCCGTGCTGGGCCACCAAGACCAGACGACGCGACCCGGCAATTGCCGCTTCGATACATTCAACCGATACCGGATTGTCAACGTACAATGGCACGGTTAATCCGGGATGAATAACAAGTTCACGATGTGGTAATATATATTCTGACATAGTGATTCTAAATATAAGTGTTTTTTACAGATTTTCAAGTGGCAATATAATTACTTGGGTTGATTCTGTGAAATCTGTACAAATCCCATGAATCCAACGTGTATTGGGCTTAGGATTGTCAACAGACTTACATTTCCATTTTGTCCAGTATGTCATTCAGTTTTTGCAACGAACTGTTGGCGCATCCGCGTCCCGCCCAACCCAATAATTCCTGGCCGGTAACATTGTCTGAAATTGATACATTAAAACGCCACCACCAGAAACCATTCAGTGCACACCACACCGGCATAAAGCGCGTCGTGCCTTCTGATATCTGAACGATGTATCGCGATTTCCCAATGTCTGATGTTGATATAACAGATTGAGGGTTTTCTGATACGATATAGGTTGTGTTAGTGGTTTGTCTTTTGTGACCAACCGTCACAGAATATCCGCGTGATTCCAAAACGTTTTTAATTTCGTGTTGCATTTGATAGCCACCACGATCAACATAAAATGTCTGGGTTGTATCCAGTGAATGTGTTTTTATATTAACGCTGTTGCATGCGGCCATTGCCAACATTGGAATAACGATTATCGGTCTGCTCATTTGTGAATCCATTATTTGATTGTTTGATAATACTTAAATCAAAAATTGCATAAAACACAAGAATCTTTATTTATTTTATTTGATTTTTATCATCCCAGAATTATAATATTGCACAAATATGCACCCATAGCACAACTGGATAATGCGTCGGCCTCCGAAGCCGGAGATTGCAGGTTCGAATCCTGCTGGGTGCGCCAGTTGTTTGCAAGTCGTTGATTTTGCTCAAGTTTCAACGAATTAGTTTGTGCTTGTCTTTCGGCACGGTTTCGGCTGTTTAGGGTTTTTGTTGACTTTTGTTGACAAAACTGTTATAATACTGATTGTAAAACCTCGCTATGGCTAGTCTGTAGCGATAAGGGGGGTATCAGTACCCCCCCCTGTATTTTTGTGAGGCACAATGACAAAAAAAACGCGTTATCGCGTATATAGATGGTTTTAATTTATTCTATAGCTGTTTAAAGGGCACAGACTGTAAGTGGCTTGATTTGGTAAAACTATGCGAGTCATATCTAAAACCCGACCAAGAATTAATTACAGTTAAATATTTCACTGCATTAGTCAATTCCACCGTTGGCGATGCATCACGAACAAATCGTCAGAAACTATATCTTTCTGCACTGTCTGCAGACCCAAAAATCCAAATAGAAGAAGGCTATTTTTCCGTTCATCAAACCAAAATGCCATCTGCAAAAGATTGGATAAATGGTAAAATAGTACCACTGGATGTTATGAAAACCGAAGAAAAAGGTACAGATGTAAATTTGGCCGTTCACATGGTCGCAGATGCATTTCAAGATAAATTTGATATCGCTATGTTATTTTCTAATGATTCAGATATGGCAACCGCGGTAAAAATTACGACATCTGTATGCAATAAAAGCGTTGGGTTATATATAGACAGGAAAGCGGTATCATTCAAAGTGCTGCGTGACAACTCTACCTATATCGGCAGGATTAGTCCAAATCGCTTAAAAAACTGTCAGTTGAATGATTGTGTATCTACAGCGGACGGACAAATAATAAAAAAACCGCAAGATTGGTAGGTTATGCGACCATTAGCAAGCACCAGTTCCAATTTGCCGCCAAATTCCGCAGTGGTTTGTGGTTGGTTTGGTATACGTTCCGTTGATGCGTCGTTTTTGCGAAAAGGTATTGAATAAATTTGCTTTGTAAATATTCGTATTATTTGGTATAATACGCAGACAATGATACGGATTTCACGGCGAACACTTTTACAGATAACCGGTTTCGGTGCGGCGTGTGTGGCGATGGTGCCGCGGATTGCGTTTGCGGCACGTAATTCATTATTGTCGCTGCGCACCGGGGTTCAGCCGGGCGGACGTACGCGCTTGGTAATAGAAACGGAATCGCGTCCATCGTATTCATTGTCATACCCGGAAAATCAGTTAGTGGTTACCGTTTCCAACATGCCTGCAAATTCGGGTATAAAACCAACACTGGCATCGGGGACATTAATTAAGAATGTAAGCCAGGTGCAAAGTGGCGACCGTCTGCAAATCGTGGCCGATTTACGCAAGCCAATTGCCGAAATACAAAAATCGCAAATCATGATTCTGGAACCAAATGGTGACAATGGTTATCGTCTGGTGCTGGATTTCATGGCGGGTACATCTGCGGCAACGGTCGCGGCATCGGCGTCGGTGAATGCTGGGGAAACGAAAACATCGTCGTCGCGTAAATATACAATTGTTATTGATGCCGGTCATGGTGGTAAAGACCCCGGGTGCATAGGCAAGGGCGGAACCAAGGAAAAAACGGTTGTTTTGTCCGTTGCGAAAAAGTTAAAAACAAAACTGGACGCAGATGGGTTCAAGACATACCTGACGCGCAGTGATGATATATATCTGAAATTGGCGGACCGTGCGGCCATTGGTGAAAAGCGGCATGCTGATTTATTTATATCATTGCATGCCAACGCAAACCCCAGTCGTACGATGAAGGGCTTTTCGGTTTATACATTATCTGAAAAGGCATCGGATGAAGAGGCGCAAAAACTGGCCGAAACGGAAAATGCCGCCGACAAGATTGACGTTAATGGGTTTGAACAATTTTCCAAAGATATTCGCATTGCCTTGTCTTCGTTACAGCAACATGCCGTTGCGGAAATGAGTGAAGAATACGCCACCGCGTGCGTTCGTGCATTTCGCCGCGCAGGAATTGACCAGCAGCCCGGTGCCAACGTTCGCCATGCGCCGTTTGCGGTTTTACGGTCGTCGGTGCCCAGTGCACTGATTGAATTGGGCCATTTGTCCAACGCAGGTGAAGAAAAATTATTAAAATCAGACGCGCATCAAACAAAACTGGTAAATGCAATCGTGCGTTCAATCAAGAACTATGATTTTGATGTATAATGCCCGCGGCATAAACCCCTTGCAAAACAATTCTAATGAATGTATAATCACGCCCATAATGTTTCGGAGATGTGGCAGAGCGGTTGAATGCGCGCGACTCGAAATCGTGTATACGGGAAACCGTATCGGGGGTTCAAATCCCTCCATCTCCGCCATTCGTCTTTGACGATTGCAAATTTTTATAGATTATTTTTCCAAAAAAATTATAAAAAATTAACCACTTGCGCTGGGTGACGATTTTTGGAATAATACCATATGTATATGTAGCAGGGAAAACAAAAGGAGAATCCCCATGTCCAAGAAAATCGGAATTTCTGTGATTGCGATGCTGTGCGCGATGCCTGTTATGGCGGCGACGCCAACTGTCCGGGCCAGTTCGGTTAAAATTAATAATTCGGGCACATCACAACCATCGGTTGCAACCCCGTCTGTAACAACATCTGGTACGGATGCGCGTGTTGGTACAACCAAGGGGGTTGGGATTGGTCGGATAAAGGGTACATCTGGCACGGCGAACACGGGTACAACAACCAATAATAACACCACGGCCCAGGTGGGCAAGGATTGGGTTGATGCAACCGACGCAATTAATAAACAATTGCAGGAATTGCACGATACAATTGTTATGTTACAGGATGAGGTGGAGTCAAAAAATGCAGCGTTGGCCGATACCCAGGATTTGCAAAATAAAATTGAAAAACAATCCGCAGAATTAAATTCGGCAATGGCCACAATTGACGACCTTAAAAATAGGGTTTCGGCCAAAGAAGCGGAAATTGAAAAATTAAAGAATGACATACAAGATAAAGATGTTTTTGCGCAAAGGTTGCAAGAAAGCGCTGTTATTCTGAATATGCAAAAAAAAGCCGAAACACTGGGCAACGATATCAAGCGGGTAGAGGTTGCGCCAATCGACAGTGCGTCGGTCAAAGAAATTGTTAATACGATGGGGTTGGTTACGGAAAGTGCCGCAGACGCCAAAGTGGCGGCGGTTGAATCCAAAGTTGCAGCGGTTGAAACACGGGTCGCCGAAGAAGTTTCCGCAGATAAACTGGAACACAAATTGTCTGCAAAATTGGCAACATTCGCAACCGCAGAACAATTAAACGCCGGGTTGGCAGAACGCGCAACACTGTCGGATGTTGAAAACAAATTGACAAACTATGCGACATTGGACCGTATGTCGGGCGATATTGCTGCGGCTACGACGGAAAACGCGTTGAGTCAAAAATTGGTAAGGGCGGGCTTTGCCAAAACGGACGATGTTGATTCCAAGGTTGCAACGGCGATTTCATCCGATAAAATTACCGCGGCAATTCAAGAAAAAGGCGTGTTAAAAGACTATGTTACATCGGGTGACCTGGACAGTCGTATGGTCAGGGTCGCCACAAGAGATGATTTGACCGTTGCGGTTAACCCGGACACATTGGTTAAAAACCTGGGGAATCGTATTGTTACACCGACAGAATTAACCTCTGAACTGAAAAACTATGCGACAACATCTGATGTTAACAGTGGTATTGCCGCGTTGGATGAAAACGAATTAGTTCGACGTTTGGGCGATAAATTTGTGACGCCAACGGTACTGCGCAACGAATTAACGTCACGTAAATATGTTTCCGAAGATACGTTGAACAACAAAAACTTTGCGACCAAGACCGAATTAACCAACAGTATTGCAACACTGGACGGCAATGAATTGGCAACCAGATTAGGCAACAAGTTTATAAACCAAGAAAGGTTGTCGCAGGAATTAAATTCGCGTAATTTCGCAACCAATACTGATTTAGATAATCGTATTACGGCGTTGGATGTCAGCGGTCTGAAAGATTCAAATGGGCGTTTGAGTGGATTGGTCAAAGAAGGTGATATTTCCACAGACAAATTGGTAGCGCGGTTGCAGGGAGAGTTTCTAACAAAGGTACCGGACACCGTTGTCCAACGGACAGATTTGTTTGATGGCAACCTGATTAAACCGGCGGTAATGCCACCAGATTTTAGCGTGTTGCGTGACGGGTTGCTATCATCTGGCAAACTGGACAAGGACAAATTACGTAATGTGGTAGATGTCGATAGCACAGCTACTGTTAAGTTACTGAAAGAAGGATTTATCAGTAACGGTCAGATTAGTTCAGACCTGATTGCCGGTAAATTGACTGGTAAATACATATCGTCTGGCGACAGTAACTTTACGGCATTGAAAGGTCTGGTGTCCAATGGTGCGGTGCGTAAATTAACTGCCAATGATTTAAGTGACGACTTTACCGGTGGTTTGGTAACAACAGGCAATTTTACAACCAAGTTTGACACCGCATTCAATGGTAAAAACGTTGCGACATTGACCAATGGTCGTTTGTCGGATTCTGTGTTGCCAACCGCGGTTGTTACAACGAACAACTTAACGGACAGTCTGAACAACAATTCAGCATTTACGACGGTAAAAACAACAGCAACCAATGCCTTGACCGCAGGTGACTTAGCAAATTCAAGTGTATTAACTACGTTGCGCTCGAACTTGGGAATCACTTCAACCGGAGTAGTGGACGTAATACCAGCAGACCTTACAACAATTACGCTACCTACTAGGGTAGTACCATAGTTATAGTGTAATATATCAGACACGGGGCATGCGCCCCGTTTTTAATTTCTGATTTGTGATTTTGTGTGTGGTGCTTTGCGTTCTGTAATGTCGTCATACCGTTGCATGGTGGTGTCCAGTTCGCGCGTTCCGCGCGAACGTACTGCGCAGCAAATTTTCGTCACATTGTGTAACGAAAACTGGCCCCAGCCCGGCACCCCACAAAAATCTGACGAATTTTGCAGGGGCCGTTTCGCCGGTGCGATGGGAATAAAGCAAGGCGGAATAAAAATCTTAAACCAGAAATATTCTAACTGAACTCTTTTTACCAACCACCAACAATTATCAATCATCAACCAAGTCACATTCTGTGCTTGCAAAAAACGTGTGACGACATAATAATATAATACGTTATGAAATCTTTTAATGACCAAGTTTATGATATTGTTGCAAAAATACCCGTCGGGCGCGTTGCAACATTTGGGCAAATCGCGCGTATGATTGGGCGACCCCGTATGGCGCGTTTTGTCGGCTATGCATCAAATAACAAGAACAGTTGGCATTTGCCATGGCACCGTGTTGTATTCAAAGATGGTTCGTTGTGTCCTGGGTTTGCCGCGCAACAGTATGATGATTTACGGGCCGAAGGGGTAATGTTTCGTCCGGACAAAACGGTTGATATGGAAAAATATCAATGGGACCCAGACCGCGATGGTGTGCCGATGGACATCCGTGATTTTCCATTGGTTTTTTAATTTGTTCTTGATAAAATCGGTTAATGTATAATAATTACATCATGTGAAAGAAAGGATTTTATTATGAAGCGTTCAGATATCGTTCGTTCAATGCAAGTAAAGTTTAAACGTATGCGCGCGGCAGATGCGGCGGCAATATTGGATACTGTGGCCGACCACATGATTGAATCTGTGGCGCGTGGCGATCGTATTGAAATTCGTGGGTTTGGCACATTCCAACCACGTGCACGCGCAACAAAAATTGGGTATAATCCGTGTACGGGCATGCCGATGCATCTGCCGGCCAGCACGACCATTTTGTTCAAGCCCAGTCGCGAATTAACCAAAAAGATGAATGGCTAAGACGAATGTTATTTGGTAAGAAATCTGGTATAACAAATAAAAATCGTGAACGCTATGACCGCGTTCGTCGCCTGATGTGGATTAAGTGCGAGGCGTGCAATAACCTGGTGTATTACCGGGATTATAAAGACAATTTATACATATGTCCGCGGTGTGGGCGCACCTTTATTATGACGCCAAAGCAACGGTTTGATTTGCTGTTTGATGATAATACGTGGGAAAAGATTCCGTTGCCAACACTGGCCGACGACCCGTTGAATTTTACCGACCGGGTGCCATATCGCGAACGTCTGGCCGCGGCACGTGCCGACACAGGTTGTACCGAGGCGGTTACCACCGCCGATGGTGTAATTGGTGGCATTGAATCCACTGTTTGTGTATTAAATGGCGATTTTATTATGGGGTCTATGGGACGCACGGCGGGTGATGCAATCGTTGCCAGTATAGAACACGCGATTGAAACGCGTCGTCCGTTTATCATGGTCACCAGCAGTGGCGGTGCCAGAATGCAAGAAAACATACTGTCACTGATGCAAATGGCGCGTACAACCGTTGCGGTAAACAAATTACATGAAAATCGAATTCCGTATATTGTATTGCTGACCGATCCAACGTATGGTGGGGTGACGGCATCATTCGCGATGTTGGGTGATATACATATTGCAGAACGCGGTGCACGTATCGGATTCGCAGGGCGGCGTGTTATAGAACAAAATATTCGCGAAAAATTGCCGTCTAATTTCCAAACCGCAGAATATTTATACGAACACGGCATGGTTGATATTGTTGCCGCGCGATCTGAATTACATGATACTTTGGTTCGTGTATTGGCTGTATTGACGCGGCGGCGGCGCGAACCAAAAACAATTAATGTTGTGACACCGGAATATGACGCGACAAAAAAGATACGCGGAATGGGTGAAAACGATGCCTATGATAAAGTGTTGTTGGCGCGACATGAAAATCGTCCGCACTTTTTGGATTATATAAACGGAATTGTTGATGATTGGACATATCTGGCCGGGGATCGTACATTTGCCGAAGACACCGCCATGGGCAGTGGTATTGGTTTCTGGCGCGGAATTCCGGTCGTTATAATTGGTCAAGAACAAGGACGCACCATTGAAACCCGTCAAAAGCATCGCTTTGGAATGGTGAATCCTGATGGCTATCGCAAGGCGATACGTATGATGAAATTAGCCGAGAAGTTTAATTTGCCGATAATATCACTGTTTGATACGGCGGGGGCATTTGCCGGTCGCGAAGGCGAAGAACGGGGCCAGTCCCAGGCGGTTGCGTCATCTATTGCGGCGGGATTGTCTGTCAAAACACCATATGTTGCCGTTAATGTTGGCCAGGGCGGTTCTGGTGGTGCGATTGCAATTGGAACGGGCGACCGGGTATTAATGTTAGAAAATGCGATTTATTCCGTAATCGCACCGGAATCGTGTGCCAGTATTTTGTGGCGTGACAATAATTATCGTGCAACGGCGGCCGCCGCAATGAAATTAACGGCGCGCGATATGGCCAATATGGGCGTGATTGATGCAATTATTGCAGAACCATCGGGTGGTGCGCATACCGATTGGCAAACAACCATGGAATTATTGGCCACGTCGGTGGCGGATTGCATTGTCGCACTGCAAAAAGTACCGGTCAGTAAATTGGTCGCAGCACGCACGGAAAAGTTTATAAATATGACGCGAAATGTTGCCAATGCGCCAGATGTCGACGATTAACATCCCGGTTCGCCGGGATTTTTTCTTATTCTTGTGAAATCATTCGTTTTTGTGCTTTACCCGCAATGATGTTTTTTGTTACAATGTCCCAGAAAGGTATTTTTGGAAAAGAGGGAAATATAATGTTTCTGCGTTTTTTTACGTATTTGTTCATGTTGCTGGGCGGCGGCATTGGGGGAATTTCGTCGGCTTGGGCGGATACACCAACGGTTTCGGTTCGTGGTGGAACGATTCGGGTTTCGCCAACAACAACACGTGCATTAACGGCTACGCGGGCCATGCCGACGGGTGGCACAACGCGTACTGGGGGGACAACAACCGCGACGGGAAACACACATACAACCGCCACCGATTCCCGTTTCAGTTTCAGCCCCAGTTTTGGTGGCATGACCGGTTCGACATCAAAGATTATCAGACCATCGCCAATGCAAACATTCCCCAGCGGTGGCGATGGGGGTGGTGCTGGGCCTGATCCAGAATTATTATCAGAATTGCGTATTCAGGTTGATAATTTATTCAAGACGGTAAATGAAATGAATCCGAATACGTTGCGTGGTGGCGATTGTGTATACGTTGAAGATGACGAAATTCAATTAGAAGTTGAATGTTTGGCGGACCGCTTAAAAATTGCCGATGGGCATGATGGTGCCGACGGGCGAGAGGTTGAGTTTGAATCAGACGAAACCTCTGTCTATTGGCGGTATCGTGGCGAAATAGAATGGCGGATATTGATTAATTTGAACGCACTGCGCGGTAAAGATGGAAAAGATGGCGCAGACGGTAAAGACGGTAGAGACGGTAGAGATGGCAGAGATGGCAAATCGGCGATAGAGCAATGGTGTGAAGAACATCCTGAGATAGCGAATTGCGGTTCGTCAGATTACTATTATGCGATGAAAGGCGCGGATGGAACAGACGGCGAACCTGGGGCAGACGGTAAAGATGGGAAAGACGGCAAGGACGGTAAGGACGGTAAAGATGGTAAGTCTGTCTATGAATTGTGGATAGATGCCGGGAATATCGGTTCAACTCTAGAATTTTTGGAGACAATTCACGGTGAAAAGGGTGAACCTGGTCCAAAGGGCGATAAAGGCGACCCAGGTGAAGTTGGTCCACAAGGTCCACAGGGTATCCAGGGAGAAAAAGGTGACCCTGGTGAACCTGGTAAAGATGGTAAAGATGGAGTAGATGGCAAGGACGGAAAGGACGGCGAACCTGGCCCACAGGGCCCACAGGGTCCACAGGGTGAAAAAGGTGACCCCGGCGAACCTGGTCCAAAGGGTGACAAGGGTGATAAGGGCGACCCAGGTGAAGTTGGTCCACAAGGTCCGCAGGGTATCCAGGGTGAAAAAGGTGACCCAGGTGAACCTGGTAAGGATGGTAAAGACGGAGTAGACGGCAAGGACGGAAAAGACGGCGAGCCTGGTCCAAAGGGTGACAAGGGTGATAAAGGTGACCCAGGTGAAGTTGGCCCACAGGGGCCGCAAGGCATCCAAGGTGAAAAGGGTGACCCTGGCGATGTTGGTCCACAAGGTCCGCAGGGTATCCAAGGTGAAAAGGGCGACAAAGGCGAACCTGGTAAGGATGGTAAAGACGGAGTAGATGGCAAGGACGGTGATTCTGCATACGATATCTGGTGTGCGGAACAGGCGGACCCAGCAGATTGCACAATAGTAAAATTCCTGATTTACATAAAAGGTGAAAAAGGAGACAAGGGCGATGCCGGTGAAAAAGGTGACAAAGGTGACCCAGGTGAAGTTGGCCCGCAGGGACCACAGGGTCCGCAAGGCATCCAGGGCGAAAAGGGTGACAAAGGCGAACCTGGTAAAGACGGAGTAGACGGCAAGGACGGGAAAGACGGCGAGCCCGGTCCACAGGGGCCACAAGGTCCGCAAGGTATCCAAGGTGAAAAGGGCGATCCCGGTGAACCTGGTAAGGATGGTAAAGACGGAGTAGACGGCAAGGACGGGAAAGACGGTGAACCCGGTCCACAAGGCCCACAGGGTCCGCAAGGCATCCAAGGTGAAAAGGGTGACCCTGGCGAAGTTGGTCCACAAGGTCCGCAGGGTATCCAGGGTGAAAAAGGTGACCCAGGTGAACCTGGTAAGGATGGTAAAGACGGAGTAGACGGCAAGGACGGAAAAGACGGCGAGCCTGGTCCA
>JAFUTJ010000020.1 GCA_017471445.1 Alphaproteobacteria bacterium | reverse complement strand
TGGCAAGCACCGGTCGTCGGATGTATGACCGAACCCCGCATCGCATTCCCATTCACAATTTGGTGTGCCATCGGTTGTATTTGCGGCGGTATAGTGTGCATTTGCCGGTGCGTTTGTGCATGGCGTGCAATCTGATGCCGCCGCCGCGGTTTCCGTTGTCGTATATGTACCATTTGGACAATTGTACCATCCCAATTCATCAGATGGTGAATATCGACCATATCCAACAACCGTACAACGATGGTTCATACATCCATAAACACTATCCCCACAAGAAATTTTACAATAACCCTGGGACATCGCTTTACAGGTGTCAGTCCTATTACTCCCCAGATACTTATACCCGGCAATACATGTACGGGTATCCGAATATGATTCACCACAAGATTTATCATAATCACCGGTCGCGGGATTATATTCACAAGATAACTTATATTGTCCAAATCCATCATCCGGACCATACAACAATATTCTGCAACCTTCTATTGATGTATGCAAATCTGCGGGCGGGTTCCATGCATTAAACGCAATAAACATATCGGAATATTTTATCGTATTTGGACAACTTTTGACATTATCGCCCGATGTTTCACCATAAATGACGGTATGTTCCGAATCGACATACGCAATAGAATAGTTGTTGTTTATGGCAATACATTTATCCCCAGGTGATTTAACGTAATATCCGGGCGAACATGTTATTTTACATAAACCATCCGTTTCATCCATTGTATACCCCGCATCGCATGTTGCGGCACGGGCCGTGCCGACACCACCCCCAATAATGAACATGAACCACACACCCATGCAAAATATATTTGCGATATTACTATTTCTGTCATACGCATTATATGCCATAATATTTTTCCCCCTTTATTTTTTTATCGAATAAAAAAATTCCGTGCGAAATCGCAGCGGTTGGAGTTTTACAACAATCATAGGAATTGCGTGGATTATTCAATATATTCTCCACACCCCAACCTCTTTATACAAAAGGTTGGTTACACAAACACCCCCCGGCGTATTTTTTCGCCGGGCACCTATGATGGGTTGTAAAGCCCGCAACACAATGCAAAATTGTGTTAAGAATATTTTGCATAATTTTAATATTACTGGCAATAAAAAAATCTATGTGCCAATGGTGTTTTGGATGTGGTAAATGTAACAACACTAACACACAACAAAAAACGTCCAATTTTGGACGTTTTTTATTTCTGGTGGCCCTGGTCGGACTCGAACCGACACTCCTTGCAGAACTTGATTTTGAGTCAAGCGCGTCTACCAATTCCGCCACGGGGCCAAAACCATTTTCGCAAATTTATTTTGCGGCAACGGTGCGTTTTTCAACCTTTTTAACCAGACGTGCGCTGCGCGTTGGTTTACGCACAGGTTTCTTGACCGGTTTTTCCGACTTGCCCATTTTCTTTTCAATGGCCTTTTTAATCGCGGCCATTTCCGGTGTCAGGCGCGATACCGGCTTTGCCATGACATAGCCATCCAGCCCGCCATGCTTGGTCAACGTGCGCAGACCCGCCGTTGAAATGCGCAACGCAAAATCACGCCCCAGCGCATCACTGTGAAACTTTAATTTTTGTAAATTCGGCAAGAATGTACGCTTTGTATGGCGCATAGAATGGGAAACGTTCATCCCGACTTCTGTTTTCTTACCTGTAACTGTACATACACGTGGCATATTAATAATCCTTTGATAACTGCGGCTCAATTTATAACAAAAAACAAAAAAAGTCAAGTAATGTTTTGACTTTTTGTTTATTTATTCCACAAAATGCGCCGGGGTTAATAAATCGGCAACTGTTTTAACCGGTGTAAATGTCGTTCCGGGCACCGCAACAAAGACCGTATTCCAATCGGCCATTGCACCATTCCACAGGCCCGGACGTTCCATCGCACGCAGTGGCCGCCCATTTTGAGATTTTTCTGAAATAAAGCCTGTTTCTGAATCAACAAATTTGGACAAATCAAACCGATGCCCCATATAATCACGCGTGGCACACACCAAATCCACCGGATTAAAGTGCGTTGCTGTATTCATTATATGACGTGCCGCAGGCGCAATTTGCGCAGATTCCACAATTTGCAGTCCCATTTTACGTACCCAAAACGGCCCACCGCCCGGCGCACCGGTGTTACGAACCATGCCACAAACCCGCAGTGGCCGATTCAATATTTTACGAATTGCAATCACATCTGGTATTACATCAATCCCCAATTCTTTTTTTACAAATGCGTACATTTCATTAATATTGCCCGTCCCCGCATCCAGCGCATTAAGATACGAAAATATCTTTTCTTGGTATTCTAGCAAGACACCCGCCAACACACATTTATATTCAAACGTATCTGCGGCATTTGATTCATGGCATACGTTATCAATATTTTTAATGAATATAATATCGGCATCAATGTTGTTCAGGTTCACAATCAACGCCCCATGTCCCGCCGGTCGAAACAATAATGCCCCTGTATCTGTCCGAAATGGTGTATTATCCGGATTTACCGCAATTGTGTCGGTTGATGACATTTGTTCTGACATGGTTATATTATAACGAACACCGAATTTTTCCGAATATCGTTTTGTAACGCGATTGAACAATTCGTCAAATGCCGCACGATGTTCCGCCGACACGGTAAAATGCATATTTACATTGCCATCACCAGACACCGCATATTGCGCCGATTGGTACAAATGTTCTGCCGCCGCTGTACGAATATCGTTTGGATACCTATGAAACGGTATCAGCCCCTTTGGCATATTACCATATTTATTAACAATTGCCGCCGCGATATTGATATCAGATGCCGAATTTTGTAATCGCATTTCGTTATAAAATGCAAATTTATGCACATTTTCACATGTCTGCCGCGCAATATCGTTTATTGTACCGGTTTCAATAAATTCATAAATATCGCGAAACATACGCGTTGCCGCACCAGATGCCGGAACAAATGTCATAACATTATGCGTATGGCGATATTTATCATAAATTTCAATATAACGTTTTCGCGCATCCGCATTTAGTTCCAGTATTCCATCACCAACGGTTGCCGGACGCAATATGTCTGCAAAGTCAAATCCGTGCACAAAGTCCGCAATTTGTTTATTTACCGCATCAACCGTTAATCCGTGATTTTTAATCTGGGCAATATCGTTATCTGAAAAAATCATATTTTCCCCCATGGGTTTGTATTCCGGTACCTTGAAAAAGTGTCATTTGCGACTATATATACGATAACGAAAATAATTATAAAAGGCGATGAAAAATGAATCCAGAAGAAATGAATGAAACACCACAACAGGCGATTGAAAAATATACAACCGACTTTACAAAATTGGCCGCCGATGGGAAATTGGACCCTGTTATTGGGCGCGACGAAGAAATACGCCGCACAGAACAGGTTTTATCGCGTCGGACAAAAAACAACCCGGTTTTAATTGGTAACCCGGGCGTTGGCAAAACAGCGATTGTCGAAGGGTTGGCCGCGCGAATAATATCGCGCGATGTGCCAGAAAATTTACAGAATAAAAAATTACTGTCGCTGGATTTGGGCGCAATGATGGCGGGCGCAATGTTCCGTGGCCAGTTCGAGGCACGCCTGAAAGCAATATTAAAGGCGGTCAAAGAAGCAAACGGTCAAATAATATTGTTTATTGATGAATTGCACACATTGGTTGGCGCAGGCCGTGGCGAAGGTTCAATGGATGCAGGTAACCTGTTAAAACCGATGCTGGCACGGGGGGAATTACACTGTCTGGGGGCAACAACACTGGACGAATACCGTCAATATATTGAAAAAGATCCGGCATTGGCACGGCGATTCCAACCCGTTTATGTTGACGAACCAACGGTTGATGACACGATTTCAATTCTGCGTGGGTTAAAAGAAAAATACGAAGGTCATCACGGGGTTCGCATTTCTGATGCGGCAATTGTCGCGGCGGTAAAATTATCGCACCGGTATATTACCGACCGATTTTTACCGGACAAGGCAATTGATTTAGTTGATGAAGCCGCCGCACGTGTGCGTATTGAAATTTCATCAAAACCGGAACAATTGGACGAAGTTGACCGACACCTGATGCAATTAAAGATTGAACAACAGGCTTTAAAGAAAGAAAAAGACGCCGAATCACAAAAACGGTTGGCAGAATTAGAATCTTTGATTGCCAATATGGAATCACAATCTAATGAATTAACCGCCAAATGGCGCACCGAACAGGACAAGATGCGTACCCTGTCGGATGCAATGGCGGAATTAGATGCCGCACGTGCCGCGGTTGCCGCCGCAATGCGTGGCGGTGATTATGAACGCGCATCTGCACTGCAATATGGTCAAATTCCAAAATTAGAAGAAAAAATTGCAAAAATGAATGCCGATGCCCGCGAATACAAGACTGTTCTGCCCGAACATATTGCGACGGTTGTATCAAAATGGACGGGTGTTCCCGCCGATAAAATGAATACCAATGACCAAGGGAAATTAATTAATATCGAAGATCAATTACGCAAACGTGTTGTTGGGCAAGACACCGCATTAAACGTTGTTGCACGCGCAATTCGACGTTCACGGGCGGGGTTGGGTGATCCGCGCCGTCCAATTGGTGGATTTATGTTCTTGGGGCCAACCGGTGTTGGTAAAACCGAAGTTGCAAAATCTTTGGCTGATTATTTGTTTAACGATGACACAGCCATGACACGAATTGATATGAGTGAATATATGGAACCACATTCGGTTGCGCGCCTGATTGGGGCACCCCCGGGATACGTTGGCTATGATGCTGGTGGTGTTTTAACCGAAAGCGTACGTCGCCGCCCGTATCAAGTGCTGTTATTCGACGAAATTGAAAAGGCACACCCAGACGTGTTTAATATATTCCTGCAAATATTAGACGATGGGCGTTTAACAGACGGTATGGGTCATGTTGTGAACTTTACAAACACGATTATTATAATGACCAGCAATTTACCCGATATGGATGCTGTACGTCATAATTTTCGACCAGAATTTATAAACCGTGTGGATGAAATCGTGTTCTTTAATGAACTGACACCTGATGTTATGCCGGATATTGTACGGATTCAGTTAAACAATCTGACGCGGCGTATGGCCGAACGCAACATGCAATTAAACGTATCCGATGCGGCAATAAATTGGATTGCAACACACGGATATGACGCGGTATTTGGCGCACGACCATTAAAGCGTCTGATAACATCCGCCGTTGAAGATAAAATCGCAGACCTGATTTTGTCTGCCAACCTGGGTGATGGCGCAACAATAAACGTTGATTCCAACGGCACAGAATTAACCGTGAAATAAATCAATGGGGCATTTACTGCATCGTGGAATATTTACGATAGACAGCGCGACGACAAATCGTATACAAACAAATCCAACATGTTGCAACCCAGCCTGTGAAATGCCCCAACTTTTATTTGGTTATGTGGACATCCATCTGGGGAAATGGGAAATGTATTTTCTTTTTTGGTAATGTGTTATAAATACTTTCCTGTAAATCTGCCATGACAGAATACATATCTGCGTACGATGTCCAATATCGCACCGTCAGATTAACCGCACAGTCCCCTAATCCGGCCACGAACACAACCGGCGGTGTATCATTAAACACACGTGAATCTGCGGCCAATAATTCTAAAATCGCGCGGCGTGCAACATCAACATTATCGCCATATGAAATGGCAACATTAATATCGGTGCGACGCAGCGATTCACGTGACATATTCGTTATAACACCATTTGACAATGCGCCATTTGGCATAAATATAACCTGGTTATCAAACGTATGTAATTCGGTTGTAAAAATCATAATTTTTTTTACGACACCCGATTGTCCCGCCGCGGTGGTAATTGTATCGCCAACCTTGAACGGTTTAAATAACAGTATTACCAACCCACCGGCCAAATTTTGCAATGTCCCAGACAGTGCCATACCAACCGCCAAAGACGCCGCCCCTAAAACCGCAACAATTGATGTCATTTGTACACCAACCGTGGTCAATGCAATGATAATAACAAATATTTTGGACACAATACTGACAAACGAACCCAAAAACGTCTGTAAAGATGGTTCCAACTTACGATATTCCATAACACGACGAATGTGACGTGTAAATTTATTGGCCAACCACATTCCTGCCGACAAAATAATACCAGCCGCCAGTAATTTTAATCCAAAATCAATCGACATCTTGGTCAGCGATGTAATCATCGTTTCAATATTTGTATTTTGCAAATGTGTTAAATCTATGACATCCGGCGTATCCATTTCAGAATCCTTTTACATTGTATTTGTGCATATGATATCAAATTTACGCCACATATGGCAAGTAATGAATACACGGGGGCGCGCCCCGTATATTTACATTTTTACATCTTCGCACTTTGGTTCAGACGTAGTTGTTTTACAATCTGTATTCGCCTTGCGGAACCAGTTACCGCCCTTGGTTGAACAACTCTGGCTGGATATGGTGCGACAAATATGACATGTACGTGATTCACGATTAAATGTTGCGGTTACATCAGTACTCACGTTACCGCCACTGCCATTTTTATTTTTAAACCCATACGTTTTGTTTGCAGAACCGTTTTTGGTCAAATCTGCATTGTTTAAGCCTGCGCTGATATCATACGATATTGCATATGGTGCGGTCAACACCACATCAGCCGACGTGTCTTGTCCGATTGCTGTGGCACCTGTTTGTGCAATCTTTTGACACATATACTGTGCAATATCCGCGGACGCATCCTTGGTTGCATCCGCAACCGCCGCATTAAATTTTGCGTTATAGTTATCTTGGGCCTGGCGCAGGGCCGAAATTGCAATTTGCATCTTTACCTGGTTCAACAGGTGCGGGAAACGTCCCGTGGTCTTGTCACCACGGTTACCGGTTATTTGTGACAAATCACGACCATTGACACAGAATTGAATTTCTGGGTCTTGTTCAATCATTTCAATTGTACGATTTATTGTACCGGCGATATTGTTTAATTCAGCCTCTATATTAGAAATTATCGCATCGGCGTTATCAACCGAACTGAATCGATTTCGCACTTCGTCCAAATAATCAGATATACCAATTTCACCAGGTTCCAAACTTTCTGCGCCGTCGGTCGTTTTAACAGACGCCGTTCCCATCTTAATTGAACCGAACGAAATCATACCAGTCACACGATAAATGCTACCATCTTTCTGGGGTTTCAGACTGCCTGTGCCAATGGTATCATCGGCGGCGAACCGATTACAATCGGTTGTACTGCCACAAATTTCTGTCATTTTGGCATCAACAATATTCTGACACTGTTCCATCGCCGAATTGTCAATATTCAGATACAAACCCATTAACATTGAATCCAAATCATCCATCGAGAAATTCGGATTTGCCTTTTTGCACACAACCAATTTGTCAATTGGGCAAATATCGTGTATGTAATCATAATCCATCCCCAGACAGTTCTGGAAATTCGCGCCACAACGATTTTCATCGGTAAAGCAATCTTTTACCTCTTGCGTACACACATCGACACGCATTGCCGCCAATTTATCAACAACATACGACCATATTTGCGGTTCCATACGTTCACACGGGTCAATTTCCACTTTACAAAAACTGCGTGCCATATCTGGTCGGGCCAGACACGCATCCATGGTATCAACGCCCTTGCCCACAATATCATCTTTACATGCATTTTGTATACATTCGGAAATATTTCCCAAACACGACTGACGAACATTTGATTCCGCACGTTGTTCGGCCAATTTTATTGTTGGGGCCGATTCACGCAAAAACGCCGGCCACACTAAATCACGTACCGCAACACATTGGTCCAAAACGCGTTCACATATTATGCGTTTTGATTCCAACATTTCCAATGTTGACGGCGTAAAACCATACACATCAACTGTTGCAACCTTGGTACCGGCGGTGCTGACCGCTTTGTTATTTTGCATATTTTCAGATGCAATTGTCGCGACACAATTTCCCCAATCAGAACCGCACGCATCAGACGTTTGCATACACTTCTTAAATTCAACCATACATTCACCTTGGTTGTATTTATTGGCGGCATCAAAACTTTCTTTCATTGCATCGCGCACCGCATTATTTGCCGCAATCAATTCCTGATCTGCCTGGGCGCGTTTTGTATTCAGACTATTTTCCAACCCCTTGCAATCTGAAACAATTTGACGTGAATATAATTGCCGCAAAAATTTAGAATCTTTATCACACGAATCCGGAATTTGTTCCAAACATACTTTTTCAGCCGATGCAAATAATTTTGCACCTGTTTGGTCAGAAATTAAATCCATTTCATCTTCGTCATCGTCATCAAAAGACGCGCTTTCGAATATTGCGGCCAAATCACGCCGACGTTGTTCTTTTTTATCAACCGATTTATTGTCTAATGCATCCAATTTTTTTACATTACCATTTTCATCATATTCGCGTTTACCGGCGAATATAATATCGGCATTGGCACCGGCCTTGACCTTTTCTACTTCTTCATTGCGGATACGTTCCGCCTCTAACAAAGTGGCCTGAATTTCGGCCAATTGCGTTTCGTATTTTGTAATATCATCATGACAGGCACAACTGCCCCCACTGGTATTTTCTGTGATACAGAATTGATCCATACATCCATAGTATGCGTCATAACACGCCTGGTCATAGAGGCCATTTGCCTCTACCTTTGTACGAACAGACGTACCATTTTGTATTGCCGATTGCCCCTTGGAAGATTTTTTTGTCGCAGCAAGAGCATTACCAGTCATCAACACCACTGCACACAGCACATAACACACAGAACTGGCAAATTTATTCATTATTCCCATCTCCTACTTAGCATTATATTATAACTTTTTATAACATTGATACCGCAATATGTAATGCACATACATGCATTACATATTAATATCTTCACATGCCGATACTTCCTGACAGTAATCTTCTTTGCCGCTGGACAGTGCACCCATAACACCACCCAGAACCAGGCCACCCGCCGCACCAATTGCAGTGCCCCAGCCCGGTGATACCATCGTTCCAACAGACGCACCCGTGGACATCATGCCTGCCCCCGCCTTTAATGCACCCGTTGCCTTGGATTCACCACCTGTTTCACATACACGCTGAATACGACATACGTGACAATTACGCAGTGAAGGTTCAAACGATACAGACTTTACATATGTTGTTGGTTTGTCTTTTGCGCCGGTATCTTCTTCAACTTTATATGTACTCAAACACAACTCGCGCGCTTGGTCAACATCTTGTTGTTTTGATATTTCGGTAATCTTGGTTTCCAATTCACGCAATGCGCGATTTTCGGCACCGATTTCCGCAATCATTTTTGCGGTGTTAAACACAACATCCCCCAGACTGTTTTGGCCCGCAGGCTTCTGACTGTCTTTACACGCAGCAACCGTTTTGTCTTTTTCAAATTGTGTAAAGAATTCATTAACCGCCGTCTGGGCATTATTGCGAACAGTGCTACGCAATTCAGCCAAACGCGATGCCAGTTCTTCTTTATCACGCGGCAATTCCGTCAATGTCATAATCGTATCATCATTCGGCAGACATTTCATATCCGTCCCACACACATTACCCAATTGTTCGCCAAAGTAATTCAGACATCCCTGCAACATCTGATAATCCATTTGTAACAATGCTGCACTTACAATAATATTAAACTGCTCGGCGTTTTTGCACGACGGGAACATGCTTTGTGGACACAGCGCAGCAATTTCTTGTGCACTTTTACCAACACATTCTGGTGCCGTATAATTCTTGCCACATCTATCTTGCAAACACTTATCAATATCATTTTCACAGAATTGCGTCTGCATATAACCTAACTTATCACTAACAACCGTCTTTAACCCCGGTATTTTGGCATCACATTCGGTAATAATCGGACATATGCCTGCGGCAACATTTATATTGGTCAAACACGCTGAATTTGTACTGGTGGAACACCCATCTTCCAGACACATCTGAATCTGGGCCAAACATGTTGAACGCATATGTTTATCGGCATATTTGGCCGCTTCGGTTAAAATATACGTCGATTCATCAACCCAGTCTTCTTGAACCTGGGTACGAACCGCCATACATTGGTCCAATACGTTTTCACACGCATTTGCACGCCGCCCCAACAGGTCGACATCTAAACAATTCTCAAAATTTGCGCCACATCCACCCTTGTCGGCAATGCACGCCTTGTACGCCAACAGACATTCGCCACGATTGTATTTATTCGTGGTATCCAACATTTCCAAACGCGCCTTGCGCACGGCGGCTTCGGCGGTACGTTTGTTTGCATTCGCGTTTACCTTTTGATCGGCCAAGTACGATTCAAAACCTTTGCAATCTGAAACAATCTGACGCGTATACAACATCTCTTCCATTTCGGCACGTGTCCCACACGCATCCAACATTTCCGAGCAATAATCGGCCGCCATATCATACAACCCTTCACCAATATCTGCATCGGCCCCCAAACCATCCCCAGAACCAGATGTACCGTTTAACCATTCTGAAAAGCTAAGCCCAGATGCACGCGAACTTTTTTTGGCCGCCTCGCTCTCGCCAAAAACCAAACGTGCCTTGGCCCCCAATTGTTCACGTTCAACACCTTCGGTGTATAACTTGTCTGCTTCTTCCTGAATTGCCTGAATTTCTAAAATCAAACTCTTTGACTTGTTAATATTTGCCGAACATGCACATCGATTCCCCTCTGATTCATCCAGCAGACAAAAATCGTCCATACATGCGCGATACGCATCCCGACAATCTGACGAACCGGTCGGTGTTGGATTTGTTGGCTGCGCCGTTGGTGTTGTTGGCGTTTCTGTATTCGTTTCCGTATCTGGAACCGACGCCACAACCGCATTTGCATTACCCGTTACCGCCGCCACCGTTGGCATAACCGTTCCAACATTCGCGGTTTTGTTTTTCAGATTTATGCTCATATTCGGCGCACGAACCCCGGCCCCCACCGATATACGATTCACGCCCACGCGCGCATCTGGCGTACGTTCTGCCCCATTGGCAACAAATGGTAAAATCATTAATAAACCAGCAAAAAATTTTATTTTCATGAAAATCCACCTACATTAACTATCGCCCATTTTATCAAAAAATCGCACACAATACAAGTTAATAAAAAATTCTTGCAATTTTTTCATATGAACAATATTATTATAGACAAATATTTTTCGCAAAATACAAGGAATAAAGACATGTCAAAAGATGACGTTATCGTTTTTACTGGCACCGTTACCGACAAATTGCCGAATACTATGTTCCGGGTACGCCTGGAAAACGGGCATGAAATATTGGCAACGGTATGCGGCAAAATGCGCAAGGCGCGTATTTGGGTTAATGTTGGGGAACATGTCCGTGTTGAAATGACCCCATATGACCTGGACAAAGGTCGTATTACATTCGTTGAACGAAACCGCCCAACCCCGGACGCAGAATAATCCAACGGCGTGACGCTATAACTAACAATTTACACCATAAAATATTGCGCGGGCATGGACCCGCATTTTTATTTAGGTTATGCCTGTACACTGTATTTCCCCCTTGTTATTTAAGTGCTTTTTTGATACCATACAGTGATACAGTATGAAACGCATTTTTGCTTTTGTTGGTGTATTTTTTATCTGCACCGGCGCCATCGCCGCGGCGGTGCGCAGCGCACAATCACCAACCAGAAACATCACCACAACAAACGCACGTGCCGATACAAAATCAAAAAACATAACGGCACGAAACAATATGTCCACCACCACAATGGGACGCGCCACGACAAATCGTACCGCCGCACGCAGTACCACGACCAACCACGCAACGCCACGCAACGCCACACGTGGCACAGTTACAATAACAAAATCACCACGCGTTGCATCACGAACACAAAAATCGGCCAATGCAAATATTATTGCGCGCGCCACATCTGGAACACCAATTGTAACCCAAACATTTGGTGCCGAATATACCGATTGCCGCGACGCATACTTTACATGTATGGACCAATTCTGTGCCCAACAAAACGAAAGTTACCGCCGGTGCGTATGTTCGTCGCGATTGACCGAAATACAAAACACAGAACGCAGACTTAGCCAGACCGCCGATAGTTTAACGGACTTTAACGACCTGAACATATCTGTGATTACGAAATCCGCGGCCGAGGTTAATGCGATGATATCCGCGTCCGATGGTGAAATTGCACAATCATATGCGCGTGACAAATCCGCCGCCGCCAAGGAATTAAGCGGTATCAGTGCTGTTTTGGCCAACACAAAAACAAACGCAACATCAACCGCGGGCAAATTGGACATTGGCGGCGACATAAAATCAATATGGGCAACAACCGACCTGGCCGGTGGGGCCAGCATTGCAAACCTGACCGGGGAAAAGTTATACAACGCGGTTCATAACCAGTGTTCGGAAATGGTGCGTGAAACGTGTGGATCTGATTCCGCATTAAACATGGTTGCATCGGCGTACGGCATGTATATTGAAAACGATTGTACAACTTTGTCCAATGCATTGGACAAGAAAGTTGTTGCCGCAAATGCAACAATTCGCGATGCCGGCAAACAGATGCACGCCGCACGATTGGAAAACTATGACAATCATAACGCAACCCCAATTCATGACTGTATCGCCAATGTGCGTGCCGACATGACAGGCGACAACGCGTGCGGTGCAAACTATGTTCACTGTTTGGACATAACGGGTAAATACCTGAACTATGATACAGGCGAACCGATTTACACGGCCCAGTTTTATCAATTGGGCAATATGATTTCATTGGATGGCGATATATTAAACAACCAACGCAATAGCAACATTGTTGCCGATTTGAACAGACGGCGCGCCTTTGCCGAACACAGCATGGACACATGCCGCGACATTTCAGACAATGTATGGAATGAATTTATGCGCCAGGCAATCACCGAAATATACCAGGGCCAGCAATCCCGCATTCGCCAGGTAAAAAACGAATGTCTGGACGTGGTCAGTCAATGCTATGATGAACAAAACGCACAATTAAAAGATTTTAGCAATGTCAAAGACCAATTATTATTGGGTTCGCGCCTGGAATTATCAGAACAAATGTGCCAAGAAAAAATGGACACGTGCAGTAACCTGTACGGTAACGGCGAAGATGGTCTGAAAGAATTATTGATTGCAATGCATGATATTATTGACCAGCGTATCGCCCAAAATTGTTTAAGCACACTGACCGAATTTGTCAAAGACATCTGTGACGTATCATCATCAAATACAACACACAAATATCCGTATGCATGTCGCTCTTATACACCGGGCGATTCAATGATGGGCGCGGATTATAATAACAGTCTGTATAAACAAATTGTTGATTACGCCAAGCAGGCATGTGTACGCCCATCAATGGCCGAAACAGACAATAATGTGCCAATTAACGTATTGGCCGACGTAAACGCCGTTATGGATTCAGTGCGCCTGGCCATGGCATCAGAATTATCAATTGAATGCGAATCATTGGGCGGATATTGGGTCAGTGCACAATGGATTGATAAAGAAAAAATAACCACTAAAACCAGCACCGGCGATTCCGCACAATCTGAAAATGAAAACACAGAAGATGGTGTTGACGGTCTGCACGACACAACTGGACATACATTGTATTCTAAATTCTATCTGGAAATCGCCGCAGATACAGGATGGGGCTATTGCGCGAATCCAGATTCGTTGGGAAATTACATTATTACTGATGTAAATGGCAGGGTAAATTTCAACCTTGGCATATTTCAGACAATTAAAACAGGCAACGGCCAGTCTTCTGTTATCCTGCCGACGCCTACGATTTTGGGATTATAACTATAATGGAAACAATTAACAATTGGGGGACACAAAACAAAATGAAAAACAAATTATATTTTACATTTACATTATTAACAATTACCACCGTCGCCGACGCGGCAACCGTTTCTGTACCATGGTGGTCACGTCCAACAATTTGCAAAATCAGTACAAAAAACTGTTACCCAAACATGGGCAATGGTTTTGATACCGAAATGTGGGATGCGAATAATAATTGCTGGGGTATGAAAATAATATGCGCTGACGCAATGATTGATGGCGCACATGGCGACGCACCAATGGGCCGTAACGAAATTGCCGCGCACGCAAATATAAACATTGATTATGACACCGACGTGTTAAATGGTGGATGTTTTGGCGCACGCGCAACCAAGAACAACGGCGCAATGGTTTCAATTAATGGCAAATATGTACCCGTTTGGTGCAGTGGTATTTTACACACCCCCGACGATTTTGTTGCCGGTGGTGAAATTATCGCATCTGCCCCAACCTGTGCAGAATTGGCACGCGATGGGTATGTTGCCGTTACAAATGGCAATTGTTTTGGCAAATATTTTGATCCGAACGATTACTTTATTGACTGTGCGAATGGTGGCAATTTACCAACACGCATCGTTGTATTAAATGGTGCCGATATATCTGGCCGAATTGTTGGCGGGGCACCATATGATCGTGCCGCCGCAGACGCAATATTCCGTGAAATGTATTCTGTTTCTGCCACAAAACACGCAGAACATTTTAAGTAAATTCACATTTGCATTTTTATGCCCAGATACACAATGTACATAAATAATATCGCGCGAACCTGTGGTTCGCGCATTATCAAAGATATAAATGTAATCTGATTAATTATTTACTTTGTATACCGTTTGGTTAACATCAATGTATATATCAATTGATACCATAAATAACACCGGCCCATTGGGCCGGTGTTACTTCTTAAAAGTTATACCGTGCACGAACCATACCGGTTTGTGATGTATAATCTTCGCGGACATCAATTTCGTAATTAACAGACATATTCAATCCACGATATACAACACCCAAACCAATACCGAATTCGTTACCAATCCGCGACATGCGTTCCGCATTCAATGCATACGCATCAACCCCCGGCATTGCAACCGTTGCGGCCATTTTATCGCTGATGATGTCCATTTTAACCGCATAACGCAATTCTGGGCGGAACATCAGGTTATCGTTTGCACGAATATCAAACACATACTTGGTTCCCAACACCGCGGTCAAGAAATTCGTATCATCAATGGTGTTTGTAATTCCCAGACTAGATGTATAATCATCGGTACTGACATGCAGATAACGCAGGCCGATTTCCGGTGTTACACCCGATGCAAAATCATAACCCGTCATAATCTGCGCACCGAACGCATTCACATCGTAATCCGAATCAACTGTAACCCCCAATACATCGCCAGATTCTTGATACTTGGACATTGTATAATTCAATGTTGTATTGATATACCATTGCGATGGTTTATATTGACCATACACGAATATTGTATGACTGTCGATATCAATATCGCGTTCGGTTGCATCAATATCAGATTGACTGAACGCATAACCGGCACCAATTGTTGTATGTTTGTTTAATGTCAAATCATAACCGGCGGCAACACCCCATGTGTGCCCGTCAAAGGCATCATTCATCTTGGATTTATTATATAAACCCTGGGCCCATGCGCCATGTGCAGTAATGTCAACATCGCCCCCACTGCGCCCCAACGTCGGCAACGCCATACGACCCGCCGCAACCGACGCAACCGTATTCTGAACAGATGTTGTAACCGACTGCACAACCGACGTTGTTTCTGGATTAATCGTATCATTAACCAATTCGACCGTATCCGTGTTACCCAACGCCAATTGTTCTTGAAGCAACACAGACAATTCGTTCAATTGTTCCGATGTTGATTTGGTCAAGTTTACAACCATCTGCGCTGATTCTGATGATAATTCATTATCTTTTGCAATATCTTCTATGGACTTTAATGTCGCAGTTATTGTGTCTTTGCCATCGTTCCATACGATATCATAAATACCACTGGTCACGTTTATATTATCAGACGCAAATACGGCATTACCAAACACACGATATTCACCATCGCCACGTAACGTTAACGCCAATTCACCATTACCATCAAACGTTTCGGCGGTAATACGTGCATCATCCCCGGCATTCAATTCCGCAACCATTGTACCGTCCAGGGTGATTGTGCTAACATCAATGTTTCCATTAATATTAGCAATCGCCCCACTTGCAATTGTTAATGTATTTCCCAAAATATCACTGTCAAATACATTCGTACCACCTGCGACATTCAATTCATTTCCAATATTAAACATACCACCGGTAAATGTTGCATCTGCGATATTAGCATAATCAACTGTTATACCACGGTCTGTATCTGCGATATTAACCATACCATTATTAATATTCAATTTGTTTAATGGAACATAATAGTAACCATTTGTGTCACCAGTTTTGTCTGAGATAGTTGTGGCATTCCAAACGGCACCATCTTTAATGTTAATTGTTGCATTGCTAATTTTCAATTTGGCTTCTGTTGGTCGTTTATCATATGCGGTAACCGTATTACCCGTCCAATAAGAATCCGCCCCAGCCAGTGTTACATTAATAACCGCATCAATTGACGTCTTGGATGTTTTATCATGATAATTGAAATCAATATTACCGTCCATTTTAACCGTATTTTTACCAGATTCATTTACGGTTACATGTGCATCACCACGTGCCAAAATTGCATCTTTAGCCGAAATTGTTGAATCCCCAGAAATATTTATAACACCCTGGCTCATTGCAACAATTGCCCCTTTGACCGCGGTTATATCAACACGGTCTGCCGCAATATTCACAGTAGACAAATTTGAACGCGATGGATTACTGGCATCTGTTGTATTGTTTTGCGCCCAAACAGAATAAGAATTCGTAGAGTTTATTTTAACATCTTTACCATTAATATTTACCTGACCGCCTTTGAACGCCCAAACAGTTGTATCTTCATCACCATTAATTGTTATATCCGCTTTTTCATTCCCAAGATATAAAACACCCTTATCAACTGCCAAAACCGTTGAATAAAAACTATCTCCACCAGCTGCTTCTTTCACGCCATTCAATATAATTTTTGTCGCACCTGATTTTGTACCCAAATTAACATTTGTACCATCACCGCTAACATATAAACTTTCTTGTGTTGACGTTATATCAATGGATTTTGACGCATCAATGTTTACGTTGCTTACACCAAATGCGATAACCCCATGAATTGCATCATTCATATTCAAGGTTTCCGCCACAACATCAACTATTGCACCTGCTTGTGCCTGTACCGCACGCAGGCCCGACGTAATATCTATATTTTTTGCATCTATACCTAGCGTACCAGTAGATGCCAACAGTCCATAATCCACCGCATTAATTTTTAATCCATCAGATTTTACATTAACCAAGGAATCTTCATAAAAAACCTGAATACCACGAGTCCCCGTTAAGTCAACCATACGGGTATTTTCATCACCGATATAAATATTGGAACCATTCGTTGCGCTAATATCTACCCAAGTTTTGTTATTTATAATTAATTCCGGTAACGTTAATGAAACCTTTGAACCATCCGTATAAACAATCTTCGTTCCCGCTTCGTATGCTTCATTAATGTTTGTAATACCATCACCCCACGCCGGTAACACCAACAATGCAGGCAACACAGATATTCCCAATATCAAATGATGAAATTGTTTTTGCATCTATTACTCCTTCCTTAATTTTTTATTCTTATCGCATACAAACATGGTTAAGAATATATTGCTATTATTGCAACTATGAATTAAAAATCAACCTGATTTTTTTGCAAAAAAAAAAAAAAAACAAGTAAATTCCGCGAATTATATTACACACAACGGCATAAACGATGCCATTTTCATAAAATTCGTTCACGAATCGTTTACATGTTTCACGTGTTACAGGTGTTGATTTTTCAACAATTAATACTCTATAAAAATTCATTGCAAACAAAAAATAAAGCCTGTATAATGCCCATCACATTGGGGCATAGTTTAATGGTAGAACTCCGGACTCTGACTCCGTCAGTGTTGGTTCGAATCCAGCTGCCCCAACCAAGATTGAAACGCCCCCATGTGGTGCGTTTTATTTTTTTATGTGTTGCAACCGTATCAGGAATCTAGTATAAACTGATTTTCACAACAAGAAAGGGAAACAAATGACCACACCAAGGGAACGACGCGATAACTTTGTTGTTACCAAAATTCGGGCAATCGCGGAGAACAAATACACACAAATTATCGTAGAAAATAGCAGCGATGTTTCAGGCAAAAATATTAAAACCGGTGAATCTTTTTCCATACGTAAAAAATCAGCAGAAACGGGGCATTTTTACTATGATGTAACCTCTGACGACAATATACACTGTGAAATTTTTAGTAATTTTAATTATAAACATGGCAAAGGGTTGCGAATGTTAGTAGACAAACTAAGACAAGACGCGCCTGCAAAAAATAAAAAACTTATGAAATATTATGACAAACCAAATGTATTTACGCGTATGTTTGGGCGCAACAGTCGTTAAATAAATAAAACAGTGTCAATGGGCACTGCTTTTTTGATGGAATTATTTTCCTTGAAATATAATTCATTAAGTGCCTAAAATACCAGTACGCACAAGTAATATAAAAAATGGGGTATCAAAATGAAAATAAAACCATTTGCGGGCGTACGCCCACCAAAAGGAATCGCCGAACAGGTTGCATCACGGCCATATGATGTTCTGAATTCAGCCGAAGCAAAAATGGAAGCCGGTGAAAAATCATTATTGCACATTATTAAGCCAGAAATTGATTTTGATCCGATTGCCGATGAACATTCACAACCGGTATATGACAAAGCTGTTGAAAATTTTAAGTTATGGCAAGAACGTGGCTGGTTACGTCAAGACGATAAAGAAATGTATTATATCTATGCCCAGACAATGGATGGACGTACACAATATGGATTGGTTGCGGCGGCAAATGTTGATGACTATATGACTGGTAAAATAAAAAAACATGAATTGACGCGCAAAGACAAAGAAGACGACCGCATGATTCACGTTCGGATTCAGAATGCAAATCTGGAACCGGTGTTCTTTGCGTACCCAGACGTTGCGGAAATGAACGAAATCGTTTCTGGGTTTGTTAAAAATAATGCGCCCGAATATGACTTTGTTGCGCCCGATGGGTTTGGACATACATTCTGGGCAATTCGCGATGATGCAATAAATGCACGTATTACCGAAATATTTGCGAAAATCCCGGCACTGTATGTGGCCGATGGTCACCACCGTACGGCGGCGGCGGCACGTGTTGGCGCAGAAAAGCGCGAACAAAATCCGAACCATACCGGCGCAGAAGAATACAATTATTTCTTGGCTGTAATTTTCCCAGAAAGCCAATTACACGTAATTGACTATAACCGCGTGGTACGTGACCTGAATGGATTAACATCAGATGAATTTATCGCGCGCGTCGCGGAATCATTTGATGTTGTTGATATGGGTACAGAAATTTATAAGCCAACAAAATTGCATAACTTTGGCATGTACCTGAATGGGCATTGGTATTCATTAACCGCAAAGCCCGGAACGTATAACGATAATGACCCAATCGGCGTTTTGGATGTTACAGTGTTGTCGAATCTGGTATTTGATAAAATTCTGAACCTGGGCGATTTACGCACCAGCAAGCGTATTGACTTTGTTGGTGGTATTCGCGGTCTGGGCGAATTGCAGAAACGCGTTGATTCCGGTGAAATGGTTGCGGCATTCGCACTGTACCCGGTGACAATGCGTCAGATTATTGACATCGCCGATACCGGCAATATTATGCCACCAAAAACAACGTGGTTTGAGCCCAAACTGCGCAGTGGTTTGGTTATACATAAACTGTCATAACGGTATGTTATACACACTATATATCCGCCAACCGGCGGATTTTTTATTGCCGATTTACATCTGCGCAGGCCGACATTCGGTTCGCGCGCGCTGTGCGAACTGGCTGCGCCCAGCAAATCGCCATCGTTTGTATGACACAACGGGGAAATGGGAACGCGTGGTTATGTTTGGAAATTATTCCCGACAAGTTAGTTGAATAATAAAAAAACGGGATTCCAAAAATATTAATCATTCATAAAAAAATGCGCCATTGGCGCATTTTTTTAACGTTTGCTGAACTGGGTCGAACGACGTGCCTTGCGCACACCATAGTGTTTACGTTCAACAACACGGCTATCGCGGGTCAAGAACCCGGCCGCCTTTAACGGTGCCCGCAAATCGCTTTCCGCACGTTCCAACGCCTTGGAAATTCCGTGTTTTACCGCGCCCGCCTGGCCCGACAGACCACCACCAGACACAATTGCGACAACATCATATGCACCATCACGCTTGGTAACACCGAATGGTTGCGCAATAATCATTTGCAACACCGGCCGACGGAAATATTCCGCCATGGCAATACCGTTAACCGTGATATTACCTTTGCCGGGCATCATATAAACACGTGCCACAGAATCCTTACGCTTACCGGTTGCGTATGTCGCCCCAGTTAATTTCACAGATGCCACCGCACCACGCGCCGCCACCGTCTTTTTCGCCGGGGCCGCTTTCTTTACAGTTGTTTTTGCCGCAGTTTTCGTCGCGGTCTTTTTTGCTTCTGCCATTATTCGCCCCTTTTGTTTTTACGGTTCATTCCCGCAAAGTCAATAACGATTGGATTTTGCGCGGCATGTTTGTGTTCTGCACCGGCATACACATGCAGTTTTGTTAAACGTTTATTGGCCAATGCAACCGCCGTACGGCGTCCCATCATGCGCTTTACCGCATTTGTAACCAACTTGGTTGGTTTTTCATCACGCATTTGACCCAATGTGCGTTCTTTGATGCCACCGGTCCACAACGAATGCCAAAAGAATTTTGTCTTTTCGGCCTTGTGCCCAGATAATGCAACCTTGTCTGCATTAATGATAATAACATGGTCGCCACAGTCCATATTTGGTGTCCATGTCGGCTTGTTCTTGCCACGCAGAATGTTTGCCGTATATGCCGCCAAACGTCCCAACGTGCAATCCGTCGCGTCAATCAGATACCATTTGGCATCTAATTCAGACTTTTTTAACGATTTTGTCGCTGCCATTTTTGTTTTACCTTTGTGGTTTATTAAATTTATACGCGCCAATTATGCATGCACGCCCCAGAAATGTCAAGGAAAATCAATACGGTAAAATAATACCCTATCAATTACTGGTGTATATTGTTGCTAATTTACCGGCACCAATTTACCACCCTGCCCCCGTTTTGCACTAATCCAACATACGCCGCCCGCGCGTGGAACCGCCATGGCATATTTGGTATGCTTTTCCGCATATATGTTTATGCCGTTCATTGCGGTGTCACCAATCCGACACAGTGGTAAACACCGGTCATCGGATGTGTGGCCATACCCCGCATCGCATTCCCATGGGCAATCGTTTGCGTCCTTAGTCGTACCATCCGGACTGTCCGGTGTGCCGGGGCCGGTATAATGCGCATTTACCGGCGCGTTGGTGCATGGTTTTACGCCATTGTACCAAACATGAGATGAAGTTTCAAGATATGACGACAGATAGTAACCAGGCCCCGCCACAAAATAGTGTGTGCATCTAACCGGGTATTCTTGGCTGGTTGTGTTATATGCAATCTGTGACAGGCAACTATAATTCTTAGTATAAAGATATACATTGCGATGACAATCGTTAATGTTAGAACGAATTCTATATTGTTCGCCATTATATGTAAAAAAACTACCCCAAGCAGATATAACTGAGTTACCTGATGATATAAAAGTATCATCAAAAAACTGTTCATATTTTCCC
>JAFUTJ010000019.1 GCA_017471445.1 Alphaproteobacteria bacterium | reverse complement strand
TGGCTGGCCATATTTAGAATACCGTTTGCTTTTGTTAAACGTTGTTGCGTCCAATCCACAAAACCGCGCAAGGCCAGAATTTGACATGCCGTTATTATCTGCTATAATTGATAATGAATTCCAAATTGCTTTGTGCATGGTACCCCCCCTGCTTAGAATACAAGTAAAAAAATTACAGAAAAGACATAACGGCGCAAGTGTTTCTATTTATACTAGAAATCAATATTAGATTTCTGCGACATGCAACTGTATTTGTGTTTTACACACGAATCGGATTAAACGGCGTTTGTGACTGCTGATTTATGATTTTTCTCTTCGCTGTCATTGTCGCAACCGCGGGAATCCGGGTAAATAAAAAATGTCGCGCATATAATGCGCGGGCAAACATTATTCACTGTTCACTAATTCACCGGTACTAATTTCCCGCCATTGTCGCGTGTGGCGTTAATCCAACAGGTCGCACCTGCGCGTGGTACGGCCATGGCGTATTTTGTGTGCTTTTCGGCATATATATTTATGCCATTCATTGCGGTGTCACCAATCCGACACAATGGTAAACACCGGTCGTCGGATGTATGACCGAACCCATCATCGCATTCCCATTCACAATTTGGCGTGCCATCGGTTGTATTTGCGGCGGTATAGTGTGCATTTGCCGGTGCGTTTGTGCATGGCATGCAATCCGATTCCGCGGCGGCGGTATCCGTTGCCGTATACGTGCCAATCGAGCATGCCGCGCGTTCATATGCATAGCCGTTTGCGTTAATAATTTGGTAATGCCCATAACCAACCGGTATGCAATTGCCTTTTTTAAGTATATTATCAACCCCGTTCTGCCAATAGCGTCTAAAACCATACGACACCGTGACACCATTGATTTCATAAGTGTCGCGACCAACAGTTGAGTAATACCCGGCGTCACACGAATAAACAGATGCCATGCATTTGGAAGAGTCGCTTTTTGATGTTTCTGTATAGCCGCCGACATCTGGGGAATAATAACAATTTACCTCAATACGTTGTATATGATCATAATTTTTATATTCCAGTATCACACGACAGCCATCAACCGATACTTTTTCGTTATTGTCGCCAAGATAATAATACATGCTTTTAAGATATGGTTGATATTTGGGTAAAATTTCTGGGCATGGCGTACATTCGGTGGCACCGGGGGATTCTGCATATCCGGGTAAATTTGCACAGTAAACGCGTTCATCGTTACCGGGACATGCATATCGTACGTCACATAATTTACACGTGCCCGTATTATCCAACCAATACCCCGCATCGCACGTTGCGGCGCGGGCCGTGCCACCGATACAAAATTGCACACACACGACGAAAAATATCGCATGACAACGTAATAAACGGTTTGGTGTAAAAAATGTTTTCATGGTTTCCCCCTGCTTTTTTTTAATAAAAAAATCCCACGCGAAATCGCAGTGGTTGGAGATTCGAAACTATATAGATAAAATAGCGGGTTTATTCGGTATATTCACCGCTCTCCAACCTATTAATATACAGGCAGGAGAACACAATGCCGTGCATTATGAAAATACATGACATCTTATTATCTATATGGGTTTCGATGCCCAAACACGACGGAAAATCGCGTCATAATTATTGTAGATAAAAATGCAGATTTATGCAATGTTAAAAATATTGGTGCAATTGCGCCCCATTTTGATTCAGCCAACGCTTTGCCCGTTCAACACCAAAACCATACAATTCGCGCACAGTTGCCCAAAATGCCGGGGAATGATTCATGTGTTTAGTGTGTGCCAATTCGTGCATTACAACATATCGCATTACGTCATATGGTGCAAATGCCAATCGCCATGAAAATGACATCGTGCCGGTTGTTGAACAACTGCCCCATCGGGATGTTGTGTCGCGTAATGAAATGCGGCGTGGGTGGTATTCGCGTGGCGTGGTTGCAATTAATTTCTTGATTTCGCGCATCAGTTCGGCACGCACGAAATCACGCACGCGACGCGAAAACATGGTTATATCGCCGCCAATTATTAATAATGTACCATCGCGCGAATATTCGTTTGAACGCAATTGTGGATTATGTACTAATAACACGTCGCGCCCCAATATAGATATACGCATACCGGGACGTATTTCCATATGTAGTGGTGCATTGGCATAGATTTTATCAATCCATTTTCGTTTTTGTTCAATAAATCGTAATACCATATAATCCGGGGTCAGCCATGGTTTAGAAATATGTATTTCACGTTTTGGAACAATTCGTGGACGTAACGTAATATTTCGCACGCCGCGCCGTGTCGTAATGATAATTGGAATATGTTCACCGGTTTCAGAAATAAAAATATTATCAGGCATTTACTTTATTTTACATGCAATATCATTCGCGATTGTTTCGGCATCAAATCCACAATGCGTATAAACATCTGACGCGGGGCCAGACACGCCAAAGCCATTAATTCCAACAACGGCATCTGCAAATTCAAACCATGGTGCGGTGGCCGCGGCCTCTATCGCGACGACAAAGCCGCGCAGAATGTGCCGCTGGTATTCAACGCCTTGGCGGCGAAAATCCGCAACAGACGGCATGGAAACAACCTGAACCCCCGGCCCCAGGCGACGCGCAACATCAATTGCCAATGGCACTTCGGAACCGGTCGCAATAATTGTTGCACGCACGCGACGCGTGCCGGCCCCCATTATTACATAGCCACCCCGGCGAACATCGGCATCGCGCGGGGTTGGGGGCATCAGGAATGCCTGGCGCGACAGGATTATGCACGACGGATGATTGGTGTCCAATATTGCGCGCCGCCATGAATAAATAACCTCTAACCGGTTGCACGGACGGAAAACGTTCATATTTGGAATCATGCGCAGCGATGGTAATTGTTCAACCGGCTGGTGTGTTGGGCCGTCTTCGCCAACTGCAATACTGTCATGGGTCAGGACATAAATAACCGGTAACCCCGATATTGCAGACATGCGCATTGCGCCCCGCATATAGTCGGAAAACACCAAAAATGTTGACCCAACCGGGCGCAATCCCGTCGCGGCCATGCCGTTCATAATTGCGGCCATTGCGTGTTCGCGAACGCCATAGTTTATATAGTTGCCAGCAAAATTGCCCGCCGCAATATCAACCGATGATTTGGTTTTAACATTTGTACTGCCCCCCAGGTCCGCACTGCCACACATCAGGTGCACACCGGCGGCAATCATGGCATCTAAATACACGCCCGCCAATTCGCGTGTTGAAATAATATTTGATGTTGCGGGTATTTTCACATGTGGCAACTTAATCCGCGGGGCATCATCAATTGTCCATGAATGCGTGGCGGCAAATTCCGACCACAGTTTTCGCCCATGCGCATTATCGTATTGTGTGGCCAGTTTGCTGATTTCTTCGTTCGGCAACCCGTACCCGTGCGCCCGCGACAGCCCCGCCACCGATGACCCACGTCCCAATGTATTTTTACATTCAATAAACACCGGCAATCGTGCGCGTGATGTCGCGCGCAGTGCGCGATTAATCGCGTCAAAATCATCGCCAGAAACAACATCTGTATGCCAACCGGCCGCCCGCATGCGCGATGGTATATCCATATCTGTCATGGCGGTGCCGTCAATGGTTAATTTATTGTCATCCCACATCAGCACCAGGTTATTTAACTGGTACCGGCCGGCGAATGCAATCGCCTCTTGCGCGACACCTTCACTTAAATCGCCATCACCACACAGACAGTATACCACCCCATCGGTTCCACGTATTTTTTCCGCCAACGCCGCCCCAACGGCGTTTGCAACCCCTTGGCCCAGTGGGCCCGTTGTTGCAGAAACACCATGGATGCCATATTCCGGGTGACCCGGCAATCCGCCAATCTTGCGAAATGTGGCCAAATCACCAATATCATGGCCCGAATTTTTTAATACGGAATACAGCAGTGCACTGCCATGTCCGGCCGATAATATAAACCGGTCGTGGCCGGAACGCATAAAGTTTGCATAAATCGTTGTTATAATGTCCGCCGCGTCCAGCACAATTCCAATATGTCCCGAATGTGCCGACATGATTGCGCGCAATGCATCGGCACGCACGACGTTTGACATTTCTGTTAAATCTTTGGAATCGTATTTCATTTTATGTTATTATATCACAAAAGGAATAGTTCAGTCATGATAAAAATTTGGACAGATGGCAGTTGCCTGGGAAACCCAGGACCGGGCGGTTGGGCGTTCTTGGCCACCGATGGAACAAATGTTGCCGAACGCAGTGGCGGCGAAAAAGACACAACTAATAATCGCATGGAATTAATGGCTGTGCGAAATGCGATTCGGGCCGCGCACCGGCACCGCGAAATTGAAATACACACCGACAGCCAGTATGTCAAAAACGGCATGACATCATGGTTACGCAATTGGAAGCGGAATAATTGGCGCACCGCCGATAAAAAACCGGTAAAAAATCAAGACCTGTGGGTGGAATTGGATGTCGCGGCCGCCGATATGAAAATTCACTGGGTCTGGGTGCGTGGGCACAATGGCGAAGAATTTAACGAACGCTGTGATGAATTGGCGCGTGCCGCCGCCGTGGCCATACAAAATACTTGATTTTTTTACATAGATGCGTAATAATACGCCCCGCACGGCACCCTTGGAGGCCGCGCATAATACAATAAACAAATATCAAAGGATTGTAAAATGGCAATTGAATTGAATGCAGAAATTCGCAAGGTTGCAGGCAAGGGGGCCGCACGTGCTGTTCGCAAGACACAGAATGTTCCCGCGGTTATCTATGGCGAAAAAAAGGAGCCAGTTGCGATTGAATTAAACGGTCGCGAATTTGGTATGTTATTGAAAACACCGTCGTTGCGGACAAAACTGTTCCAAATTAAAACGTCATCTGGCACCGAAGACGCAATGTTAATGGACATCCAATATCACCCAGTAACCGATGCGCCAATTCACGCAGATTTTAAGCGTATTGATGTAAAACGTCCGGTTAATGTTACTGTTCCGGTCGAAGTTGTTAATGCCGAAACATCGCGTGGTCTGAAATTGGGCGGCGTGTTGAACTTTGCGGTGCGTCGTGTTGCATTGCGTGGTTTGGTTAACGATATGCCGGAAAAAATAGTTATCGATTTGACCAGTCTGAATATCGGCGAGGTGGTTCATGGTACCGACTTGGTATTGCCAAATGGTATTGAACTGGGCCTGCACCAAGCGGAATTGGCATTCGTTACAATCGGCGGTAAAATGCCGGATGAAGAATCCAAACCGGGTGCCCCGGCGGCCAAGAAATAATTTACGAATTATTTTTGTACGCAATCCGCCAAACATTTGGCGGATTTTTTTATGACTTGTTTTTATTGTTGTATTTGTTTACTATTGTATGTGACACGGCAATGGCGGTGTTTGGGCGTTACAACCCATTAACAATTAAATATGTTCGGCGCATGATACATGATGCCCGAATGTGATAAAAGAACTCCACCCTGAAAATTTTCTTCGGGTTGGAGAGCGGTGAATATACCGAATAAGCCCGCTATCTAATTGTTATAGTTGTAAATCTCCAACCACTGCGATTTCGCGTGGGAATTTTTTTATTTATAAAAAGGGGGAAAATAATATGAAACCATTGTGTAAGATTCGGGGGTTTGTGTCATGTCGCACTGTCAAAGTGATGTCGGTGATTTATGTACTGGCGGCGGTTGGCGGTGTCGGCACGGCCCACGCCGCAACGTGCGCCAAGGGATATTGGTTGGATGACACCGGTTCTTGCACGGAATGTTCTGATAAATATTATTGTCCGGGCGACGATATACGGCATCCATGTCCCACAACCGACACCGATTATGAGCCCATATTACGCGAATACTATAACGTATATCGATGTGGTGGTCGCGGCGAAGCCGCATGGACGAGTATCACTAATAGTTCACCATACGGATGTGTTTATAATATACGTGCGTGTGATGACGTGGGTAATCGGTATTATTTAACGTTTCGGTATGATACAACACTGGGGTATTATTTTACACCACCGGAAAGTGTAGGTAATGGCTTTTTTTGTGAATCGGTTGCACCCGGTTATTTCATGTCAGATGAATTTTATGCAAATAATGTAAAATATTATCACTATTGTAATCCATGCACAAACGCACCGGCAAATGCACACTATACCGGTGCGGGTACACCGGATGTTGGAAATTGCCCATGGGAATGTGATGCGGGGTATGGTCACACATCGGATGACCGGTGTTTACCACTGTGCCGGATTGGCGACACCGCAATGAATGGCATAAACATATACGCCGAAAAGCATACCAAATACGCCATGGCCGTACCACGTAATGGCGCAACGTGTTGGATTAGTGCAAAACGTGGTGACGGCGGCAAATTGTTCCCGGTGAATTAGCAACAATAAATTCAGTCAACATAATTACAGTGTCGTTCTTGTCCATCCGGCCATACCGTTGGAACCGTGCAATGATACGAACAACATGTTATAACGCAAAAGAGTCGTCACATACTTATTCCATATTGGCCAAACGTTCCAGCTGGTCGGCCGCAATCAGTGCGTCAATCATTTCATCCAATGCCACACCACCTGCCAAAATATCATCTAATTTATATAATGTTAACTTTATACGATGGTCGGTCACACGTTGTTCCGGAAAATTATATGTGCGGATTTTTTCACTGCGATCGCCGGACCCAACCATACTTTTACGCGATGCATCACGCGCACCCATTTGTTCATTGCGTTGCTTTTCATATAATTTAGAACGCAGAACCGCCATGGCGGTTGCCTTGTTCTGAAATTGCGAACGTTCGTTTTGACACGTAACAACTATCCCGGTTGGGAAATGCGTTATACGAACCGCAGAATCGGTTTTATTAACATGTTGCCCCCCTGCCCCAGATGCACGAAAAACATCAATGCGAATATCTTTATCTTCGATAACTATGTCAATATCCTTTGCCTCTGGCATGACGGCAACAGATGCGGCCGACGTGTGAATACGACCGGATGCCTCGGTCTCGGGCACGCGTTGAACACGATGAATACCAGATTCAAATTTCATGCGCGCATATGCACCAACGCCATCAATCTTGAATATAATTTCCTTATACCCGCGCAGCGACGTTGCATTTTCTTCAATGACTTCAATTTTCCACCCCTGGCGTAACGCATACGATTTGTATTGGTTGAACAAGTCCCCCGCAAACAACGCCGATTCTTCACCACCAACACCGGCACGAATTTCCATAATCGCACTGTTATCATCGGCCGCATCACGCGGCAGCAAGGCAATCTGTAACCGTTTTTCAATATCTGGCAATTTATGGTTTAATTCCACCAATTGTTCCAATGCAATTTCACGCAAATCCGCGTCATTTTGCATTTCTGTTGCATCCGCAATACCACGCGTTATCGTAAAATATTCATTTATCAACGGCACAATTTCACCCAATCGCGAATATTCCCGCGACAGGCGCGACAATTCATCGCCAGAAATATTACCACCATTCATTTGCGATTCAATATCGGCCGTACGCGTTAATATATCGTGTAATTTTTGCTCTATTATCATTTTTTATACACCCTTAATCCGCACAATCGCATCGGCAACAGTTAATATATCTTGGTTCCCTGTTGCCATATTTTTAACCGCAATTGTATTATTTTTTACTTCATCAGAGCCAATTATCAAACTGAATTTTGCCAATATTTTATCTGCGTACTCTATTTGATTCTTAAATTTTTTATCCGCATCTAAATATGCAACCGTGGCAACCCCGGCATCACGCAACGCATTTACAACACCAAATGCATAAGCCGTGTTTTCTTCACCCATTATCAGCACCGCCGCATCAACCGGCGCCGAAAAGCGCGTTAAATCAATTGCGCCACCTTCCAACAACGCAACAAACATACGCGAAAAACCGATTGCGGCCCCAACACCGATAATTTTTGTCTTGCTGAATTTCCCGGCCAAGTCCGCATAACGTCCACCACCCGCCGCAGTACCCAGTTCTGGATGACGCGTCAATTTAAATTCAAACACCAGCCCAGTATAATACGCCAAACCACGCGTTGTCGCCAAATCAATTCGCGCATCTGGCACGCCAATTTCCGCCAAACGATTCATAAATTGCTTTAATTCCAAAATCGCAGAATCTAAATTAACAGATTTGTTTACAAACGATTCATAACCACCTGAAAAAACAGATTTAATTTCATTTTCTTTGCAATCATCATTTAACGTATCGTGCAATCCCGCTGCAAAATCATCATCACCCATTTTGTCACGTTTATCAATCAAAACAAAAACGTCTTTCTTTTGCGATTGCGTTAATTGTAAATATTCAAACAACGCATCCCAGAACGGACGCGACCCGACATTAACATAATGCGGTCCAACAAATTCAGAAACCGAATTTAACGCACGTGATATAACCGAAATTATTTCTGCATCATAATTTGTAGACAATGAATTTATTCCCATAATATCCATGTCCATTTGATAAAATTCACGATAGCGTCCACGCTGGGCACGTTCACCACGATACCGTTTAGAAAACTGGGACGCACGAAACGGGAATGTTAAATCGTTCAAGTGTCCTGCGACATATCGCGCCAACCCAACCGTTCCGTCATATCGCAACCCCATTTTCGTATCACCTTTGTGAAACAAAAACATTTGCGTTTCAATTTCATCCCAATTGTCCTTATCGGTCAAAACCTCGGCCCGTTCGATGGCTGGCAAGTCCAGCATATTAAAGCCAGCAGTTTTCAATACCCCCAACATGCGCGATGCACATTCATCAAAGCACCGCTGTTGTGATGGCAACAATTCAATGAATCCTGATAATGGTTTGGTTGGTTTTAATTCCATGATTTTACCCCTGATTATATTTGGAAACACAAATCTGAAAAACGACAGCCGCCCGCAGGCTAGCAATAAAATAAATGAGAAAAGCAAACGTCATCGGTTCCCATAACAGATGTCATTATATAAAAACAACTATAAAAAATCAAGTGGTTATATAGCATAAAAATCATAGTGTCAGACCGCGTATTTTATGATACAATAAATGCATAAAACCCAAGGGATAAAAATGAAGAAAATTATTACATTTATAATCGCAATCGCAATATCTTTTATACCCGGCATTATTGGCATAATGTTTACACCAATAAACGGTGGTGACGCATGGTTTAATGCACTGGGGAAATCCGCACTGAATCCAGATGCATGGGTGTTTGGTGTCGCATGGACATTATTATACACAATATTGGGTTGTGCATTGTATTTGATTATACGCGACCCGTCACATATGCGCGATAAAATCGGGTCATATTTGTATTTTGGAATGCACATTATATTAAATGCCGCATGGTCTTATGTGTTCTTTGGTTGTCATATGCCGATGCCCGCATTAATGATTGTGGCGGTTTTAATATTGATATCAATATGGATGATGATGTCTTTTATGTCACTGCGGCGGGTGGCCGGGTGGTTGGTATTACCGTATGTAATATGGCTGATTTTTGCGGCATACTTAAACGGGACAACTGTATTTATGCAGTATAACCTGAACGGGATGGTAGATGCCATAACATACATAATGTCATATATAAAATAAATAAATTCCAACAAAATACAACAGCCGCCAAAAGGCGGCTTTATATGTTGACTTAAAATATTTTAGTATTATAGTATATAACACTATGCCTGACACACAAGACCAAGTTGCAATCCAGACCAGCGATGCCCGTCGCGCAAATTTTGATGCCCTGAAACACGGGTTAACCAAACACTATGTAGATGATTATTTGGACTTGGAACCCCGCCAATTGGAATGTATATTAAAACTGGTTGACGTTCCCAACAATGACTATTCGGTGTCAACCGGGTATTTCCATGCATGTACGGCATTCGGGAAAACATACCTAATAAAATCTATGGCGGCGGCATTTCATGATGCAATGCCATCCAAGAAAATAATTGTTATAGAAGAAAGCGTTAGCGTCCTGAAACAAATCGCAGATGATTTAACCCAAAAATCTGGTTTTACCAAGTCCGATATAGGGCGTTTCTATGGCGCATGCAAACGCACCAACACACCTGTTATTGTCTGCACATATGCATCAATGAATAAATTGTTAAATAACATAAATTCGGCAGAAATTGGTCTGGTATTATGCGATGAAGCACACCATATTTTGTCAGATGCACGGCGACGTGTTGCCGCAGAATTTTCCGATGCATGCATATATGGATTTTCGGCAACACCGCGATACGATATGGACCGCGACTGTGGCCGCGTGTTTGGTGGCATCATCGATTCAATTACAATTCCACAAGGCGTTGACACAAACCTGTTATGCAGTTTTAAGACAGGTCTGATTATTTCGCGCATTGCGGTTGATTTAACCAATGCAATCACCGCAAACGGCGAATATGATACAGAAAAAATGTCGCAAATAATGCGCCAATCACATATTGTTGGCATTCGTCAAGAATTGGCTGATTATTATTTTGACGGTTACGATGAATACTTGGGTAAAATATTTGGACGCCAAACAATAATAAACGCACCGACGTGCGATGAAGCAGACGCGTTGGTTGACGTGTTTAATTCAACCGCACGAAATCGTGGGTTACGTCGGCAAATTGCGTGCGCATACCATTCCGGCACAGGAACCACGCCATTGAATGATTTTAACCGCAGAAAAATCCCTGTAATTGTTCAAGTAAACCGTATTACCGAAGGGTACAATAACAAACACGTTGAAATATGCATAAATTACCCAACGACCAGTGCTGTAAAGTCTGTTCAACGCGGCGGACGCGCGTTGCGTTATGATAATAACATACCGAACAAAATCGCACTGATACTGGATATTGCATTTATGCGGCGAAATTCTGATGATGCGCTGGGGGCAATACACGAAAATAAACAGGTACTATTTATGGACAACATTAGTCGCCCAGAATATGTATTACCGCACATTTTACGTGCACATCATCAACAAACAAATATTCAACCAAACAAAAAAATCAACACGAACCCAAATACAACAAAATTATTAAATATTGTAACCGATATTCAATCTATTGGCGAAATGATTTCACGGCATGCGAAATCAACCCAAATATCAACACGCACAGAAAACGATATCGGACGCGAACCTTTCAAGCGGCAATATATTGTAAAAATAAATAATACAATCATTCCAAGTACACAAAAATATTCTGTATTTGAACAATTGATTACAAATCAAAAACTGATTGAATGTGGTGTTGTAAAATATGTTCATGCCGGGAAAAAGCGCACCGTAATTCCGGTTTTAGATGGAACGCACACAGACACGATTATGAAACACACCGGAATATCCATTAAACGAAATCCGATTGTTGGTATGCATTTTACAGAACTGGCGGAATCAGACATCACATATCGCGATTTCGTAATTGGTCATACGCATGTATGTGAAAACGGAACCCCGGTCCCAACAACAATGCGTCATAAATTATTTGTACGCCTGGTTAATAACCCGACACTGAATGCCGCAGGTGTGATAAAAAAACGAAAATCACGAACCCACCCTGTTCATGTAATTGATGGAACACAACTGCGTGCACTGGAACAAATTGCCGGTATTACAATTGTCCATGATGCAGAATCCGAAAAATTATATGAAATTAAAACACCAAAGCAAGAAAACGATATTGGTCGTTCAGAATTTCGCAAGCGTTTTTGCATAATTCGCAACGGCCAAGTTGTACGAAAATCTGAAAACGGAGCAATTTTTGATGAAATTGTAAAAGATGAACGCATGCGTCAATGTGGTATAGTCAAATATGTCAAGGCCCCAGGGAACAAAGGCCTAACTGTAATTGATGTATCACAACGGGATTTATTATTGTCAATGACTGGCATCCAATTTATTGAATACCGCGAAATGCGCCCAACCGATATTCGCCGCGAAGATATGGCCCGAAATTACATTGTTACGCGCGATTACGATTTGTCCATGTCCGAAAAACGCACACTTTTTGACGAATGGCAAAATCGCGATGATTTCAACGCATCTGGTATTGTCGGGTATGCGTTGAATAATATTGGTATGGCTGTAAATGTAATAGACGGCACAAAACTAGATATACTGCGACAAATTACGGGATACACTGTTCGGGCCGGTTACACACCGATAAAACAAGAATACCATATTGATGGTACAGATTTTTGCAGTCAAAATTATATCGTAACCGTAAACGGTGAAACATTGTCACCGAATGCGCGCAAACAATTATTCGTAAAATTACGCAAAAATCCAGAATTACAAAACGCTGGGATAATCACACGTGTTAATAATCATACTTTCGTGCTGGATATTCGTCGCTGTGACGAATTAACAAAACTGGCCGGTGTTACGATTGAACAAAACGCACGTTAAATTTTCAGAATCTTAAAATCAGGCGCACCGATATTCAAGTATTTTAACCCCAATTCTTCGACATAATCAGCGCTATAATTCTGTAACAAATCAATATGCCGACGCAAAGATTCCAATTTCGCGGTTTCCGTCGCCAATTCCTGCTGTTCTGCATTTAATCGCCAAATATTTATGACAAAGCGTTGAATATTAACATCGCCCAAAAATATGCGTACAAACATAAACGCCGCAAACATTATGCATAAAATGCCAATCTTGCCATGAATACCACCCGACCACGCGTGCCCCAAAAAAACAAAGAAATTTTTGATTTTTTCTTTCATGCGTGTAATTATATCACAAATGTTTACAAATAATCAAATTTTTGCAGCACCATTGGCAGGAATTACCGACCTCCCATTTCGGCGCATAATTCGTGAATTTGCCCCCGATACGCGGCTAGTTACAGAAATGATATCGTGTCATTCGTTGGTTGATGGACATAAAAATTGTCCGCGGAACTTTGATAATTATTCTGCAGACGGTGAAATTGGCGCCCAAATATTCGGGGCAGATGTTAAATTAATGTCGGATGCAGCAAAAATATTACAAGATAACGGCGCAAAATGGATTGACATAAATATGGGATGCCCCGTCCCCAAGGTGGCAACCCGTGCCGGTGCAGGCGCACACTTGATGCAAGACCATGGTTTAGCCGCCCGAATAATCGCGGCGGTTGTTCGTGCCGTACAAATTCCGGTTTCAATAAAGACACGTCTGGGGTGGGATGACGCGCACATCAATTGGCATGAACTAATTAATATTGCCGCAGATTGTGGTGCGACATTTGCAACGCTGCATGGGCGAACCCGCGCACAACTGTATGTTGGACCGGCACGATTGCCAGAAATAATTAACACGCCAATTCCAATAATCGCAAATGGCGACATTTGTACGTATTCTGATTTGGAACGCGTATATAAATTGGGTTATAGTGGTGCAATGATTGGACGCGCCATGTTGGGGCGACCATGGATTTTTTCCACAATTATGGGTGGCACCACCCCACAAAATGTCGGCGAAATCGTATTACGCCACATGAAATACGCGATTGAATATTATGGGGAACATACCGCAATACCAATGTTTCGCAAGCATGCCGCATGGTATTCTGCGGGTCGACCGAATTCGTCTGAATTCCGAATTCGGGTAAATAATATCACAGATGCAACGGAATTAGCCGCCGAAATATCTAAATTTTGGGGTTGCGTTTGCGATATATAGATTCTATGATTAAAATTGAAAACCAATGGGGAATACGTAATATGAACGAAAATAATAACCTGATTGATGAAAAACACGAACTGACTGCGGGCGCAATGTTGCGCAACGCGCGAACGACGGGTCGACGTAAACGCGAAATTCCAACAATTGCCAAACAATTATGTATTCGCGAAGAATTTTTACAGGCATTGGAAGACGGCGACTACACGGTTATACCAGAGGTTGTATATATTCTGGGCTTTGCCCGCAATTATGCCATGGAATTGGGCCTGGATGCAGATATAATCGTATCAAAGATAAAGCACGAGTTGGGATTGGTGCCGGATACCACACCAATCACGGGCACCGACGGTGAACGCACCGCGTCGCGTCGGTTTTCGTTGCGTAATGCGATGAACTTTCATTGGTTTCAGTCGGCATATGGTTTTGTTCGTCGTAACTGGATATGGTTTGCGGGTGCCTTTGCCGCAATTGTGATTATCGCATTGGTCGTATGGGGCGTGACACACATCAGCAACAATTCACCAGCCCCCACAAACGACCCAACACCGGTCGTTACAGAAAACAAACCAATTGAACCAGCGTTTCGTAAACCTGTGCGTGAACGATTTGAAACAAAAAATCGCAATACGGCCAATGTTGTGATTCAGGCGATATCAGAATCGTGGGTAAAAATTGAAGACGCACGCGGCAGCACGGTTTTCAGTCGCGTTTTGGTCGCAGGTGACGTTTTATATGTACCCAAGGGCGACAAATTCAAGGGCACATTCGGCAACGCAGGCGGGGTTGACATATGGGTTGATGGCAAATTGGCCCCACGTGTTGGCCCCGACCACACACGCAAAAACGGCGTTTCGTTGGCACCGGATGCATTGTTAAAGGCAACCACAGCGGCGGAAAAATCAGAAAAGACCGAAAAATCCGATAAAAACGCAAAATCGGACAAGTCGGCCGATACCGCAACCAACGCAACAGAAAAACAATCCGGCAACCAATAAATTATTTTGCGGCGCGGTATTGAATTTTCCGCGATAGTTTCTATATTATTGTTACTATGACTGGAACAATAAAAATTCGTGGTGCACGCGAAAACAATCTTAAAAATATAGACTTAGACATACCAAAGCATAAATTGGTGGTATTTACCGGCGTGTCTGGTTCGGGGAAATCGTCATTGGCGTTTAATACCATTTACGCCGAAGGCCAACGTCGATATGTGGAAAGTCTGTCGTCATATGCGCGGCAATTTTTAGACATGCAGAAAAAGCCAGATGTTGATTTAATCGAAGGATTGGCCCCGGCAATTTCCATTGAACAAAAAACAACATCAAAAAACCCACGTTCAACCGTCGGCACAGTAACAGAAATTTATGACTATCTGCGATTGTTATGGGCGCGTATTGGGGTACCGCATTCACCGGTAACGGGGTTGCCGATTAAGTCGCAATCAGTCGCAGAAATGGTTGATTGGACAATGAAAATCCCCAGTGGTACAAAAATTTATATAATGTCCCCACTGGTTCGCGACCGCAAGGGGGAATATAAAAAAGAACTGGCGTTTTTAACCAAACAGGGATATTCCCGCGTGATTATTGATGGCGAACTGTATGACCTGAATTCTGTACCACCATTGGACAAGAACAAAAAACATAATATATTCGTTATTGTTGACCGTTTGGCCATGATTGCCGCCGATGCAACAGAATCAGATATTGACGAATTTCGGTCGCGTATGTACGCCTCGTTCGAGGGGGCGTTACGTCTGGTGCCGGGGTCGGTATTGGTGCGCCGTCTGGATACAGACGAAGATATTTTATATTCACAAAATTATGCGTGCCCAGTCAGTGGTTTTACAGTTCCAAAGATTGAACCGCGTCTGTTTTCGTTTAATGCGCCAATGGGGGCGTGCCAAACATGCGACGGTTTGGGCGTGCAATTAAATATGTCACCAGATTTGGTTGTTCCCGACCCATCAAAATCAATTTTACAGGGTGCCATCGCGCCGTGGTCGCGGGGCGGAATGTTATCGCAATATGATCATTTGTTTAACGCATTACATAAAAAATACAAGATTCCATTGGGTAAACCGTGGCATACATTAACCGACGAACAAAAAAATATAATTTTATACGGCAGTGGCGACGAACCAATTCGCATTGACTGGAATGGTTATATATATGAAAAACCATACGAAGGTGTTATTCCAAATATTGAACGCCGCTGGCGCGAAAGCGACAGTGATGTTGTAAAATCAGAATTAGCGAAATATCAATCGGAAAAGCCATGTCCGGTTTGTCATGGCAAACGCCTGAATATTCAGGCATTGTGTGTAAAAATAAACGGATGTGATATCATGGACGTATGCGACATGTCCATTGATGATTCTTTGCAATGGTTTGTGGATTTGCCAAATCATCTGGGGCAAAAGGACAATGATATTGCGCGCATAATCCTGCGTGAAATAACATCGCGTTTAACGTTCTTGCAAAATGTCGGATTGGGTTATTTAACCATGTCACGCATGGCAGGCACACTGTCCGGGGGCGAAGCGCAACGAATCCGTCTGGCATCGCAAATTGGGTCGGGGTTGTCGGGTGTGCTGTACGTGTTGGATGAACCATCAATCGGCCTGCACCAGAGCGATAATGATAAATTGCTGGACACGTTAAAAATGTTGCGCGATAAAGACAACACCGTTATTGTTGTTGAACACGACGAAGATGCCATGCGCGCCGCCGATTATTTGGTTGATATTGGACGCGGTGCGGGCGTTAATGGTGGGCGCGTTGTGGCCGCCGGAACACCGGCCGCAGTTATAAAAAATCCGGATTCTTTAACCGGACAATATTTATCAGGCAAACGGAAAATAGATGTCCCAAACAAACGGCGTACCGGCAACGGCAAAACTATTGCCATATATGGCGCGCATGAAAACAACTTAAAAAATATTGATGTTGAATTTCCATTAGGTCGATTTATTGCATTAACCGGGGTATCTGGGTCTGGGAAATCGACATTATTATTGGACACGTTGTACCCTGCCCTGATGCGTGCATTGTATAATTCTAAGCTAGAAACCGGGGCACACGATATAATTCGTGGCATGGAAAATATCGACAAGGTTGTTGATATTGACCAATCGCCCATTGGCCGCAGCCCGCGCAGCAACCCGGCAACATACACCGGTATATTCGGCGATATTCGCGACTTTTTTGCCGAGTTACCCGAGGCAAAGACACGCGGCTATACATCCGGTCGGTTTTCATTTAATGTCAAAGGCGGCCGTTGCGAGGCATGTCAGGGCGACGGCCAAATCAAGATAGAAATGAATTTCTTGGCCGATGTTTACGTCGAATGCGACAAATGCCACGGCGCACGGTATAACGACGAAACATTGTCTGTAAAATACCGCGGCAAATCAATTGCCGATGTGTTAGACATGACCGTGGACGAAGCGCATCGCTTCTTTATCAATGTGCCAAAAATTGCCCGAAAATTGGAATTATTAAAACGGGTTGGGTTGGACTATATAAAACTGGGGCAAAGTTCGCTGGACCTGTCGGGTGGGGAAGCACAACGCATAAAACTGTCCAAGGAATTGGCGGCGCGCAGTACCGGGCAAACAATATATATCTTGGATGAACCGACAACGGGGTTGCATTTCGAAGATATAAAACTGTTACTGTCGGTGTTGCATGAATTGGTTGATGCCGGAAACACTGTGATTGTTATCGAACATAATTTAGAAGTGATTAAAACCGCCGACTGGATTATTGACCTGGGGCCAAATGGTGGTAATGGCGGCGGACGCGTTGTTGCAACCGGTACACCAGAACAAGTTGCCGCCAATACAGATTCATTAACCGGTAAATACCTGAAAAAGTATCTGGACAACAGACCGCGTAAGAAGTAACCTTAAATTCAAGAAATAAAAAAAGGAGTATGAAATGTTTGGATTTGGAAAAAAGAAAAAAGAAACAGAAAATATTGCCGCGGACGCGTCATCTGTCGAAGATATCAAAGTTACATCAGGAATGAAAGAAACCGCCGAACGTATGATGTCGGGTCAATTTGACATGAACGATATGCTGGCCCAATTGAAACAGATTAAAAAAATGAGTAATTTTAGCGGATTGCTAAAAATGGTGCCGGGCATGAAAGATGCTGTTGCCGCCATGAAAGAAAAAATAAAAGACGGCAGTGTTGATGCCCAAATTAAGATTTTAGAGGCGATGACCGCCGCCGAACGCGCAGAACCGGAAAAAGTATTCGCCAATGCCAAGGCGCGCATTGCCGAAACCGCCGGTTGCAGCGTACGTGATGTTGAACATATAATTAAACAATACACCAAAATGAAACAGCAAATGGCCATGATTCAACGCATGGGCGGCATGGATGCGGTTATGCAACGCATGCAACAGTCTGGTGGTTTTCCAGGGGCAAAATAAACGAATTTTTGCGCCATATGAAAATACTGAATAAAAAAATTGCATCGCATAAATCATCGGCCGATTGGATTCGTCGCCAGGCGGCGGATCCATATGTTGCACGTGCACACCGCGACGGATACCGCGCGCGCGCGGCGTATAAGTTAATTGAAATGGATGAAAAATTTCATTTCCTGAAAAATGGCCAGGTTGTGGTTGACCTGGGGGCGGCACCGGGTTCTTGGTCACAATATATTGCGCGCACATACCCGAAAACGCGCATATTTGCCATGGATTTATTGGAAATTACCCCGATAAACGGCGTTGAATTTTATCAGGGGGACTTTACAACCGACGATGCCCTGAATTGGTTGTTGGAAAAACTAAACCTGGGGGATGGTGCCGCGGGCACGGCAGATGTTGTTGTGTCAGACATGGCACCAAATACCGTGGGGCATAAAAAGACCGACCATATTCGCCAAATGGTATTGCTGGAATACGCGTTTGATTTTGCATGCCGTGCATTAAAGCCGGGCGGCACGTTCGTTGCAAAATCGTTTACAGGTGGCACAACAAATGATTTATTGAAACAAATCAAAGAAAAATTTACCGCGGTCCATCATATAAAACCGCCTGCATCGCGCCGCGACAGTGTTGAAATGTTTATTGTTGCAACCGGGTTTCGCGAATAAGATTTTTACGCTTTTAATGCAATATATTTACTGATATAATCTGCGTGTGAATCCAATGGAAATTGGGTTTGGGACCGTCGAAAAGTCCATAATCAGTCGGTACAAATGCGCCGTAATGCAAATTTTACACCATTTGTGTCGTTATTTGGGTTTGCCCTGACTGTTTATACAACAGGTCGGGGTGCCACCAGACAATACAACAGGCAACGACCGAAACCTGGTGGGTCATTACTGATTATGATTTTCGAACACCCCGACCGCATTTTCATTGCGGTGTTTAATTTAGTAAACCAAATGGGGGAATAACATCATGACAAGATTTATATGGCATAATAAACGCAAAATTTGCGGGATGGCGATTTGTGCACTGGCTGTGACATGCGGTGTCGGCACGGCACGCGCCGCAACATGTGATGCGGGGTATTGGTTGAACAATGGTGAATGCGCGCCATGTTCTGAGAAATATTATTGTCCGGGCGATGATACACGACATGCATGCCCCGCGCCCAACACCACGGAACAGATTATAACCCTGGTATCGCCACATACTCTTCTTACTAACCCAGATTACAGTAAAATGACCTTTGCTGTTTCTACAAACTGGTTTGGGGGGCTCTCTGGCTCTACCAATATAGAAAGGTGTGGTATTGTTATTCATGCTATTGATGGCGATGAAGCACGCCTGGGCGAAATCGGTTTCCTTTATTCGGAATCTGTTGGTGATTACGCTGGCGGTTACGTTGCGCGTTTATATACCGCGGCGTATGCCGGATATTATCTGAAACAAAAGTGGCCGAACGG
>JAFUTJ010000018.1 GCA_017471445.1 Alphaproteobacteria bacterium | reverse complement strand
TGGCAAGCACCGGTCGTCGGATGTATGACCGAACCCCGCATCGCATTCCCATTCACAATTTGGTGTGCCATCGGTTGTATTTGCGGCGGTATAGTGTGCATTTGCCGGTGCGTTTGTGCATGGCGTGCAATCTGATGCCGCGGCGGCGGTTTCCGTTGTCGTATACGTGCCCGCCGGGCATGCGGTGCGCAATGCCGTATCGCCACCGGAATAATAACCATATTCAACCGGGAAACAATGCTGCTGTGAAATAACATTATCATAATCTTTAATTACGTAATACTGTAAACCATTTTCACCATATGCATTTTTCATGTAATACCCCGCATTACATTTTGAGTGAGTATATTCAACCTGCATTGACCCGGTGGAATACGTATGGCCTGATATCGACCAAAATCCACCAAAATGTATTTTGCCATTTGCAACCGGAACATCACTCCAAAACAGACGACAGTTGGTTATTTTAGATGGCTGGCCATTTTGTGTCACCCACGTTGTATAATGGTCAATATATGCTGTTTGGATGGGTTCTGTTGGACAGTTATATTTAATATCATCGCCCGGACAGTAAAATGCTCTATTGAAAACACATGCTTCACATGCGGTTCCATCCAACCAATACCCGGCATCACATGTTGCGGCGTGTGACGCGCCCATTCCGATGCACATTGCGACCCAGCTACAAATTATAAATGGCAATTTGCATGTATGGTTTACGGTGTCGTGATTTTTATATCTATTATTCCATTTGTCGTATGAATTAAATTTTTTCATAATTCCCCCTCATTTTTCTGTGGTTGAAAAAAATCCCGCAACGGAAAGCGGTCGGGGTGTTAGAAAATCATACTACAGAAATGATCCCATGGGGCTTTATATATCCACCCATGGCACCCAGACCAATATCTGGGTAATAGCGACACAACGTTCGCAAACATGGCGCAAAAATTGTTGCGTCATCTGTAGTGTAAGGCTTTCTAAGGCCCACGAACCCAACATCCGCCGGATTCGTGTGTAATGTTAATATAAAGTTACGAAATATTCAACTGTATCGCAAAAAAATGTATTGCACGGTGCATATTACATCGTGAAATTTTCACCCAAGTATACTTTTTTAACCATTGGGTCACGGACAATTTCGGCAGTTGTACCGTGCTTTAATATTTTGCCGTCGTGCAAGACATAACTGCGGTCCGTAATGCCCAATGTTTCGCGTACATTGTGGTCGGTTATAATCACGCCTAACCCGCGGTTTTTCAATTGCGACACCAAACTGCGAATTTCATTTACGGCAATCGGGTCAATTCCGGCAAATGGTTCGTCCAGTAATATAAACTTTGGGTCGTTGGCCAATGCGCGTGCAATTTCAACACGTCGCCGTTCCCCACCCGACAGCGCGGTTGCCGGACTGCGCCGCAGGGATGAAATTGCAAATTCGTCCAACAATGCGTCCAATTTTTGCCGCCGCTTTTTGCGGTCGGGTTCAACAACCTCTAAAATCGCCATGATGTTTTGTTCCACGGTCAGACCACGAAAAACACTGTTTTCCTGGGGCAGATAGCCGATGTGCAGGCGTGCCCGCTGATAAAACGGCAGGTGTGTTATATCCTGGGAATTTAAGAATATTTGGCCACCTGTGGCACTTAATTGCCCGGTTATACAATAAAATGCCGTTGTTTTACCCGCGCCATTTGGTCCCAACAGGCCGACCGATTCGCCTTGACGGGCCTCCATCGAAATGTCGCTGATAACCATGCGTTTGCCGTATGACTTTGACAGATGCTGAACACGCAGTACAGATTGTTTCATAATTTTATCACCAATTCATTTGTTATCATTTTATCGCCATTGCTGGAATCGATATTAACATTGCCGATTAAAGTTATTCGTTTTGTGCGCCGATTATATTTGGCGTTGCGCGCGGTTACATTGTTCGTTGTTTTTTCACCATTCATGCGCCGTGTTATCATTCCAGAAACAGTTTCCATATAAATCACATCGGGGTTATCGTATTCTTGGCGGCCGGTTTTTGCGCGTATCTTGAACGGGTCGCCATTTTTATCAGTGCCTGCGAAAGATGCGCCGGACATCTTGAACTGATTACTGACAATATCGGTCATGTTTACCGCGGTTATTGGTGTCCACAATAATTGCCGTGTAAACAACGCCCCCACGGCCAGCATTACAATCATGGCCAATCCGCCACCGGTAAAAAAGAATTGCCATAAACGAGTCCAACGTTTGTGTTTGGTGGCAATAATAAAATTGCGACGATTTTGCTTCATGCTTTTCAGCATAGCGCACGTATGACCAAATTGCAATTTTTATATTTGTTCTGGGTGCCTTTTGTGTTATAATACTGTGTAAAGAGAGATGAGAAAAGTTCCGTTTGTCATTATCGGGTTTGTTGTGTGCGCAATTGGGAATTTTGCGTATGCGGCGGTCAGTGTAAAAAAGGCGGCCCCAGTTGCCACAACACAAACATCGTCCACGGCATCCGTGTCCAGTTTGTTGCCAACGGCGATTGGACTGATATCAACGGTGCAACAACTGACCAAATCGCAAAAGGAATTAACCGCAGAATGCATCCCCAGTTCCCAAGAACAGACATTTGTTGACAATATTATCAAGGAATGGGCCAAAACCGGTGCCAAGACATCAGAAGAAGCACTGAAAGCTATCAATAAAGATGTAAAATGTTGCGATAAAAACAATGCGATGGCCAAGGATTATGCAACATCTGTTAAAAACGCGGCAGAATTGGAAATGCCGGATATTATTTGTTACGATTGCTTTAACGGTGCGGCGGATTCTGGTACCATTTGGTATGGTTATCCGCGTGTTGGTATTACATCATATTGTCCCGATGGGTCTGGGTCGTGCAAAGACAAAAAAACGGTATCTAATATATATGACGTGTTTAACTTGGTTGATTTTTCCAAAGACGATTATACCGTCCAAGAAGCGAGCATGGCATCAAAATTAATATCAAAAATTGAAAACTGTTCAACGGCAAAGTTAAGCGCACGCAAGCGCGCAATGTGGGGCGAATTTTTGATTAATACAATCGGCACAGTGGGCCAGCCGACAAGTTCCGCAACAGTTATGGACACAGTCAGCAATATGTTAAACAGCGGTGGTGCTTTGTCTGGGCTGGGGTCGCTGGGCAGTATTGCAACCCAATTGTTGGACAAATAACGTGATGTTTTGGCGCATGCTGTTGCGTTATTTTCCCCTTTACTCATATTGTAAAAAAACGTATAATAGTTGGCAAGAAAGGTAAGGATTTTCATATGCAAAATAAATCAAGATTTTGTGTTTCTGTGTTCAATTGGGCGTTTTGTTGTGGCGTTGTCGCATTGTTGGCGGCGTGTGCCAATTCGGTGTATACGCGCGATTCTGGCGATGTGCCAACACCAACGGTGGATTATATTGAATCACTGGATGTGTATTCGGCACCGCATCGCGATTCCTTCTTGAATCAATTGGCAATGAATTATCGTTCGTATGCAATTTATAATGCCCGTACCAGTGGATATTCTGAGATGGGCGAACTGTTCGCGCAAAAAGCGGTTGCCGCATTTTCTGGCGAAACCCCATTTCCAGAGGGTTTGGGGGATTGGCCGGTTGATGGCGAAATGGGACGCGAACTGGCCGATGCGTATGGCGATTTGATGGAACAATTAAAGAACGATGCCAGCTATACTAACCCCGAATTGGCAGCCGAAGCCCAGGCGAAATACGATTGTTGGCTGTCGGCGGCGGCATCTGGCCAAGATGCAACGGCCGATGAATGCCGAAACCGTTACTATAAAACGATGACCGCGCTGCGCGATTGCACAGGTGGCAAGATTGTAAAGCCTGTGGCAAAGGCACGGGTGGTTGAAAAGTCTGACGTTCGTGTTGCATCAGAATATTATCCGGAAACACGTAACATGGCATCAATTGGCAATGCCACCCGCACCCGCGAAGGGGTCATAATTGTAAATAATGTTAATGTGCCCGAACACTTGATTAACCCGGAACCGGTTCAACCGTTGGTGTTTAATCAGAATATATATGGCGGTGACAAGTCAATCAGCAACAGTAACAATAACAACGGAAATTCTTTGACATCTGTGCGCGAATGCCCGTTGGCGCGGCAAAATGCCGGTGAATGCAGTTGTCAAAAACGTAATGATGCCGGTACATGCGTTTCGCCGGTCGTTATAATGGAGCAACCACAAAGTCCGCAACAGCCGTCTGTTGTCGTTATCGAAGGCCAGCCCCAGCCACAGCCTGCGCCAATCGTTGTTGTGGAAGAACATGTTTCAGAACCGCAACCCGTTGCACCGGTTCGCGATGACTTGGTAACACGTGCCGAATTTGTTGACATGATGATGGCGATGCGTGCGGAATTGGCGGCAATAAATAAACGGTTGGATGATATTCAGGCGACTGCTGGTGAAAAAACAATGATAAAGGTTCAGCAGATTCCGTTGGAACCCAAACAGCATGTCATGGAAGAAATTTTTGAGGTTCGATTTGATTTTGACAAATCAAATATTAAACCGGAATATCAAGATTTGATACATCAATTGGCCGCAGCCACACAATCAAATAAAAACATTAAAGTGTCTGTTGTTGGACATACAGATACCGCCGGCAGTAATGCGTATAACTATGCATTGGGTGGCCGTCGTGCCGAAGCGGTGCGTAAAATGCTGATTGGGTATGGCATCCCAGCCAGTCAGATTGTCGCCGTTTCCAGTGGTGAAGAAGATTTGAAGATACAAACACCAGATGGTACACCAAATGCAGAAAACCGTCGTGTGCGTGTGGTAAAGGAAACGCAATATACGTCAATAGATGAACCGCGTCCGGTTACAATGGAAATACAAGAATATTCCGGTGTATCTATGCGATAAATACGGTTCTGGTATTGTTGGGGGTGGGGTGTTTTAATGCTTGACAAAAAATATATGTTGGTATAAAATGACCCCGTCAGGAGAGATGTTTTTAAGAGGCATTGAAAATGACAGATACAGTTGATAAATATGGGGTCGCCGCCCAAGAGATACGTCGCCAAGCACGCGGCGCAGGTTATCGGCGGGGGGCGGATGCGGTTGTGAATTTGGTTGCCGCGTTCCAGGCGCGTGGAATAACATTTGGTGATGCCAATGGTATCGTTCCAGGCCAAAATGAAAAATAGATAAATTTATATTTGTTGAATGTTCCGTTTTGCGCACCATACGGTGCGCACTTTTTTACAATAGATTATTACATACCATAAATTATGATTATTTATTACCATTTCAATGCGAATTGGTTAAAGCATATCTGTTACAAAAATAGTGCACAATACTGCAATCGTTAGTTATTAAAATTGCATGCACATTAATTATGATGTTGCGCTTTTATGTGATATTTATAAATACATCATTATATGATGGACGTTTTATGTAAAAATTGTCATCAACAACCGATAAAATCGGTTGTTGGAATTTTTCCAACAACAAATATGATGATATGATGGAATGTGCATTGGGGGGGGCGGTATTGCGATATTTATCGCACAATACTAAAATCCACGGTTGTGGCGGTGCCATTTGTATCAACGGCGCGGATGGTGTGTGGACCCATTTTGACATCGCGCGTAATTTCCGTACCGGATTTTGTTTCGCCGATTATTTCATTGTCCATAAACCAGAATATTGTTGCATATGGGGATTCGGTAACGGCCCGGAATGATATTTGTGCCGTATCGTTTTCACCCAGTATTACGGTTTTTGTATCGGCGCGTGGTGAAATTATTACCGGTGGATTTGCGTTCATTGCGATTGTATTCAAATCACATCCCGGCATAAATGGTGGTGGCGTGTTGCGGCGTATTCCGGCGCGGCGGAACATGTCCAGAAATTCTGCGTCCCAAAATTCATATACGCGCATATCGGTTGGGCGCGATGTGTCGTTACCGCACGCACGGCGGCCTGTTTCGCGGTCGGTTTTTACCGCGCGGTAAATGGGCGATGTGTCAATTGGCGATTTACCGGGTATAAAGTATGCATCAACAACGTGTGGGCAATATGGCCCGGCGATGCCGCCCACGCCATCGCACATTTGTACCGTTGCAATATTCATGTTATCGCGCAGGAAATTATTATCATGAACAGGCGTACCCTGCGATGCCATATATTCGGCAACAGTATCGGCTAATGCAAAGTATATTGGCGCGGCGGTGCGGGCACCACTGAATGCATTGTTTGGGCGGCCATCAAAGTTCCCAACCCACACAACCAATACAAAGTCGCCGAATATGCCCGCGGTCCATGCGTCGCGGTATGATGACGATGTGCCGGTTTTCCAGTAATGTTTTATTGGGGGGGGATTGTTTGCAGAAAACATTATGTTTTTTGTTGGTGCGGCGGCGTGTCCCAACATGTCCAGGGTGATAAAAAATGCCTCGGGCGATAAAAGATGCGTGGTCTTTATTTCGTGGTGTGGTATGCGTGTTTGCAATTCGCCATATTCCCCCAGGTTTGCCATTGTTGTATAAATTGTTGCGATGTCGCGCATCGAAATGTCGGCACCACCCAGTGCGATTGATATTCCATAATGTTCCGGCGGCATAAGGTTTGCGACCCCGCAATCAGTCAATAATTTATGAAAATTTGCCACACCAATTTGCCGCACCAGATTTATTGCCGGAATATTACGCGAATGTGTTAATGCGTCGCGGGCCAATACTGGGCCATAAAATTCATTATCAGAATTTTCGGGTGCATACACGCCAAAATTTACCCGTGCGTCCCGCATCAGTGTCATGCCGTGTATTAATCCCAAATCTGCAGCGTATGCGTATATCAGTGGTTTCAATGTTGAACCAGGGCTGCGCCGGGCGTTTACACCGTCATTTTCGCCGAATATTTCTGGGTTAAAATACTCTGCCGAACCAATATAAGATATTATTTCGCGTGTTTTATAGTTTACCAATATTGCCGCGGCGTTTTTTATGCCGGATTCACGTCGGCGCGCGATTTCTGTGCGTATGCGATGCGTTAATTTATTCTGTAATTCCATATTCAATGTTGTTTGCACATGCGATTGATTTTCGCCGCGTGTGGCCCAATAATTTGTGCGTGACAATTCACGATTTATAAAGTGCGGTGCCATAAAGGGCAGGTCGCCAACCCCAAACCGTGCCAGTTCCATATTTGCAAATGTTTCAATGTTTTTGTCGGCTGGGTTTGCGGCAATCCAACGGCGCACCAAATCTGAACGCATGCGCGTTATGTATTTTAGGCCCGATTCCGTGTTTAAACCGCGTTTGGTTGGGTTTTGCGGAATGGTGGCCAGTGTTATTGCCTGAATCATTGATAAATCGGCGGCGGGTTTATGAAAGTATACCAGTGCCGCAGCACCAATCCCTTCGATATTTCCGCCATATGGTGCCAGGTTCAGGTATGCGGTTAAAATTTCTGATTTAGAATAAAATGCGTCAATGTATATTGCGATTGCAATCTGTTTTAATTTTCCGCCAATCGTTTTAGTGTTCAGGTTATATTTTATGCGTGCAACCTGCATTGTAATTGTGGATGCGCCCGCTGGGTGTGGTTGGCCACGCATGTATGCCATGGTTGCCCGTATTATTGCAATTGGATTTATGCCAAAATGATAATAGAAATATTTGTCTTCGTATAAAATGGTTGCGCGGCGTAATGTTGGACTGATTTCGTTTAATGGCGTAAAGGTTCGGTATTTTTCATCCGCACTTAATGTTAATCGCATCAGTGTGCCATTGCGGTCATAATATGCGCGGGAAAAATGTACATCGCCCAGCAATGGTGGTACAATGAAAAGACGCAATATCACATAAATCACAACACATACGCAAATACATGCATATAAAATGCGCCGATGGCGCGGCATTATGCGAAAGTAATTAAATATCTTGTTCATTTGTTGCATTCAGAACCGTGAATGTGCCGCCCGTGTGACCAACGGCATAAATTTGTGGGTTATTCATTGCGTTGGCGCGTATGGCGGGAATCTGGAAAATACCGGCGGTTCCCAATTGCGCGGTATATGTTATCGTGCGTGCGGTACGCTGTGCGGTTGTGTATATAACAACGCGGTCACTGCGTGATTCGGCGAAATCAAATTCGCCCGATATGTTGCCCGAAATAAATCCACCAGGTACCAAATCGACAATCGCGACATTTGGTACATTGTCGGTGCGTCCACGTGCACGAATGGTTATTTTTACCGTTATTGTGTCACCAACATGTCCGGATGTTATGCGATTGCCAGCGTCGTCAAAATATTCGCGCGTTATGTCCAAACCGTTTGATTTTGCCATTACATTTTTCGGTATTCCCGATTGCCACAGTGTGTAAAACACCGGATTTCCCCTGTCACATGTATCACATTTTATATTTATTCGTGTTGCGTCATCAGGCACATCTGCAACAATTGCCCCGTTCGCGGCTGGCGGTGTTGGGATTTGTGTACCATTATCTGTGGTAATGGTAATTTGTGGCATATCATCGACCTGGGGCGCACCCATTAATGCCATTATAACCATGCCAGACGTAAATGATGTGTAATTCCCGGAATCAATATATGATTTTATTGCCGCGTTATTATAATCCGCCGCCGTGTCAAAATGCGTTGCCATCAGATATTCATACATTGCGTCGTTGGCAACACTGTTATCAAATTCGCCGGTATATATGAATCGGTTGCCGTTTTTGCGATATTTGGCGATTAAATCATCGGCCTTTTGATTTTGTTTTAATATTTTATATGACGCGGCGATATATGCGCCCATTATACCCGATTGCCAATTTTTTATGTTTTTGTTGGCATATTCTTCCCATGCGTCAATATACCCGGTGGTGATGTACCCATTTGCCGTTGCGATATATATTGCTAGTGCGGCGGCATGCGCATGTGCGGCATCGGTTATCGTGGCACCCGCAAACGTGCGCAGAAAATCCATCGCGCGTGACACCATTGCCCGTGGTACGGTTGCCCCATGCGCATTCGCAATCATTAAAAAGTTTGCAACGTATGCGGTCAACATTGCCGCGTCTGAATCGGTTTCGTTGTTATGGCCCGTCGCCCCGCCGGAATACAGGTCAAATGAACCATCGTCGTTTTGGCGATTCTTTAATTCGGCAATTGTGTCAGAAATGTTGTCTTTAAACACGTCGGGCACCGCAATTTGTGCCAATCCGCGTGATGTAATTTGTTCTGTGCATGGGTGGTCATATTGTGCCAAGTATTGTGCAATTGGGTTCATTAACGCGTTTGCGCCACGTGACAGATATATTTTACGTGTGGCAAATTCTGGGTACATATCCATACGGAATTTTTTTATCGAATGTGTTTTTGATTCAATTGTACCAAATCGTATGTCGCCATCAATTGGTGAAATTGGGCGAATTGTTATATCGCCGGGAATTGTTCGCTGTGAACGCGGTGTGCCGTTTGCGTCCATTATAACCGTATTTATGGCAATTTGCGCATTACCCAAGATTTCACCTGCGGTAACGCCGAATTTCCACAATTGTTCGGTATTTTCAGGCACATGCATTGTTGTGTGTGCTTCGCCATTTATGGCCAAATTTTCAGACACTGTTGCGGTTATATCGGCCGTTGCGTCGGGGCCACTGGCCATTGTCATGTTGGAAATAACGGCGTTTATGTCAAACGTGTCACCGGGTGCAACAACCGATGGCGCGGTGGTTGAAATTATAACCGGGCTTTGTACACGTGTTTCGGTGCCGGTCGAACCAATTGCGGAATCGTTTGCCGCAACGGCAAATATGCGTACCGCACCGTTAAAGTATTCCGGAATCTGAAATTCAATTTCGCCCGGAACATTTGCATGTGTTTCCATTATTTCAGAATAAAATGCGACCGGCTGGTTTGTTTTACGACCAAATGGGTTGGTTAATGGTGCGCGTAATTCGCCGCCGTTATCAAACCAATCGCCACCACCGGTTTTGGCAAATTCACCGAAAACACCAAATTCTGGCAATAACAGTGACAAAATCTGATATGTGTCAACCTGTAACGCGGATTTGCGGAAAAAGTATGCAAAAGGGTCGGGTGTGGCGTGACGTGCAACCTGTAATATCCCGGCATTTATGGCGAATATCATTATTTTTGCGTCTTGGGTTGTTTCATATTGCACGCGCAGTGCGTTGTTGCGCACAACATCCGGTGCGGTTAATTTTACGCCGATTTTACGTTTTGATGTATCGGCGCGAAATGGTGCAACCGCATACGCGTATGGCGTGGTGAATATGTCGGGGCTGTTTATGTTGCGCACAAACGACACGTTTATGTAACCTGTGCCGGAAAAATCATCGGGTAATTTAATATGCTGAACCGATGTTGATGAATCCATGGTAAACCATTTGTATGCATAAACACGGTCGCGTTCAATCGTTATCAGGCCTGTTCCGGTGTATGGGGCCGTGATACTGAAAACAACATCTGTGCCGGGGGCGTATTCGGGCGCGCTTAATTTTAATTTCATTTCTGCGTTTTGTGCCGATTGCATTGCGGTGTCGGCGGAATCGGCCACAAAGTATTCAATATTTGCCAATGTGCGGTTAGATGCATCAATAACCTGAATAAAATATGTGCCGCCGCGTGATGTATTCAGTGAAACACGTGCACCAGCATCACCAATTGCAAACGGGCGTTCGGCAATAACATTATCGCGGGTGACGGTATTGTATTTGTAATAACCATTGGAATCTTTTATCAAACTGGTTAAATTTTCACGCCGTATCATACGCACGGTCAAATCAGATACGTTTGTTATATTTGCATTTGCGTCCAATGCGATAAAGTGGATATTGCGTGCGTCATCGCGGTTAATATATGATAAACCAGAATTCGATTTCCACCCAATCAAATATTTGTAATCTGATACGCGTGATGTAATTGTTGTTTGGACACTTTTGCCCGATTCATCCACAAACCCATTTATATTCAGGGTCAACATATACGTCCCGTCAACCGGCACGCCATCAAACACAATTGGTAAAATCGCATTCCCAAATTCGTCGGTTGTTGTATCGGCCGGGTTTGTTGTTAGCGTTTGGGTACGCGTAATTGTATTTTCTGCCAGTCCTGTTCCGCCAATATAATTTGTTGTAAACGTGTAATCGGCATATTGTGGAAATGTAAAGTCAATTGGTCGCAGGACGGCGCGTGCACTGATGCGGCGATTCGTTGCCGGTGTGCCAAATAAATTACGCATTGCAACCGTTGCGTTTATGTTTTGCGATTCAATCCAACTGTCGGTGCCGGCACCGGTTATGGTGGCCGATATTTTCATTGTGTCGGGGACAAATTCTTCAACGCGAATTGTTGTTGTGCCCAATATGTCTTGTTCACGATTTTTATTGTTCAATGAATATACGCGTACCATGTATTCACCGATTGTCGCCGTGTCTGGTATGTTATATTTCGCATCAATCATACCATCCGATGTCAAAGACATAATGTTTTCATAAACGTCGCGATTACGAGAATCGGTAACCGTAATCTTTACCGGAATGCCATCCATCGGCGTAAAAGACCGATTTTTTACAATTGCGCCAATTACAGCGGATTCGCCCGGACGGTATATTCCACGGTCTGAAAATACATATGCACTAATTGGATTTGTGTTTGTGTCATATGTTCCGTCAATATCAAACCGTGAATATTCAACATGTGTTGAATAAGAATCGTATGGAATGAAAGAAACGTCGTCGCCACTGCGTGCAACAATTGCCACTGGTTCTTTTTCATTCCTGTATTCATCGGCATCCAGTTTGGGGATGTCAACATGTCCGTTGGAATCGGTACGGCCCGCCCAGATTGCACGACCATTGCGCCCCAAGACAGAAACTTCAACATCGTCTGCGCCACCGCCAATGCTAAGGTTTGATACAAATAATGCGGTTGTCCCGTCCAGGTTTTGTTTGCGTATTAATCCCAGATTTGTCATTAAAATTAAACGCTTGTCTGCATATTCGGCGGCATTCGCGTCGGGCGCAACAGATACAATGAATATACCTGTTTTGTCGCGTGCATCACGGTCCAAATAGTCACCTAAGTTGACAGATGCATAATTTGTTCGCGTCATGGATGTGTCGGCAAACGGAACTTTTTTCTGATAAACGGTTGCCATGTCATATGCGCCAAACGACCAATCCCGGAAATCTAAATTCTGGGCAAATACATTATAAGTTTGCGATATTAAATGGTTTATTTCCGATGCTGCAACCTTATACAGGTTTACATACGCCATATCAACGCCGCCGCGTGCCGTAATTGTAATTTCGCGATTTCCCCCCATGGCCAATAATGCGCCGCGACCCGTGATGTTGACACTGCGCGGTGGATATGGAATATCCATAACGCGTGAAATGGCGTTTTTCATGGTGAAACCGCCGGATGACCGTGCACCGGGATTAACAGACACAAACATTTGACGCGAATTGCGAATTGGCGCGTCAAAAGAAAACGCATATTGGTGTACGCCATTTGGTGTGGCAATATTCATCGGCATCAGTTTTATTGGCGCGGATTTTTTTATTACCTGGGACGTTACTTCGTCTGTTTTCCATTCATGTGGTGTGTCGGTATCACTATCGTCGGCAAATTCTGGTAATAAATACGCATTTATTATATCAGACCATTTTGTGCCATTTTGTGCTGCCGCCGTCAGGTTCAGCAAGATGATTTGATGTGCGTCGCCACGCGCATCGTCGGCAACCGTTGCATCAATTTTTGATACCTTGAAAAAATTATCGGTGGATTCAATTGTTGCATTTGCTGATAATTTTTTTGTGTGTGCGTCGCCATTGGCGGCGTTTAATGGGCGAACAGTGATACGAACGCGTTGCGCAACATCGGTCACCGCGATTGGCGATGATGTTATGATAATTGTCTTGCGGAATCTGTCCATTTTGGTTGTGAAATCAATTGATTTGCCGTTATGGCGAATTGTTATACGGTCATCAATTGGCGTGTTTGCAATTGGCCAATTGGTTGAAATAATTCCAACAGCAACAACGTGCCCCGGCGTGTTCGGTGCCGGGTAAATATTAAAGCCATCAATTTTTGCAATAATTTGTTCGGTGGTAAAAGATTTATGGTGTGATTTTATACGCATATCGCGGTTTGTCATGCGCGGTGAAACCGAAACGCGAAATTTTTGATTCGCCGGCCACGGTGTGGTTGGTGAAAATATTAACGTATTTGGTCCAACACGATTCCATTTACCCGGAATAAATGGTGAAATTTTTACGCCATTTGCAATATCAGAATCCGACAAATTATCGCGCAGTGCGCCCGCATACGGCCCGGCCACCCATTGATAGTTAATAACCAATTCGCCATTGCCCAATATTTTGCGGTTATTATTTATGTCTGGTAATCCGTCATTGCCGATAAACGCGGATGCGTCATCATCAAAACGTTCAATATTTGGCGTGCCGACATCTAAATCAAATACCGATATGTCTGCATTGTGATTATTGCGCAACATAAAAACACATGCAGTTACGATAATACAGATACCGATTACGATAAATTTCCAGAATTTTTTCATAATTTTCCCTTTCGTGCATATGTTAGATTCGCATACCGAAAAAGCAAGTTTTTTATTCATAACAACACTAAAAAAAAATTAAAAGGAGCAAAATCGTGGTATATGGCTATATACGTGTTTCAACAGACCATCAAACAACTGAAAACCAGCGTTTCGAGATTAAAAAATTTTGTGACCGCCAAGAAATCGTTATCGACATGTGGGTAGAAGAAACAATTTCATCAACCAAAGATCTGAACAAACGAAAACTGGGGTGGCTGATTAAGCGTATTGGTCGCGATGATTTAATTATTGCATCAGAATTATCACGCCTGGGGCGGAATTTATTACAAATTATGAGCATTTTGCACCACTGTATGAATGTCGGTGCCCAAATATGGACAATAAAAGACAATTATCGATTGGGGGCCGATATCACCAGTAAAGTTTTGGCGTTTGCGTTTGGATTATCTGCGGAAATTGAACGTAATTTAATATCGCAACGCACCAAAGAGGCATTGGCGCGTGTCAAAAGCGAAGGTATTTGCCTGGGGCGACCATCTGGTGTGATAAATCATAAATTAATTGGTCGCGAAGATTATATTGTTCAACGTCTGAACGATGGGCGCACACGAAAGCAAATTGCGCGCCGGTTACACGTACATCGTAATACCATTGCGCGATTTATTGACAACAGTGATATTCGCACCGAAACCGACGGTCACGGTCGTACAACTGCAACACGCATATCAGAAATAGAATTGGCGACGGCGCGTGAAATCGCCATGCGAGAGATGATTGCCGAAGAACAAATGATTATTGAATCAGAAACGCAATTTTGATTTCGCAATTACATAAAATTCATCTGAACCATATGGATTGTCGACAAATGCCGCGGTTATAAATTTATAGCCTAATGAATATTCAATTGATGGTCGTGACCGCATTGGTACATTGTAATTTGTAAACAATATTTCGCCGGTGTTTGCGCGGGCGGTTGCGACGTGCATTTTCATGTAACCGTTTGTTATCATGTCTGGTGCAGAAATACCAAAATGAAAATCATGTACGTATGCGTCAACTGATAATGTTGTCGTATATATATTGGAAAAGTCGGCAATGATAGAATCATCGGATGGACGTGGGCGCATTATACCAAATTGTGCGCGTGGATGAATTTGTGCATTGCCGATATTAAAAGAATCATTAATTGCCATATACGTCATTGACGTGCGATTATCGGTGCCGATAAACCCATATGCGGCCAAAAAATCTGATGACATGAATCCCATTTCAATATTGCCGATATTCATGTGGTTGTTGTTTTTATCGCGCAGCACACTGAATCCACGACCTGGATTTTGTATTTTTATGTTGTCATCAATATTTGTGTTAAATGCGCGGCCAAATTTATCAAAGTACGCCAATTTTACATCGGCGTTTTTTATATTATGCGCCATTGTCCCAGGTATACGCGCCGCACGCATCGGAACGGTTTGTGTTTCGGTTATTGCAATAACCGGTGCACCAACGGGACGGGTTGCGGATTCTAGGTCCAGCATACCGTGACCATAAATGTCATCAACGCCCGGATTGCCCAAATCACGTGCGGTGGTAAACAGTAATTCTGTTATTTGCGTTGCAGTCATATATGGGAATGCTTGGCGTATTGTGGCAATTGCGGCGGAAACGATTGGGGCGGCAAAACTGGTACCTGATGCCGGTATAATACCAACCGAAATATTTGTTCCCGGTGCCGTAATACAGTATTCTTTTGTAACGCCGCACGCATTGCTGAAATCGGCCAACTGATTTGTTTCTGTGTCAAATGCAACGACGTTTACAACATGACCACGTGTTTCATTAACCACGCGGGGCAGGGCGGACATTGCGCCACTTTGTGCCCAACCATTGTTTCCGGCGGCAAAGACGAATATTGCATCACGTGTTTTGGCTGTATTTGCAATATCAGAAATAAATTCGGGGGTTGTTATATTCTCAATCTGGGTGCGGGTGGTAATTGCGCTGGCCGCCATATTGATATTCCAACTGTTGTTAAATATATTTGCATCGGTGGTTCGTATAACTGCGCCGATTTCAGAATATGGGATAAAGTTCATTGATGCATCGGTGACTTTATACGTTTTTATGGTTGCGTCTGGCGCGATTGGGCCGCCTGCAATTTTTGCAACGGTTTGTCCATGCCATGTATCGTTACCAGAATCAATAACTGCAATGGTTGAATTTTTGCCGGTAAATCCGCGCGCAATTGAATACGCCAAATTTATTTCATCGTATGCAATGGTGTTTTTTGTGTATTCATAACGCTGTTGTACGGCGGATAATGTTGCAGAATCAATATCGGTTCCGACGTAATATGTGCGTGCGGTTGGTGCGGCATACGGTTGTGCGTCTGGTGTGCTGCCGCCACCACCGTGTCCCATTGATGCAATGGCCGCAGCAACACCGCCCGCGGCGGCAACTGCGCCGCCAATAGCCAATGTGGTTGTGCCGGTAAAATCAAATTTCTTACACTCAAATGTGTGGGCGCGGGCATATTCTGGATTTGTGCAATCGCCCGCCATTGCCGCATTGCATGCCGCAATACATAAAAATACAGCAAAGATTTTGTTCACTACACTCATCCCTGAAATATATAGTACAAATAATTGCGTTTGTCAACGCACTGTGTGTAAATTGTATGTGATTTGATTCTGTTACTTTTTGCTTGATTTTTTCATGTATTTGTCCCAAAATGGCGACACGCGCGTTGCGCGAATAACACAACCTGTGGGTGGATTTCTGTCCGTGAAAGCGGTTTTATTATTTCCCCATAGGCGAGGGTATAATAACAGAAAAAAGGATTAGAATATGGCATTGCCAACATTTACAATGAAACAGTTAATGGAAGCCGGCGTACACTTTGGACACCATACGCGTCGTTGGAATCCGCTGATGACACCATATGTTTATGGGGTCAAAGATAAAATTCATATTATCAACCTGAACAAGACGGCACCGTTGTTGCATCGTTCGTTGGTCGCGTTAGAGGCGATTGCCGCCGCCGGTGGCAAGGTTTTGTTCGTTGCGACCAAGCACCAGGCCAAAGATATTGTCAAAGATGCGGCGGAACGTTGCGGCCAATTTTATGTAAATAACCGTTGGTTGGGCGGTATGTTGACAAACTGGACAACGGTTTCGCAATCAATTCGTCGTCTGAAAAAAATGGAATCTGATATTGAAAACGCGGATAAATTGGGACTGACCAAAAAAGAAGTCGGCGTTATGACCAAAGAAGTTGAAAAACTGCGCGGCATTTTTGGCGGTATCTTGGAAATGCATGGTACACCCCAGGCGATGGTTGTTATTGATGTTCCGCGTGAAATGAATGCTGTACGCGAAGCAAGAACGTTGGATATTCCGACGATTGCGATTTGTGATACGAATGCAAATCCGGAAATGGTTGATTATCCGGTACCGGGTAATGACGATGCGGCACGTGCAACACAACTGTATTGCGATTTGTTTGTTGATGCGATTTTGTCTGGGATTGAAAAACGCCTGGGGGGTGCGGCTGGTAAAAAGGTGGAATCTGATATGAAGGCCGCCGCCGCCGATGATTTGGAAGACGAAATGCGTGAAAAAGAATTACGCGAAAAGTCCAAGACGGCCGAAGCACGCGAGGCGCGTCGCAGCAAATTGGCAGACAAGGCAACAAAATAACCACCAAGGGGGGCAAATTATGGCAGAAGTAACAGCAAAATTAATCCAAGAACTGCGTGAAAAAACATCCGCAGGTATGATGGATTGTAAAAAGGCGTTGATTGAAAACAATGGCGATATCGAAGCGGCGGCGGACTGGCTGCGCCAAAAGGGTATTGTAAAGGCTGCGTCCAAGGCTGGACGGGTTGCGGCATCGGGATTGGTTACCGTTGTGAAGTGTGATGGTATGGGCTGTGTTGTTGAACTGAACGCGGAAACAGATTTTGTTGCCAAAAATGACAAGTTCCAAACATTGGTTGCAAATGTTGCACAAAAGGCGGCCGAATTGGGTGGTGATTTTGATGCGACATTAAATGCGGTCAAAGATGATATCGCGGCAACAATTTCCACAATTGGCGAAAATATGAATCTGCGCCGTATTGCCAAGGTAACCGGTGATAAGGTATTTACATACATCCACAATGCATTAGTTCCAGGTATGGGGCAAATTGGTGTTGTTGTTGCAATTAATGGCGATGATTCGAAAATTGACGAAATTGGGAACAAAATCGCAATGCATATTGCTGCGAACAAGCCGGAATTTATGACCATTGCCGACGTTGACCCGGTGGCGGTTGAACGCGAAAAGAAAGTGTTCGTTGAATCGGGTGTAACGGCGGGCAAACCGGATGCGGTTGCCGAAAAGATGATTGCCGGCCGTATTAACAAATGGTATGCGGAATCTGTATTAGAAGAACAGCCGTTTGTTATGGATCCATCCCAGACCGTTAAACAGGTTGTTGAATCCGCCGGTGGTAAATTGGCCGGGTTCGCATACTTTGTACTGGGCGAAGGCATTGAAAAGCGTAATGATAATCTGGCCGATGAAGTGGCCAAGATGTTGGCGTAAATTACGTATTATATAGGCATTGTAATAAATCCAGCGTGTGCTGGATTTATTATATGAAATGTAACAGTTGATAAAATGAAAACATACAGGGCAGAGCGTATTTATATTAAATCCCATCGGGAAATACAGGTTGAATGCAATGGCGCATTTGTTATTCGGTTGCCGTATTCAATGCGTGATAAAATCAGTATTGGCGATAAAATACGCGTGCACACATTGCGTGATGGCAAAATTGCCGCGTATAGTTTTGGAAACAACATTTATTATTGTTATACAGGTGGCATAAAGGAATATGAGTTAGATTCATTTGGTAATCGATTTCGCGGTATTCGTGACGATAGAAGTTTGGACCGTTTTTGGTTTAATGTTGCGTTGGTGCGAAATCTGGCCAAAAATAGACGGTTGCCGACACCATGGTTTTCAATTAATATGGCAATGTTTGCCCAATTACAAAAAAATCGGGGGGGTATCAAATGAAAGTAAATCGTGTTTCAAGCATTTCCTTTAATAATGCACATGCCAACATAATCATGGAATATAATCCGATGTCGGAAATTGTATTGCCGATATCTGCGGTGCGTGAAAAAAATGGCCGAATTAGATTAAATCCGGGTGATAAATTCATTACGTTGGAAAACGAATACGGTTATGAATTTGCGTACCTGTATAATTGGCATTTGTATATGAAATTTTACCCGCATTCACCGGCCAGTTTTATTGAAAACATTCCGGGAATAACAGATGGCCGTGCCGATAAAATATTGTTCAAGGCCGCGTTGGCGCGCGAAGTGTGGCGCATGGGCCGCATGCCGTCAATATTTGCACGTAACAATTTACGCATGGTTATAAATCGTCATATGCAAGATAATAATTTTGTGTATTAAAAACAGCGTACTGTTTTAATACACCGTATGTGAACAATCCGGGTTGGAATATCATTTCATTATATGTGTTGCAATAGTGATGTTTGCGGCAGCATACAATTGTTTTTGTATATATTATGGTGTGGGGTATATAAAAACGCCCATTTGGGCGTTTTTTATTTTTGCACAAAGTGCACACTGTATTGCGGTTTTTTGTCCGCCCCCAATGATGCACGTACGACCTTGTTTGATGCAGCCTGGACCGCACGAACCAAGTTTGCCCGGTCTTTGCGTTCGGTCTTGGTTAATGCATCAACCGCACGCGTGATTTCAATCTGAATCTGACGCTTCATGAATCCGGTTTCGTCGCTTTCGAATATACCGGCCGATGAAACCTCTGGCGTGCCTTTTAAGAACCCGCGTTTGTCGACCGGCAATGTCACGAACACGGCACCATTGGCGGCAATTTTCTTGCGGTTCTTGTATACTGGGTCATCGGCACTGCGTTCGGTTTCGCCTTCCATCACAACAAAACGCGCATCAATTGTTTCGCACACATACGGTTCCGCACCATCGGCCAGTGCAATCATTTCACCGTTGTGGACAACCATCATATGTTTTGCACCACCGCGTTCCATTGCCATTTTTCCATTCAGCATTTCGTTTATATAATCGCCATGCATTGGGATTGAAACCTGGGGATGAACCATGTCATAGAATCGTTCAAATTCCGGGCGACCGGCGTGTCCACTGGCATGCAGGTCGTCTGTATCAAATATCGTGTGCGTGCGAACACCCATACGTGCCAATTTGTTATACAAGAACGATACGTCTTGTTCACGGCCTGGGATTATAATCGCACTGAACAGTACGGTATCGGTTGGTTGTAATTTTAATTCTTTGACCTGGCCATGGCATAGGCGCGTTAACATTGCGTATTTTTCGCCCTGGGAACCCGTCAGGTATATGGCCTGTTTTTCCGCGGGCAAATCGCAAATATCACTGTGCAGATATACATCATCCTTGTTCAGGTAACCCATATCAATACCCATTTCACGAAATTCCGGCAGCCCCACATATGGTACCGGGTTCGGATTGCTGCGTTCTTTGATTGCGGCAACGCGGCCCGCGGCGTGCGCGGCGGCGGCAAACATTTTCATGCGTGCCAGTGACCGTGAATACCCCGTAACCAAAACACGCCCGGGTGCATTTTTCATAATTTCGGTCAGGGTATCGCGAACCTGAACCTCGGTCGTTTGTTTGGTTTGGCGCGATGCAGATGTTGAATCGCTGACGCATGCCAATAATTTTGGGTCTGAGCCAATTTCGCGCAGTCGCGCAAAATCTGTTGGGTCTTCTACTGGGTTATCATCATTGAATGTCCAGTCACCTGTGTGCAGGATTTTTCCTGCGGGTGTTTTGATGATTAACATCTGCGCCTCTGGTACAGAATGGGAAACATGGAACGTTTCAACGGTAAATGGGGCCAAATCCAGTGTTGCGCCATGGTGGTCAAATTCAACAATATCTTTATTCGGGTCAAAATCCATTTCCAACCCTGCAAACGTACGACGCAATATTTCCGCCGGAAACCGTGTACAGTAAATTGGCTTTCTGAACTTTGGCCATATAAACTTTAATGCGCCAATATGGTCTTCGTGACCGTGTGTTATGACAAAGCCAACAACGTCGCGCTTGCGCTTTTCCAGCCATGTTGTGTCACAGTATTGAACGTCACCCGCGCCGATTTCTTCTTCCAAGAAACCCATACCACAATCAACGACCAAAAATTTGCCCTTGTATTTATACAGGTACATATTTTGGCCGATGTGTTCCAAACCGCCCAATGCCATGAAATAGATTTTTTCATCATTTTTATCAGATTCGTGCGTCGGCATATCTGCGATTGGTGTCGGACGACGGGGCGATTTTTTTTCTGTGTGCGCAACTTTTTTTTGCTTTGGCGTGTCAACCGGGGCTGCCGCCGTTTTTTTGCGTACTTTTACCATATTTAATCCTTTTATTTTTGTTCAACATTTGCGCCAACCACACAATTCATTGCCAATAAAAAATATCTTTATTCGTAGTGAATCTGTGGTGGCGCGGCAATCCATATGCAATTCTATAATAAACTATACGCATTTGGAAATATCATGCAAACCAATAAAGGCCTGCAAAGATTGATGCATTAATTATATTTATATTTTATCGTTAATCAAGAAACTTTTTGGTTTTGTATTTATGTTATATGTTCTGTATTATCCGCGTGATGCGACGTGTACGTTGTTTACTAAAATTCGAACCGCAGACCCAATGTAAAGTTTGCATATATTAAATCTTGGGCACTGAACCAATCGCGGTGACGGGTTTCATCGTTGTTTTGCAAGACCCACTTTGCGTTTGGTACATACATAATACGCGCCGCCAAATCAACAAATACATTATCGCTAAGTCCGTATGACAGTCCAGCAACAATCAACCCAGAAATGTTTGATGTTGTATATTCGGAACGATAAAATTGAACAACACCGTAATCACCTTCGGTTCCAAAGTTTTCGCGCAAATCAACGTCCGCCGACAAATCGCCATACGGGTCAGATAAATTCATAATTGTTTTACTTAACGCGTAACCAACCCCCAGGCCCAGGTACGGAATAATCTTGCCAACCGGTTTTTGCAGACCGTCATAAAAATCATATGTAATCATCGCACTGATAACATCGGTGGTTATGGTTGATTCCACACCGCCGCTTTGCGCATGCACGGTCAGTCCCGCAATGTCGCCACCACTCAACCCCAGTTCGCCTTCGAATATGGGGCTGGCATTATATTCACTTTCGGCCATGTGGTCCCATGCCGCTTCTATCCGCCATTGCGGACGATTGGGCAATGTCCACCCCAGTGATGCGCCCGCCGTAAATGATAACGCCTCAAAATTATCCTTGGCCGGCAGGGTTGCCAAACTGCCAATTCCGGCATCAACAAAGCCGCTGGTACAACCGCCATTTGCAACGCATGATTCATAATATGCATCAGAAACGACGATACCACTGCTTTCATTCAGGTAATAGCCGGTTGTTAACGCGCCAATATCGTTTTGTATTTTTCCCATGCCAAACGACGCGCCACCACGCAGCGATAAAACAAACCGCGACCCGTCATCGGTGTATGCGCCATCGCCAATATATGTGCCACGATACTGCCAATCAGCATTCGCAGAATGGATTGTCGTGCACAGTACAATTGGTAAAATAAACAATAACCTTTCTTTCATACACGGTATTATATCATAAAAATGCACCCGATAAAAACGGATTTTGATTTTTTTATTTCCTGTCATTGGTTTGTAAGAATCCGCCACTTTGCATTTTCCATAATCTGGCGTATTCGCCACCGCGTCGTATTAATTGTGTATGCGTTCCCATTTCCAGTATGCGTCCGCGTTCAATAACAACAATTACGTCCATATTGCGCAGTGTTGATAATCGGTGCGCAATTGCAATTGTGGTGCGGCCACGTGCCAATTTTTCGAACGATTTTTGTATTTCAACCTCGGTCTGTGAATCCAGGGCAGATGTTGCTTCGTCCAGAATTAAAATTGGTGCATTTTTCAGGAATGCGCGTGCAATTGCAACCCGTTGTCGTTGCCCACCCGACAATTTTATTCCGCGGTCGCCGACCATCGAATTGTATTTCTGTTCTGTTGCCGTTATGAATTTATCTGCGGCGGCCTGGCGGGCGGCATGACGTATTTGGGCATTTGTTGCGTTTGGATTACCGTATGCAATATTTTCGCGCAGTGTACGATTAAACATTGTTGGTTCTTGGGGAATAAATGAAATATTTTGACGCAATGAATCCTGGGTTACATCGCGTATATTTTGCCCATCAACCAGTATGTCGCCAGATGTTGTATCATATAATCGCATTAACAGATTAACCAGTGTTGTTTTCCCGGCACCCGATGCCCCAACCAGACCAATCCGTGTACCCGGTGCAATCTTTAATGATAAATTACGCAATATATATTTGTTTTTGTACTTGAAACTGACATTACGGAATTCAATTTCGCCATGTTTAACATTTAATATTTTTGCATTGTCTGCATCCATTACATCAATGGGTTGAACTAATTCTGTGTATGATTTGTGTGCACTGCTGATATTATCAACGATGTCTGGGATTTCGCCAATAATATGCGAAATACGAAACATAACGTTAAAGAACACAGATATTGTAAATACAATTTCTGATACCAATATTTCACCACGTGAATACAGAATCACACAACATAACATTACGCCGCCAAATGCGAAATTCCATACAATATTTGGTACGGCCCAGAATAATCGCTGGAAAAATTGTGCGGTTATTTTGTTTTTTATATTTGCGATGCGGTGTGGTGCCATATATTTTCGTTCAGATGTCGCCGCCGCAAACAATTTTACCACAGAATAATTAGAAATACTGTCAACAATCTTGCCGGATAATGTGCTGCTGGAATCACTGGCGTTTGCAGAACTGCGGTTCATCGGGCGCAATAATGCCAATCCATATATCATTCTGAATACAAAAACCGCCGCGAATATAAATGCAACGTATTTGTTTATGTTTAAGACAATGCCAACGTTTACAATTATTATCATCATTGACATAAACATATTTATAAATTTTTCAATTGTACGAAATCCGGTCGCAACATAATTTATCTGCGAATTTATTTTTCCTGGCATACGTCCGGTCCAAAACGACATAGACTGATGATGTACGTAATCTGTTAATATATCACTTATTTGGTTTGATATTTTTGGATTCCATCGTCCGTGCATAACACCACGCAAAATATTCATTAAATCAATTAAGATGAATAACGAAACGCACAATATAATGGTTGGCATTGCAAATTCAATAAATGATATACCTGCGGGCGGTGTTTGTTCAAACAAAGCGATAAACCAACGTTCAATCATTGGAAATAATACACCGTCGGCCGCGACACCCAAAAATGCAATAAACCATATTGCCAATGTCCCCCAGTGTCCGCGTGCACCATATGCAAAATAAAAACGCCACAAAGATTTTGGTAATTTTGTACTGTTCATTTACCATTCCTTTAATTTACAATATCATGAAAGATTTCGGCCGGTATTGTACCGCCTGTGATGGATGATTCCATGGGTGTAAAATCATCGTTACCAACCCATACACCAATAACCAATTTGTCGGTTGCGCCAACAAACCATGCGTCACGGTTATTGTTACTGGTACCGGTTTTACCGCCACGAACATGTTCGGCATTGGCGCGTTTTCCGGTGCCGGTTGTTACAACATCCCCCATCATTTGTGTCATGTATTCGATGGTTTCGTCGCCCAATATATGAATTGGGTCAGATGGGTTACGTTCGTACAGAATTGTGCCCGACGCATCGGTAATTTTTGTTATTGAATATGGCCGCACAGATTCACCATTATTCCAAATAACCGCATATATGTTTGTCAAATCAATCAGTGTCATTTCTGATGCGCCCAAAACGGTTGAATATTCCCGTCGCAGTTTTGTGCCAACACCCAGTCGTCCCGCCATATTCAGCACCGCATCAATCCCATATTTTTGGGTTAGTTTCAGTGGCACCGAATTCACGCTTTTTGCGAATGCCGTGGCCAATGTAATATCGCCGTAATATCGTTTGTTATAGTTTTGTGGGTTGTAATCCCCAATTGCAAATGGCGCATCGTTCACCATGGTGTTGGGTGTCATGCCGTTTTCCAGTGCAACCAGGTATACCACCGGTTTAAACGCACTGCCCGGTTGGCGGGGGGCGGTTGCGCGGTTAAATTGGCTGGCCTGGTAATCGGCACCGCCGGACATTGCGCGAACCGCGCCATCGTATTCCATGGCAATAACCGCACCCTGGTACCCGGTCAGTTTTTTTGGCAATGTGGCGGCGACATGTTCCTGTAATTGCCGATTTAGTGTTGTATACACATATAAATCTGATGATACCGTCCCCAGGCGCGAATAAACCTCGTCCAGGACAAAGTCTGTCCAATAACGGTATACGTTTGTGTCGGGTGTTGGACGTGCCGGTGCCAATTCGTGCGCCGCATCGCGTGCCGCGGCCAGTGTTATATACCCCTGGCGTACCATTTCGGCCAATATTACACGTGCGCGCGCAATGTTGCGTTCTGGGTTGCGCAGTGGGCTGTACGATGTTGGCGCTTTTAACATCGCGGTAATTTGTACGCTTTGCGCCAATGTCATATCGGCTGCACCAACGCCGAACATGGCGCGCGCCGCGGCGTCAATGCCGCGCATGCCACCAACCAGCGACACGCGGTTCATGTATAAATCCAGAATCTGATTTTTATCAAACCGGTTTTCCAGCCAATATGACAATATTAATTCCTGAACCTTGCGTGATATTTTTTTGTCCCGCGTCAGGAATATATTCTTGGCCGTTTGTTGGGTAATTGATGAACCGCCCGCCGCAATGCGTCCCCGGGCCAGGTTACCAACCATTGCGCGCGTAATACCACGCATATCAACGGGCCCGTGTTGAAAGAAACGTTTGTCTTCAATTGCGATTATTGATTGCCACACGTACGGCGGCAACGTATCAACCGACACCGGCATGCCCATTATGCGGTTAACACTGCGTATTTCGCGACCATCCCGGTCCAAGAAGACAACCGCTGCATCGCGCGTTTCGTGCAATATCGCATCTAATGATGGCATGTCCAGGTATATATAACTGACGTACCCTGCAATTCCAATTACCCCAAACATTATTATGTTTAATAAATATACCACTAACCGCCGCCGCCATGATGTTGGCTGGGGCTTGGTCTTGTCGGAATCAGGCGGTGTTTGACGTGGCAATGTTTTTGTCCTTTGGCCCAATTATACCATAATATGCGCGATTTATTTTAATTTTTTATGTTGCTGGTTGACAATTTTGTGCATTTGTGTTAAAAATCAGCCGCAAAAACAGGTTAACTATGCGCAGAATATCACGTGATTTATTGTTCTTGGGCGGCGGAATTGGCGTTGGTTTATTAATCGGCATTGTTGCCACACGTGGTTTCAGGTCGACCACCGAACAGGATGTAAAACCGGCCACGCCGGACATGGGGCGGGTTAATGTTGTGCATGCGAAATTAGTTGATGTTACCAATCAAATAAATATGTATTGTGCAACAACCGAATGTGATTCTAATACGATGGATTCTTTGCGCAAATTTACGGAACGTGTTGATAATCTGGACGTTGCGATAGAAAGATTAAGCATTGATTATGACAGTGTTTCGTCCGTTTGTGATTCAATTCGGGTGTTGCGTTCTGAAAATATGCAAAACCGCAATGTATTAAATTCCGCAGCCAGTAATTTATACCGTATGGAAAATGACAAATTACGTATTGAATTGGCCGATGCACGCGACAGTGTAAAAATGTATCGCCGTCGCATTACCACGCGTTCACGATAAAATACGCTTGTATTTATTTGTGCTTTTTTGTAGTATTCGTAATGAATCCGTGTGGATGACGGGTTCGGGGTCGTAAGAAAGCCCATAACAAACCGGTGTGATCATACCGTAATCCGATGTACGAAGAATACGTCGGCGCATGTGCGCCATGTATTTTATCGCCCGACCAACATTTTTTTTGACGGTCGGGGGGCTGTGATTATATAACAGGGCACCTGTCCAAAGGTCACGGGATCATTGTTTGTTATGATTTTCTTAATCCCCGACCGCCGTTGTTCCCACCGGCGGTGTTTTTTTATTCATGATTAAGAAAAAGGAGAGGCATATTATGTTACATGGTATATGTGAAACAAAGGGCAGGGTAACAAGGTGTGGTGGCAAGAATGTTACAGATACGCATGAAACCATGTGCCGTGTGGGATTCAATGCCATTTGTGTTTTATGTTTTGGCCTTTGTGTTGGCAATTTCGCAAATGCCGAATTACCAGAAAATGTAAAGTTCTGTATACCGAAACAATATAGGGTAACATACGATTGTCCGGCGGGTGGGAATGCGCCAACACAACAAAGCACCGCGTATGGTAATAACTTTACAACCGGTGTTGGTTGTAACAATGCGCCCGCATGGCGTGTTGATGACAGTGACACAATTATTACATCAAACACAACAATTCCGTACGCATATACGCACGACATTGTATTACACGCAGATTACAGTTCGTTATACACAATTGCGGGCGGTAAACTGATTAATGCCGACCCATATGTGTATTTGGAAAGCACCGGAACGCAATATATTGATACCAACATAATACCAATCAGTAATACCGGTGTACAAATTGATTTTGCATTTACCCCAGAAAACATTACACGGAAAGCGGATGCCGCAGTGTTTGGTGTGTGGAATCCCAATTTTTTGTTGGCGCATCAGGGTGCAATAGCACGTGCACCATTTTGTGTTGCGCACCGTAATTCATTGGGTTGTGACTGGCATGAAAAAGCATCTGATTCAGAACGACATATTTGTGATGTAAATTTTATGAATACCAAAAAATTTTCTATATCAGGAATCGCATCGGGGATGCTGGGTTTAGAATCTATTAAAGCCAATGTATCTGTATATTTATTCGCAGCACATAGCAATAACGGTTATCCAACGGAATATAGTATGGCAAAAATCTATTATGCGAATTTTAGTGATGACCAATCTGTTATTCGCCGATATGTGCCAATTCCGCGTGGTATGCGTATTGGTGATTATGTTGTGCCGTCTAATGGTATGTGGGACATGGTTGAACAAAAATTTTACCCAAATTTGGGCACCGGTGAATTTATTTATGGGCGGGAATAAAAAAACATCACTGAACAATCGTGATGTGATATATTCTAAAAAGAATGGTGGATGATAACGGACTCGAACCGCTGACCCTCTGCGTGTAAAGCAGATGCTCTACCAACTGAGCTAATCATCCATAACTCAAAGCCAAACGATATTAAAATAAAAAATGCCGGTTGTCCAGTTTTTTATTTCGCGGTTGTTTGCATAATCGCGGTAAATGTCGCCTCGGCTACCTTTTTGCCACATACCATTGCGATTCCGTGGAATTTATACATTGTCATTTTTGACATAATTGTTTCAACGTGTAATTCCAACATATCGCCCGGTTTTACCATTTGTGAAAACTTAATCTTTTCCATTGCGGTAAAGAACCCAAGTGTGTTTTCATACGTAACGCCCAATTTCTTGAACGTGATAAAGCATGCGGTTTGAGCCAGGGCTTCGATTTGTAAAACGCCGGGCATAATCGGGTTACCGGGAAAGTGGCCAGTGCACCAGAATTCATTATCGCGCACATAGTGAATACCAACACCACTGCTTTCGGTGTATTCGCGAATTTCATCAATCATGCGCATATCACCGCGATGTGGAATCACTTTTTCAATGCCCGTTGCGTCAATCATATTTTTTACCCCATTATTTTGCGTTCTTTTTTAGCCATATATAGTGTCGCCAGAATTCCGTTCCTGCAACCGCCGGGAATCCCATTTGGCGTTCGCCGTCGGGAATATCGCGGAATACGCCGGATTTTGCGCCAATTTCAACATCGTTGCCAATGTGTACGCCGTTTGCAACACCAACCTGACCGGCCAGTAATGTACGGTCGCCGATTTTTACACCGCCGGTTAATCCAACACCCGATGCCAAGAAACATTCGGCACCAACAACAACGCCATGTGCAATTTGGCACAGGTTATCAATTTTGGTTCCGTCGCCAATGGTTGTGTCGGTCATTGCACCGCGGTCAATGCAAGTATTTGCACCAACCGATACGCGGTCGCCCAATACAACACGCCCAACATGTGGAATAAACACATTGTGGCCATTTTGCCGGGTGTAACCAAAGCCATCTTTGCCAATAACCGCACCCGAATGAATCACGCATTCGGCACCAATGGTTGCATTTTCAATGTGTGCACCGTGACCAACAACAGTGCCGCGGCCAATTGTTACATTGCGGCCAATAAATGCGCCGGGATATATTTTTACGTCGCTTTCAATAACTGCACCGCGTTCAATTGTGGCGTATTGTCCAACATATACGGTTTTACGTTTGCGCATAAACACACCACGTTCAATTGTGGCACGGCGACTGATACCGCGGCGCGGTGGTTCACGATAAATTTTACCCAATATTTTTACAATATTCCCGCGTGGCGTATCGGTAATTAACAGTGTTGCCCCATTTGGCGCATCGTTAATTTGTTCCGGTTGTAACAATATTACCGTTGCGCGCGTATTGCGTAATACGTCAATTGGTAAAATCTTGAATGCGGCACTGTTTTGTTCGGTAGAATAGAACGCGAGTTGCCCCGGGCGCGCATCCGCAATTGGTGCAACACCGCGAATAACCGCATTTTTATCACCGCGTAATTCCAGACCGAATTTTTCGGCAACTTCGCCGGCGGTCATAACATTCGCGCGCGGCATAAACCAAGATTTTATAAAACTAAACATGTGCAAATTATAGACCTTATTTTTATAAAAGTACAGCCCAACATTATTTCTTGTAATAACGCTGAACCTCTTTCATAACAAAGTTAAATAATTTCCCGGCCAGTGTATCAGACGGCACCGTCCAATCCGACCGTGCATACGGCATTGCCGAAATTAGAACAAATCGCGCCATATATCGGAAAATCATAATTTCTTGGGCCCGGGTCAGTTTTACCGGTGAATCTGTGATATGAAAGATTTCATTGCGAACCGCGGTATCCAATTTATCAGTTATTTTGTCCAGTATTTGTGCCGGGTAATACAGGTGGCAATCGTGCGGGAACCCTTCGAACATGGCGATATCGTCGGCACGGTTGTATAAAATATTCCAACCAACACGTTCAAATAAATCGTCCATGCATCGGCATATCATCAAATTATACTGGCACACGCCATCGGCCATGAATTCGGCAACTTGGTCTTCGATATCGCGCCATTTTGGGGCATGCCCACGGCTTAATTCGTATGCTGCGTGGGTTTGACGTTCAAATTCAAAGAACGTACGTACTTGGACAATAATTTCCATTGGAACAACATTGTCATGTGTGCCGATGTTTATAATCAGTTTTGCGTCGCGATAATTTCGCGTGTTTTCCATATCGTAAAAACGGTCACGCCATGAAATTATTCGATCTGGCATAATTTCGCGCATGCGTTCAATAAATGTGCGCGCCTGGGGCACCAGGTCAAACAGACACTTGGCCCGCCAAACGTCTTGCAGGCGTTTATGTGGTGGGGTAATTTTGTCCAGCGCACGCACCAATTCGGCGGCAACGCGTTCATTGCCCGCACCAATTAATTCCAATGCCGCTTCTGCGGCCGACGTTATATATTGGTTGGCAAATTTTGTGCGCAATTGCGATGCAATTAAATGTGCATCGGGTTCTGATATATTTGCCGCAATAATTTTTTGTACGGTTTCAATTGATTCATCAGCATATGCCGAATAGTATTTCCCAGTAATTTTATCAATTGCGCGTTCAATGTTTTTTTGGGCACCAACAATCACACTGACAATCGACGACACCGACAGGTCAATTTGATGGCAATTTGTTGTTGTAAAGAATTGGTTGCGCATGGGGTCTGCGTCCAAACGATGTTGAACCAAATATGACGATAATGGGTTAATGTCGGCAATTTTCATTCGTGGCGCGGTTGTATCATCAGAATTAATGTTGTACTGCACAACTGCGGTTTTTGGCGCACCGAAACATTTCCCCAGAACCCAGAACACATTACGAAACCAATTCATTGAATCGGAATACAGCAATCGCAAATAATCTGCGGTTGTGTCATTAATACGCCCACTGCGACATGCTGCGTCAATTGTGTCCAAATTACGTCGGTCGTTTTCGGCGGTTATATCACGTGCAAAAGTTTCAGATTCTGTATTTGTCATTGCATGTTATTTCATCATTGGAAACAATATTACATCGCGCAATGTTGGTTGGTCAAATATAATACTGGCCAGACGGTCTACACCAACGCCCACGCCAGAAATCGGCGGGAAACCGTGTTCCATTGCACGCACAAAGTCGTTGTCGGGATTAAATGCCTCTTCATCGCCACCGGCAATGTTTTTCGCCTGTTCTTCAAACGCCGCCAACTGTTGAATTGGGTTGACCAATTCGGAATAGCCCTTGCATATTTCTGCGCCACACACCAGCAATTGATACATATCAATGCGGCGTACGTCGTCATTATTGCGACGTGCCAATGGCACCATATATGCCGGGTAATTATACAGGAATGTTGGCTTTACAATGTCGCCGCGGATTTTGCGTTTGTACACATAATCCACCAACGCCGGAATTGACATTAAATCGGCAATTTCTGACATTGGGAACATACCGTCATCAACCAATTTTTGACGCAATACGTTAACATCGTCAAAGTCCAAAATATTGCACCCAAACAGTTCATTCATCTTCGCGGTGTAATCCACCATTTCGTATGATGAAAAGTCCAAGTTTGTGCCCTGGTATTCAATTTGTAATGTGCCGCGACATTTCATTAGCAGTTCTTGAATTAAATCCCATGTGAATTTAATGTTTTTGTGAAAGTCCCAATATGCCGCGTACCATTCAACCATTGTAAATTCTTGCAGGTGCATTGCATCCATGCCTTCGTTACGAAAATCTTTGGCCACTTCGTATACACGGTCAAAACCGGCCCCAATTGCCATTTTCAAGAATAATTCCGGCGAAATGCGTAATTGAAAATCTAAATCCAGTGTGTTGTGGTGTGTTGTAAATGGTCGGGCCGCCGCACCAGATGCAACGTTTTGCAGAATTGGTGTTTCAATTTCCAAAAATCCATTTTTATTCATAAAATCGCGCCAGTATTGCGTCATCTTGAACCGGCCCAACAAAACATTACGCGATTCCGGATTGGAAATAACGTCCAGGTAACGCTGGCGATAACGTGTTTCCGTATCGGTCAGACCATGAAACTTTTCTGGCAACGGGCGCAGTGCCTTGGCCAGAATATCATATTTTGTAACGCGTACCGTTAATTCGCCTGCGGTTGTGTGATATAATTCGCCGTCAATTCCAATAAAATCCCCCAAATCAACATTTGCTTTCATAAATTTATATTGCTCTTCGCCCAGTTCTTCGCGGGACATGGAAAATTGAATTTCGCCTTCGATATCATAGATACGCCCAAACATTAATTTCCCCAGCCACCGCAACGCCGTAACGCGCCCGCACAGGCGTACATGCGTGCCATCGGCCAAGTTGCGTGCATCAACAATTTTATGCGTGCGTTCATATTTATCTTTCCATACAACACCGTCGCGCGCGCGAATATTTTCCGCCTTTTGCATGCGGGCCTGTAATTCGTTGGTTGATATTGTATTGTTATTTTCCGCCATTTTGGTTTTCCCTTGTGTTGCATGTTATTAAAAACGGACGCAGTTCAGGTGCGTCCGTTCGAATTCTGGTCGCACCCGTTAACGTAAAAATTTTTTTATTAATTTCATATCTTCGCCCTAATGGGTGTGGTTAACAGACCTGATTATTAACAAAATGTAATTAAATGTAAAGAAATAATTGTTTTTTACAATTTTTTGTCTATATTTGTCAACATGATGAGAACAGATTTGTCAATTATTATTCCTGTGTATAATGGCGGGCGGTATATTAAACGCTGTCTGGGCAGTATTTTGCGTCAACAAAATGCGCCACAATATGAAATCGTGGTTGTTAATGATGGTTCAACCGACAATACGGCACAGATATTGAATAAATTCGCACAAAAATATAACAACATATATATTATAGACCAACAAAATGCCGGTGTATCGGTTGCGCGTAACAACGGTATTGCGGCATCGTCTGGGGAATATGTGACATTTGTTGACTGTGATGATATGGTTGGATTAAATGTGTCTGGATTTGATGCATATTTTAATGGGGCGAATTATCATAATTCACTGAATAATATGCGTATAGCATGTAATGAACGTGGTATACCAAAATTTAATGCACGATGTTTTGACGATAAATATTTCATAAATATGCTAGATATTGCAAACAAAGTATCGGCAGATGTTGTCTTTGCGGGTAAAATAACGGTTAATAATGCGGGTATGTATGGACGCGGTCATACATATGCGTCGGATTATGTATATGATTCACGCCCTGATAATAAAGATGCAATTTTACAACACGCAGATGTTCGCGAAAATGCCAATTTCGCATTGTACAGGCGCAGTATGCTGAATAAACATAGCCTGCGATTTATACCAAACATGCAACTGGACGAAGATATTTTATTCTGTATGTTGGCGGTAATCTATGCCGATAAGGTTGCGACAGTCAAAGATGCAACATATTTTTATAATCGGCATGAAAATACACTGTCTAATATTACGAATAATTCAGAAATGCGCCACAAATACGCGGTCAGCAACATTCAACGTTTTTCCGTATTGTTAAATGAATTGGCCCGGCATCCGGACTATGATATCACTTTTAATCGTTGGATAAAAAAATTTGCAAAACTGGGTGTGGCATACGATATGCATTTGGACGCATATCCACCAAAAATGTGTTATAACTGTTACGAAAAAACATGTGGTGATTGTTTATATGCCGAACACATGCGTGAACAAGTCAAAGAAAATATAACTAACTTTATAACAAACAACAATGTGAAAAAACTTTAATAAAAAAATCAAAAGGGACTCATATGGCAATTAATAGAAAAATATTACACGAGATTTGCAATAACCCAGCAACTATTTATCCATACTTATCAATGGTTGATAAACAAGATTTGATATATCTGTTTGGTAATGCACGTTTGGTTGATACTGAAATCAATCGCTTGCATAGCGTCCCCCGCCCCCGTCACAGTTGGTCAATTTTAGAAATGTTGCGTACATTTCTAAGTGCTGGATTATCACCTGAATTAATTGATGCCGATATCCAAAAAGTTATTTTTGATTGTCATAAATACGCAAATTGTGAAAGTGCTGCCGACAGTTATGCCGATTTATATCTGAAATATGGCGTAAAAATGTCGGATGAAACATTGGAACATTTTATTTATGATTTGGATTTGCGAGAATACTCATCAAAAATAAATTTTCCCAGAAAGGTTGTCGCCACCGCAATTCAACACGCAAAATACAGCAAGATTGCCGGTATATTTAAATATATTCCAAATATAACTTATACAAATCAGGAATTAATTTTAATATTGGACGAAATCGAAAGTAAAATTGAAACCATAGAATATTCTGAAACCGCACGTAATGTCAGTGCATTATTAAAACAACAGGGGTTGTCTGTGGCAGATTGGGAATATATTGCTGGACGAAAACGTGTATTACAATATTTAACCAAGTTTGAAAGCGATTTTATAAAAGGCGCAATGCCGAAATCTGTACAAGTTCTCGCAATTAGAAGTTATACTAATTTAAAACTGTTAGAACTGTTTGCTGATAATGCAGATGCAGAATTAGAATTTTGCATTATCGTGGGACCTCAAAAGGCACATCAGATTAAACAAAATGGTACAACCAAACAATATTTAGAAGCAGTAGAAACCATTAATAATGGATCATTCCAATCGTCTAAATTTATTGGATTATCCCCAAAGGTTGTTGATGCATTAATCAGAACCAAATTTGATACATTGACTTGGTTCCGTACCATGGAAATGATATTAATGACAAATCCAAATATATCACGTGAAACAGTGATTAAAATGTTAAATCATAATTCGCATATAAAACCAATTATTGAAAAATATTGGAATGATTCATTGAAAGAAAAACCGACACCCCAACCAACACCAAATATTGAACAAAAACGCAGTAAAATTAAACAAATCGCAAAGAATATATTTGGTCCAAAGAAAAGGTAAAATCAAACCGCCCAATCGGGCGGTTGTTAATTATACAGAATATTTCTCAAACACGCGGTTTAATTGGTTATGAACACGAATTATTGTCGCACATTTTGACAAATGCTTTACCGATGTTGCCCCGATATAGGTGCAACATGATGCAATTCCACCAGTAATATCCTGTAATACTTTGTCCAAAGAACCAACATACGGTATCAACAGTTCACGTCCTTCGGATGTTTTATAATCTGACATACCGCCGGCAAATTTATTATTTGCATATTTTGATGACATACCATAATAACGTTTGAAATATTTTGTTTGAATAACACGTTTACCATCAACAATTTCATTCGTTTCATAGTGTTTTTCAATAATATTGCCGGCGGTCGCATCCGTGCCGGCAAACATACCACCAATCATAACAAAATCAGAATTTAAGCACAGCGCCTTGCATATATCGCCGGCATCAACAATTCCACCATCGGCACAAATATGTCCACCAACCGAATGCGCAACATCCGCACATTCAAGGATTAACGATACCATAGGCGTGCCACATCCTGTCTGTTTGCGTGTCAAACACGCCGACCCCGAACCGATGCCACACTTTATAATATCTGCCCAATCCAACAGTTTTAGACATATATCCGCACTTGCAATATTTCCAACCATAATAACCGCATCTGGAAATTTATTACGCACCCGGTGCAATATATCCAATGCATTTGGAATATAAAAATTTGGTGCCTCTATACAAATATTGCGCGATTTTACCCAACCATATTTGGCGGCCAAATCCGACAATTTTTGTATTTCTGCATCTATATTGCGCAGTCCAATTGTTATAAACAAATTATCCAGTAATATATTTTCATCGGATGCACTTTTAATAAAATTCCCAATTTCATCCACCGTATAGTGCTTGTGAATGGTTGCAAACATACCGCGCCCCAGTAATTTACGCGCCACATCAAAATTGCCAACGGTTGCCATATTCGCATTAAATATGCCCAGTCCTGTCCGAACCTGACCGTGTTTGAATTTAAATGTACGTGCCAAATTCACATCGCGTCGCGAATTCAGGTTTACACCCATCTTTGGCCGGATCAGAATATCCGAATAGTCCAAATATACTTCTGATAATATCTGAGTCATGGCAGCTCCTTTCACAACAATAACTATAACCACCAATCACAATAAATGCAATAATATAAACCTTAACACAGGGGCCTTATAGGTAATAACACTGTTACTGTTTGATAGTGCTATTTTTACTGTGTCTGTTGCAAGTCCTTGTAAATCTGACATTAACTTATCAATTGCACCCACGATTTGTATTTCCATAGGGGAACAATTTTTACATTCTGGTTTCGCAAACCTTTCGTTTAGAACCGTTTATGTTTATCAACAATCCCTCTAAACAATCTTTATTCTCAGATAAAACTATTTTCCACAACATTATAACAAACGGTATGGAACATAAAAACGAATATAAAATAATATATAATTTTTTTCATTGGTTACAAACGCTCCCAGCACCATAAGCTATGGATATAACGGTGCCGGGAAACGCCGAAAGCAATCTTTTGGATTCAAGGCAGAATTATTTTATTCATAAATCTAAAAATAGCAATAATAACCACGGTTCTATATTTGATATGTAATTATGTGTGTCAATTTTGTGTCAAAAAATTGTGCCACTTAGGAAAAATTAGGGAAATTCTGGGAAATTTAATACAACAAAAAATGCATAAAAAAACGGGGTTCAAATTGCTGAACCCCGCAGAATTTTTGGTGCGAGCAAAGGGGGGAGAACGCATTTAGCTTTTTTAGCCAATTTTTCAGCCCTTTTGACCGCTTTTACCTGCTTTTTTATCAGTTTGTCTGACACTTTTTGAATTTACCGTGTTTTCGGTCAAAAGTAAACAAAAAAATGATATTTACAATTAGTTATAAATCGGTTACAGTTGTATCGAAAGTGAAGAGGAATATATGAAAAAAACATCCACATATAATGCAGAAGCTTTAAATGGTGTTTTAAGGTTGGCTGAATTGTTTTGTGGTCCTGGTGGTATTGGACTGGGGGCAAAACTTGCTGATGTGGACGGATTAAAAATTAAACATGTTTGGGCTACGGACTACGATAAAGATACGTGTGAAACATATAAAAGAAATTTGAATCCAGAAGCGATAATTTGTGAAGACATTCGTAAAATGGATTTTACGAAAATTCATTCTAAATATGGTGAAATAGATTGTTTGACCTTTGGTTTCCCTTGCAATGATTTCAGCACTGTTGGCGAACAAAAAGGATTACGTGGGGTTTTTGGTGCACTGTATCAATACTGTGTGAAAGCATTGGAAGAATTTAAACCGAAATTTTTTATAGCTGAAAATGTGAGTGGCTTGCGCAATGCTAATGATGGTGAAGCTTTTAATAAAATTTTAGAAGCTTTTAAAAATTGTGGATATAACATATATCCAAATTTATACCATTTTGAAGAGTATGGAGTGCCACAAAAAAGGCATAGAGTTATTATTGTTGGAATACGCAATGATATAAATTTAAACTTTAAAATACCATCGACAAAACCGTATAAAAAAATCGACACTTCTGTAAGAACTGCTTTGAAAGACATTCCAGAAAAAGCACCAAACAACGAATTAACTGCTCAATCTGCAATGGTTGTGGAAAGGTTGAAATATATAAAGGAAGGTGAAAATGCTTTTACCGCAAAATTGCCACCACATCTTCAATTAAATGTAAAAGGTGCAAAAATAAGTCAAATTTATAAACGGCTGAAAGCAGATGAGCCTTCATACACTATTACTGGTAGTGGTGGTGGTGGCACACACGTATACCACTATAAAGAAAACCGTGCTTTAACAAATCGTGAACGAGCAAGAATTCAAACATTTACAGATGATTTTATGTTTGTCGGGTCAAAAGAAAGTGTTCGTAAACAAATAGGTATGGCGGTTCCACCTAGGGGTATGAAGATAATATTTGAAGCACTATTAAATACAATTCTTGGTAATGATTATGAAACAATGGAAGCAAAAGTGTAAAGTATGTCAGATATTATTTTAAAAAACGATTTGTTTGAAAAAATACTACTTGAACCAGCGCAGAACTGCGATGAATTACGAATTGTGTCAGGTTTTTCAACGCCTGCCATGGTTGTGCATAATTTAGCAGAAATTGAAGAACGATTTGAAAAACAAGATTTAAAAATACAGTTGATTATAGGTATGACACCTACAATTTCTGGTATTTCTAAAACACACCATAAGAACTTTACTAAACTTGTTGCTAATCGTCCAAACTTTGTGTGTTCTTATATAAAATCAGACGCAAGTCCGATACATACAAAACTTTATACATGGCTAAAAAATGGTATTCCACAAAAGGCATTTCTTGCTTCTGCAAATTATACGATAAATGCGTTTAAAAAAGAACAGGACGAGATAGCAACGGAATGTGATCCTGTTCAAGCTCTGGAATATTTTAATTCCAAAGTGTCCCTGTCTTTATATTGCACTTGTGACGAAGCAGAGGAAATGGTTAGAGAGGATGTTCTACGACCACGCGTTGCAAGAGTGAGAGAAAATGCAGATGAAGAACAACAGGTGCTCGTTGAAAATGCCGGTGTAGAATGGCAAGATTGGGTCTTGCTTCCTTTGTTTTCAGAAAGGAATCAAACTATGCACATACATTCCGGTTTGAATTGGGGGCAGAGAGATGGCAGAAACCCAAATCAGGCGTATATACCGATACCAGCAGAAATAGGCAGAAGTGGTTTTTTCCCACCACGTGGGCAACCGTTTTCTGTGTTGACTTCAGATGGGTTCCCTTTTGTATGTGTTGTGGCACAAGATGGTAATAAAGCTATACACACAACCAATAATAATAGTGAATTTGGTGAATATTTTAGACGTAGACTAGGCGTGCCGTTAGGTGCTCCTATAACATTGGACGATTTGGACCGGTTTGGAAATAGATACGTTAAATTCACAAAAATAAACGAAGAAGAATATTATATGGAATTCAACCCAAACTAGAGTGGTTGCCATGGTGAATATGTGTTAAGGCATGAATAAAATTACCAACCCATACGATTTATGAATCTTGATACGGTTGTTTGTTTTACCTGCATGATTTTTACAATTCGGTATATTGTTAAACCCATATCCAATAATTCTTTAACTTTTTTTGTGTTTTTGTATAATTTCAGTTTTCTTGATTGCGCCGAAAAAGGACGCCCCAATCTTTTGCCTTTTGATTTGACATTTTCCAAGGAAGCCTTGGTGCGTTGCGATATTAAATTGCGTTCTATTTCTGCGGATAAACCGAATGCGAATGCCATAACTTTTGATTGAATATCGTTGCCCAGGCGATAATTTTCTTTTATTGTCCAGACCTGACAATTTTTATTTAAACAATTTTCTAAAATATGCATAACTTCCAATAAAGACCTGCCCAATCTTGATATTTCGGTAGCAATTAAAATGTCGTTTGGTTGCAACTCATCCAATAATTGCCCCAACCGCCGTTTATTTAACGCTTTACGCCACTCTGCCCATCAATTCCTTGGCGCGTTTTAATAATTTTTTCGTGTCCATAGTGTATAATTCCACCGCTTTTTTCATATTTTTTGTCTTTTCTAACGCTTCATAATAATTTTTAGTGTGCAATGATTTTATAAAATATCGGCGTTTACCATCTTGACGCGGTAATTCGACCATATAATAAAATACATCACCCCTTAAATACAGGTTGTCATTTGCTTGACAATTTGCTTTACACTTCTTAAACATAGGTTTTCATCCTTTATTTTTCAAGTGTGCAAAAGCAAAAAATGTTGAAAATTCAAAACATTATCCGCACCGGTAATTTGTGATATAAAACAAAAAATCCGGTGCAAACGCCCGGATTTCTAATGAAAAACCTTGGTGCGAGCAAAGGGGCTCGAACCCTCGACCTCAACCTTGGCAAGGTTGCGCTCTAGCCAACTGAGCTACGCTCGCATTGCGTGGGGTATTCTGACATATATTTTTTTACTTTGCAAGGATTTTTTACGGTGGTATAATTATTTCGCAAATTTACAAATGTATGGGGGAATATTATGGCGTTGTCAAAGTGTTTCTGGGGAATAATTTGTGGTGTTGGTTTTGCCGGTGCGGCGTGTGCATTTACATTATGTAATGGCACAAAATATAAAATTACGTACGTGTGCGCAAATAGGGCAAGTGCACCCGAGGCGGTTTCGGTGGAATATGGCACAAATTTTACAACGCCCCCGTCCACATCATGCGGCGGCATAACCGCGTGGACATACAATGGCACAACGTTTAACCCAAATCGATCATACGTATTTTCATATACAACCGATATAACATTAACCGGCACCAGTTCTGGCAGCAGCAGTGGTGGCGGTTCGTCCCAGGGGGGTGAAAGTGATGATGATGTCAGCCCCGTCGGTGATGATTTTGGTATACCTTACATAATAGATTCAGATGATAGAACGCTGCAGTGGCTAGGCGTAGGCGATAGAGATGTGTGTGGCAGGGATGTTGGTGATTATAGCAAAATTCAAGGCTGGTATGTCTCGTTCCCGTATCCGGGGTATCTTGCCGGCGTTGCCAGTTGCGCCAAAGATTCAGGTAGAGAAAACTTAGCAACCAGGGAGGGAAGGGAATTAAATAAAGACGAAATATTAGGGCAATATTGTTGGTGTCGGTTGGACGAGGCGGATAATGGGATGGGACCGCGTAGTTTTCCAGAATCTAAATGGGTATATTTAGAGGAGCGTGGTTGGAATACCACTGATTGCGCATGTTCGTGTGCGTCGATGTGTGCCGAAAAAATTAGGGTTAATTACTACCTTCGTGAAGCGATATTGCAGGCGGCAGGTGTCACAGATACAAGTGGCCAATAATTGCGTGGTGACTACAAAATCCGTGATTTTTTGATTATGTTAATCAGTTGTTGTTGGGTGCGGACCGTACATTTCATCATGTATTGCATATATGCGCCGGTGTCACCGTTTGCGCGTGCGGCGATTGCGTCGATGTATTCTGGGCGGTCTTTCTTGCCGTTGAATACAACAGGTTGGTATCCATTTTGTACCAAGTACATATTCATAACAGCGCGGGCAGTGCGTTTATTAAAGTCTTCAAACGGTTGTAACATTATCATTTCATAGTGTACATTAAATGCATTAACAATCGGTTTTTTCGTGGATGTATTCAGATTGTATATTAATTCTTTCAGTTGATATTTCACTATACATGCATCGGGCGCGTATATGCGCGTGCCGTCTTTTTGGCGTATATTCAAGATTTTTGTGTTGTCGCGCAAGATTCCACCGCTGATTTGCATATTGGTATTATTGGTTAAAATGCGGTGAATGTCATAAACGTCTTCTATTGTTATTTTGTTTGTGGCATCGGGCATCGCGCAAAAGAATGTTGCGATTTTGTCATACGCGGCTTCGGTATTCTTCATGTATGTGTAATCCAGCCAATCTGAGGCTTTGTGGCCCGGGGGTGGCGTAAACAGTGTGCGCGGTTCAGAATATGACATTTCGTGCCGTAACCAATTCAGGTTATTCAGGCGTTTGCATGTGTCGGTTCCTGACAACATTTCTGTCAGTTTTTTGCGATTTTGTTCAATAGTAATCATCAGGTCTGTGTTTTGTTTCTGTTTTGGCATATAAACACCGTCTTTTGTAAAAAAAGATAGTACATAAAATATTATTTGTCAATAAAATATGGTGTGTGCGTGTTAATAAAAAAATCGTGTTGCACCATTACGCAAATTGTTCTATCGTTCTGTCATACACAGGGATTTTATAGCAGGGGAAAAAGATTATGTCGTTAAAGTATCTGGTTGTTTTATTTGCGTTATTTATGCCGGTTGTGGCAAATGCCGCAGACAAAAAGAAAAAAGAAGAACCCGTTGTTCATCTGACCGATGAAGAGATATATAATGAATTAAAGAAACTGGCGTTGGTGTTCGAAACAGCGCGTGACAGTTTTGTTGAAGAAGCCGACGAAAAAAAGATGTTAGAAGGTGCAATGAGTGGTATGCTGGGGGCACTGGACCCGCATTCGTCATACCTGTCGTTGGATGATTTCAAGGATTTTAATGATAAATCGCATGGCGAATTTGGCGGGCTGGGGATTCAGATAACGTCTGACCGTGGGGCGGTGCGTGTTATTGCGCCAATTGACGATACACCGGCCGCCGATGCCGGAATTCAGGCGGGTGATTACATCACGCATATTGATGGCGAACAGGTCTTTGATATGACATTGAACCAGGCGACAAAAAAGATGAAAGGTCGCCCGGGAACCAAAGTAAAGTTAACGATTGTATCAGACGATAAAGAACCGCGTACAATTACACTGAAACGTGCAATTATCAAGGTGAAATCGGTTAAATTTAGTGAAAAGTTCCAAGATGGTGCAGACCGTGATGACCCAGATACACCAAAAATTGGATATGTTCGCATTTCTGATTTTGGTGCAACCACCGCCAAGGAATTAAAAGACGCGTTGACGGATTTAGAAAAGAAAAATGTTGCGGGTTATGTCTTGGACGTGCGCAATAACCCGGGCGGGTATCTGACGGCGGCGATTGATGTTTCTGATGCATTCTTGGATGGTGGTGAAATTGTGTCCACCCGTGGCAAGTCTGCAACCGAAATAGACCGCAGTTTTGCAACACCAGGCGACATGACAAATGGTAAACCGGTTGTGGTATTAATTAACCACGGGTCGGCATCTGCGTCGGAAATCGTTGCGGGTGCCTTGCAAGACAATGGGCGCGCGGTTATTATGGGGTCGCAATCGTTCGGCAAGGGCAGTGTTCAACAACAAAAGCCACTGGGCGATGGTACGGCGATTCATATAACGGTTGCGCGGTACTATACACCGTCGGGGCGTTCAATACAAAACGAAGGTATAACCCCGGATGTTGAGGTTTTACATAGTAAATTAGAAGTCTTGGAAAAACGCGAAAGCATGTATTCCGAGGCATCGTTTAAGAATTCACTGAAAAACGATGCAGCCAAGAAAAAAGATAAAGACGCAAAAAAATCAGCTAAAAACGACGATGATAAAGATGATGATCGCTTTGAATATGAAAAATTAAGTGATGAAGAAAAGGATGCGCGTGATTATCAGTTGCAACGTGCAATGGACATGGTTGTTGCAATGTCAAAAATACAATCGCGTTCGCCAATTATACCGTCGTCCGCCGATGCGACGGATGGCACCGGTGCGATATATGACGATGTTACACCCGGGACATGTGCGGTACCACCCGCAAAATAACAAACCGGGGGCGTGCCCCCGGTTTTTTGTTTTGTTTTTTTAGCGTTGCCTGCGTGTAATGAATTGGCCGTTTGCGGTTAAAACCCAATCGCATATATTCTTGTCCAGACATTTCATCGCGGGAATATAGTTATATTCTGTCTTTTGGAATTTTGCCAAATCGGATTTGGTCAAACCGGTATTGTTCATGTATATCGCATTCAGGTTTTCACGCATTTCTTTTTCATACCGTGTCGCAGAATCAATTTCTGTTGGTTTGTTAACGGTGTATTTACTGCTGCCATAATGTATCAGATGATATGATTGTTCATACATTATGCGAAAACCGGGTGTGCCTTGGACGGCAATCATGCTGGCGCAACTGCATGCGTTGCCAATTACATTTGTGCGAATAATCGCGTTCTTGGCGCGGGCAATTGTTAATAATGCCATTATGCTGTTCATAAAATTAACAGAACCGCCGGGTGAATTTATAAAAACGTCAATTATCTGTGGTGTGGCGTTGATTTTATACGGGTTGTTAATTTGTGTTGATATGGTGTCATATTGGTGTTGCCACTTTATGTTGTCAACCATATTGCTGATGTTGCCGATTAATTCGGCGCATGTTTCGTCGTTTAATTTGTCCAGTAAAAATATTTTGTGGCCCGCAATATAGTTTGCAGAACCAGACTTGTTTATAATATCTGCCACATTTACCCCCATTGTTTTGGATTTTTGTTAGCATAGATTAATACCGATGTGTAATTTGTCAAGTTTATTTTTAATGTCTTGCCTTGCGATGCAAATGGGGTTATTATTTCACGGATGTAATTTTATTTTTTGTAAAGGGAAAGTGAAAAATGAATAAATTAATTGTTGATGGAAACTGGGCGGCGGCAGATGTCGCGTATCGGTGTGTTGATTTTGCGGCGATTTATCCAATTACCCCCAGTTCTACGATGGGCGAATTGGCGGATGAATGGTCTTTTCAACACAAGAAAAATATTTGGGGCGCAATTCCGCAAATAATTGAAATGCAATCCGAAGGTGGCGCGGCCGGCGCAATGCACGGCGCATTACAGATGGGGTCGTTGGCCACGACATTTACTGCATCCCAAGGGTTGCTGTTGATGATACCAAATATGTACAAAATCGCAGGTGAACAAACGCCGTTTGTAATGCATGTCGCGGCGCGTGCATTGGCGACACATGCATTATCAATCTTTGGTGACCACAGTGACGTTATGTCCGTGCGCGGAACCGGGTTTGCGATGTTATCGTCACATAATGTCCAGGCTGCACACGATATGGCGGCGATTGCCCATGCGGCAACAATTCGTGCACGTGTACCGTTTTTACATTTCTTTGATGGGTTCCGCACCAGTCACGAAGAATCGCGTTTGACGCGTATTTCAGATGATGTGTTGCGTGAAATGATACCAGAAAAATTAGTCTTGGAAAATCGCGCCCGTGGCTTAACCCCGGATGCGCCCGCAATTCGTGGTACCGCCCAAAACCCAGATGTTTATTTCCAAGGGCGCGAGGCGGCAAACCCGCTGTACAATGCGACACCTGAAATTGTACAAAATTGCATGGATAAATTTGCCGAATTGACGGGGCGCAGGTACAATTTGGTTGAATACATTGGTGACCCGGCGGCCGAAAATGTTATCGTTGCCATGGGCAGTGCATGCGAAACAATCGCGGAAACCTTGGCGCATCTGCCGCGTGGGTTGGGATTGATACGGGTTCACTTGTATCGCCCGTTCCCAACGGATGCATTTCGTGCGGCGTTGCCAAATACGGTGAAACGCATTGCGGTTCTGGATCGGACCAAGGAACCGGGGGCGTTGGGTGAACCGTTATATACGGATGTTAAGACGGTTATCGGCGATACATGTGCGGTATTTGGTGGGCGATATGGTCTGGGGTCCAAAGAATTTAAGCCACGTGATGTTAAGGCAATTTATGAAAATATGATGTGCGACACGTTGCATCATAACTTTACGGTTGGAATTGACGATGATTTAACGGGTTTGTCACTGAAAACCGATGCAGCGTTTAATATCGAAGACCCGAATTTCAAGACGGCAATTTTGTACGGTATTGGGTCCGACGGTACCGTTGGCGCGGTTAAAAATATTGTAAAAATTGTTGGGGAAAATTCTGAACTATACCCGCAATCGTACGCGGTATATGATTCCAAGAAATCGGGGGGGCTGACCGCGTCGCATGTGCGATTTTCCGATGCACCCATTAAAAGTCAGTATTTGGTAGAGGTTGCAGATTTCATCAGTGTTTCTAATTTCATGATTGCCCAGCGTTTTGACGTATTCCGCGGCCTGCGCGCGGGTGGTACGGTTATGATTAATACATCATTGGCACCGGATGTGGCGTTTGCAAACCTGCCGCGGGATGCCCAAGAACACTTGATGCGGATGCGTGCGCGTGTATTTTTCTTGGATGCAAATACGGCCGCCGCGGAATTAGGATTGGGGAATCGTATTAACACGTTTATCATGTTAAATTTCTTTAACCTGACCCGTGTTATTGACCCAAAAATCGCCGCAGAATCGGCCAAGGTTGCAATTGAAAAAACATACCGCAAGAAAGGCATGGATGTGGTATCTGCCAACTGGGCGGCGGTTGACCGTGCGGCGGAATTTTTACATGAATATACGTTGCCGTCGTCGGTATCAAACTTTGCGCCAGATTTTGTTCCGGCCATGACGACCGATGCACCGGCGGAAATTGCCGGCACACTGGGTGAAATGGCGGCGGGGCGGGGCGACGCAATACCGGTGTCGCGATTTCGCACAGACGGCACATTTGGTGCCGGACAATACCCGGTTGGCACGTCCAAGTATGAAAAACGTGCAATTTCATCACGCGTTGCATCGGTTGATTTAGAAAAATGTATTCAGTGCGGTAAATGCTCTATGCTGTGTCCACATGCGGCAATACGTATTCGTGCATTGACAACGCATCAGGTTGCCGACGCGCGCGCAAGCGGTATAATTGTTGTGCCGATGAAGACCGCAGAACTGGGACCAGACATGTATTATACACTGAACATATCACCGGCGGATTGTACCGGGTGCGGCGTGTGTGTAAACAATTGTCCTGTTCGTGCGCTGGCTATGGTTGCTGCGAATGATGCGGTTGCGGCCCAAGATGCGTTTAATGCATCAGAACGGTTGCCAGAATTTCCGCGCGAAAAATTAAACCTGAATATTCCAAAGCATATTGAATTATTGCCGCATTATTTTGAGTTTCCCGGTGCATGTGCCGGATGTGGTGAAACGCCATACATTAAATTAATGTCGCATTTGTTTGGCGATCGTATGGTTGTTGCGAATGCAACGGGATGTTCGTCAATTTATGGGGCGAATTTGCCGACAACCCCATGGACAACCGATAAATGTGGGCGTGGCCCGGCGTGGTCAAATTCTTTATTTGAAGATAATGCAGAATACGGGCTGGGGATGCGATTGGCATTAAATCAGAAACGCGAAATGTTAAAGGGGATGTTGTTCGAATTAAACGTGCCGAATGTCACCGAAATGTTCGCAGAACGCGATGTCACAAAACAACGTGAAATTATTGATATGCTGCGTCAAAAACTATCAAAAGACGAAAATCCACGTGCGGCGGCGGCACTATCACTGGTTGGTGAAATTGTTGATAAATCGGTATGGATTGTCGGCGGTGATGGATGGGCATATGATATTGGATACGGTGGTTTGGATCATATTCTGCATAGCGGTGAAAATGTAAACATATTGGTCCTTGACACCGAAGGTTATTCCAACACCGGTGGGCAACAATCAAAATCTACCCCATTCGGGGCCAGTATGAAATTCGCCATTGGTGGCAAAGAACATGCGAAAAAAGATTTGGGTATGATTGCCATGATGTCGGGCGCATACGTTGCGCAAATTGCCATTGGTGCAAATCCTGCTCAGGCAATACGCGCATTCCGCGAAGCGGAATCGTTCCCCGGTCCATCAATCATATTGGCGTATGCGCCATGTATTGCGCATGGTTTTGCATTGCAAAATGGGCCGGCACACCAATCGCAATTGGTTGCAACAGGGGCGTGGCCGTTGTATCGGTTTGACCCGCGTTTAATCGCGGATGGCCATAATCCGTTCAGTATGGATTCAGGTGAAATATCGGTTGATTTAGATGATTTCTTGAAAACCGAAAGTCGTTTTGGCGCGGCGCGGTCTGCGAATCCGAACTTTGATAAATTGGTTGATGCGGCACGTACAAACAACCGGTATCGCAATGAATTAAAGCGTTACATTGCGCACTTTGCAATGATGACAGGTCAAACCAAGGAAAACGGGGAAGGGTAAATAAAATGAAATTAAATATTTGTGCCGTTTGCTGGGTTATGTGTGCCATGTGTATGGGGTGCACATTCCAAACAAAACACCGTGGCTATGTTTTTCCAGACGATTTGGAATCACGTGTTGCATCAATAAAGACAACCACCGCGTTGGAATCTGAAATCGGGGCACCACAAACCAAAACAATATATGGTGACGAGATATGGATTTACTATGGCGCAGATGAAAATTATCGTGGCCCATTACCAAAAACATACGATAATAAAACTGTGTTATTGGCATGGGTAAATGGTGGTGCGGTTACAAAAACGCAGGTTTTGCGCGATGGTGATTTGCAAAATATAAAGATTGCATCTGGTGAAACAGAAATTCCGGCGGCAATTGAATTAAATGCATTGCAAGAATTGTTTAATAACATCGGCCGATTCAGTCCAGCAGGATTGGGTCAATAAAGTGTTTGCGAAGTATCATAAAAAAGTGTAAAATACAAGACATGTATAGAAAAGCATTTTTTATTTGCGTTTGTTGTTTGTTCCCAATAATGGCATTGGCAGATTTTACGTCGTGCGGCCCGGGCTATATTTATGCCAGTCGCGCAAAAATTGATGGTATAGACGCCGCAGAATGTCAAAAATTATGGTGTCGCGATTTGGAAACCAATACAAATATGGGGACGGGTGATACGCCTGCGCGTGGTTATCGTATGACGGATTCGCCTGGGCAATTATGTGATGCGACGGGGCGTTGTGTTGAATGTTGGGGGGAACGCGTATGGTGTCGCGGTCAACCGGTTGGCGCGTGGAATGCCGAATATGGTGCGTACACACGCGATGGCGCAGATAATTCAACGTATCAATCATATCAAAACGGAACATGTTTTTCGTGGCGATTGGGGCGGCCCAACTGTGAATCTGGCACGGTTGCAATCGAAGACCCGCGTACCCATGAATGGGTGTGTACGACCCAGAATACCGACGTGTCGGGCGCAACAATCAAGGCGTCGACGATTCGTCGTACCGGGACAATTCGGCGCACGTTTCCGCGATAAAAATTATTTTTTGCACAACCATTTGTTTTTCTGATATTTTATGGTATAATGACCGTGGTACAGAGAAGAGTGGCAACCCAAGGGGTATAGTGTATGCCAAGCAAAAAGTTAGATTTTAAGGCCGGACAGTATGTTGTTTATCCAACCCAGGGTGTTGGGAAACTGTTGCGTGTTGAGGAACAGACAATCGCTGGCCAGGCGATAAAAATGTTGGTTATTGATTTTGAGCGTAATCATATGACGCTGCGTGTGCCGATGGACCGCGTGGAAATTTCCGGACTGCGTCCATTGACAACGGTGAAAAAAATGGATGAAGCAATCGCATCGGCCAAGGGTCGGGCGGGGGCAAAACGTATGATTTGGGCGCGTCGCGCGGCCCAGTACGAAGAAAATATAAATTCGGGTGACCCGATGCGCCTGGCCGAAGTGGTTCGTGACCTGCAACGTCGCAGTGAAACCGACACCATGACGTTTTCTGCGCGGCAATTATATCTGCGTGCGTTGGAACGTATGGCCCAGGAATTTGCCGTATTGCATAAAATTGATTTGGATGCTGCATCTGACAAAATTGAAGATATTTTAGGTATTCCAAAGGAAATTGATTTGAATGCCGCCGATAATGACGACGAAGAAGAAATAGATGAAGATTCATAATAAACGCGCCATTGGCGCGTTTTAATTTTCGGATTTATGGAACAACAATGTTCTGTCGTGTTGTTGAATTTTGTGGGGCCCGTTATGTCATGTTGATTGGTGCAAGAAATGCCGCATCGTGCGGTAAAAATCTGAAATCATAAATAAGATAAACGGACCACCGGGCCGTTTGTTATTTGTCTGCGACACGGGTGCGAAATTCACTGCTGGGGCGGAAAGACACAACACGCCGCGCCGATATTACCGCGGGCGTTCCGGTCTTTGGGTTGCGGCCCATGCGTGCCGATTTATTCAGAATCTTGAAACTGCCAAATCCGGCAAATTTTACTTCTTCGCCATTGACCAATGATTCACTGATTTCATCAAATATCACGTCAACCATTTTATATGCATCCGCGGTTGTTAATCCAAAGCGTTCGCGCAATCTGGCGGCGAAATCATTTCTGGTTATTGTTGCCATATTTTACCCCTTTTTTATAAAACACCTATTAAACGCGTATCAGCGTTGCCCCCCAGGTCAGTCCACTGCCAAATGCAGGGTACAAAATCAACTGGCCTGGTTTTATTAATCCGTTGTCAAATCCATATGCCAATGCCAGCACACCCGACGCACCACTGGTATTTGCGTGTTTGTCCACCGTTACCAAGATTTTTTCCAGTGGAAATCCCAAACGCTGGGCCCCACTTTGTATTATTCGCAGGTTTGCCTGATGCGGAATAATCCAATCAACGTTGTCCGCCGTAATGCCTGCGTGTTCCATGATGTAACGTGCGGCCTCTGGCATGCATGTAACGGCCTTTTTATATGTTTCTGGGCCGTTCATAGCAATGTGGTGGTCGGGTGTTCCGTGTAACATGCCAAAGCATTTTCCATCAGACATCACAACCGTGTCAATAATGCCAGAATAACTGGACGTTGAACGTTGGAAAATCATTGCGCCCGCCCCGTCACCGAACAGCACAGCCGTACTGCGGTCAGACCAATCAATAAATCGTGATAATTTTTCTGCGCCAATTATCATTATGCGTTCATGAATACCGGCGGTAAAGAATGCGCGTGCACAATGCAGCGCATATATGTAACCGGTGCACGCCCCGCGGACATCAAACGCCGGGATATCATGTGTTGCGTTCAGACGTCCCATAACCTGAACCGCGACCGATGGAAAATCTAATTCTGGGGTTGTTGTTGCAACAATAATCAGGTCAATATCGTCAATGGTCAATTTTGCGTTTTCCAATGCACGTGTGGCCGCAATAACCGCCATATCTGCCACGGTTTCGTTATCGGCGGCATAGTGGCGTTCGCGGATACCGGTGCGTTGAACAATCCATTCGTCAGATGTGTCCAAAATCTTTGCAAAATCATGGTTTGTCATAACGCGCCGTGGCAGGTATGAACCATATCCGACCAATCTGTTGCCCATTGTTAATCCTTTGCTTTCGGGTGCCATTATACATTTGCAGAAATGAACTTGCAATATCAAAATAAGCGGAATAGAATATGCATGGCATTTCATGTCCCCATAGTTCAATCGGATAGAATAGGGGTTTCCTAAACCCTTGATACAGGTTCGAATCCTGTTGGGGATGCCAAAATATCACGATTACCTTGTGTGTTATTGCTGGGCATATTGTGTGAATTGGTCAAGAATCCGAAACGTTATTATTAAATTTCTTGATTTTATCAAAAAAATGTTCATAATGTGCGGTGTTCCTGGTGACGGCATGGGGTCGTCGCCTGATATAAAGACCAAAGGAAATAAAATGGCATATTACGAAAGTGTCTTGGTTTTTCGCCAAGACTTGACCGAACCGCAGGTCAAAGAAAAAGCGGCAAAGTTCACAGGTATCATTAATGAATTGGGCGGTGATGTGAAATCAACCGAATTTTGGGGATTGAAAAATCTGGCCTATGTAATTCGTAAAAATCGCAAGGCACATTATGTCATGCTGAACATTGAATTGCCGGGTGCGCAAATAACCGAATTAGAACGCCGTTCCCGCATTGACGAAGACGTTATTCGCTTCTTGAATGTTCGCGTTGAAAAGTTGTCGGAAACACCATCCGTTATGATGAAAAAGAATACCGAGGAGGCAGAATAATGGCAGTTCGTGCAGCAATTTATCGTAAAAAATCAAACCCGTTAAAGGGCAAGGTTATTGACTACAAAGATGCGAAATTATTGGGACACTATATCACCGAACGTGGCAAGATTGTTCCGTCCCGCATCAGCGGCGTTTCCCAGAAAGACCAACGCGCATTGGCCACGGCCATCAAACGCGCACGTCACTTGGGGCTGTTGCCGTTCGTTCGTAACAATTTGGGTTAATCCCTAACTTTTAATAAAGAAAGGACAGATTATGAAAGTTATTTTAACAGAAAAAATTACAAAACTGGGCAATATCGGCGATACGGTTGAAGTAAAGACTGGTTTCGCACGTAACTATTTATTGCCAAATGGCAAGGCGATGCGTTACACACGTGAAAACGTCGCATTATTTGAAGCCCAAAAGGCAGAATTAACGGCCCGCCACGAAGCCGCACGTAAATCCGCCGAGGCGAATGTTGACGCGGTGCGTAACGCAAAATTGCACATGATACGCCAGGCGGGTGATACTGGTCAATTGTATGGTTCGGTGTCTACGCGTGATATCGCGCGCATGTTAAAAGATGTTGCAAATGTATCTGTTGAATCCGCCCAGGTTATGTTGGGGGCCCCGATTAAATCGGTTGGTGCGTTTGATACAAAAATCGCATTGCATGCCGATGTTATTGTTCCGGTGCGTGTTTATGTTGCACAAACCCAAGATGAAATTGACGCATTGGTTGCGGGCAAGGTTTTGACGTTCGGTACCAAGAAGGTTGACGAAGAACCGGCCGCTGAATCGGAAACAGAATCAGAAAAAACAGAATCTGATGTAAAGTCAGAACCGTCGGAATCGGCGGATGCCGCCACGGCAGAATAAAAAACGCGGCGATGCCGCGTTTTTTAATGCGCATATCAATAATTTTATATTGTAATTATTTTACCGTTTCATTAAAATTATCTATGCATGAACCCGGCATCAGTTGGGTTCAGGGGGCTTTCAACGGCCCATGTACATCCGGTGTCGGCATTTGCCGTGCATCGCATTTATGTATTCCCCAACCATTGTTGGGGTGCCGACGGTTATAAATGGCTTAAAATCCACCAAGGCCGCCGGAATCATAGATGTACATGATTGTTGAACACCCCGACCGCGATTTCTGTTGCGGCGTTTTTAATTTAATAAACCAAATGGGGGAATGAAATCATGACAAGATTTATATGTTATAATAAACATAAAATTCGTGGTATGGCGATTTGTGTACTGGCGGCGGTTGGCGGTGTCGGCACGGCCCATGCCGCAACATGCAAGGCCGGGTATTATGACGACGGCACGGGTGTTTGCGTTGTATGTGGTAACGGTCATTATTGCCCTGGGGATAATATGCGTATTAAGTGTCCCGCAAACGATGTCGACTGGGCGACTATTTATCCAGAGGCAGTGTCTGTAGGAGTGGCAGGCGCCGGAACATATACGGGACGTGGTGTGAGTGACGCAACAAAAGTGAAAGAGTGTTATGTAAATGTTTTTGTACAAATGCCATTAAATGATGGTAATACCTATAGAATACTTAAATCACATTATTACACTACGATTAGGGACGGCGTTGAATGGAACAGTTACTATCGTGGTACAACCGATGTATATAGCGTATATACTGGGGTATCAAAAGGTTATTACCTGGCCGATTGTTTTCATGGTAATCCCGCAAGCATAGCCACAAGGACAATATGTGAATATTCTGAACTAAAACCATGCACAAATGCCCCGGCAAATGCACACTATACCGGTGCGGGCACACCGGATGTTGGAAATTGTCCGTGGGAATGTGACGATGGATTCGGTCACACATCCGATGACCGGTGTTTACCACTGTGCCGGATTGGTGACACCGCAATGAACGGAATAAACATATATGCCGAAAAGCACACAAAATACGCCATGGCCGTACCACGTAATGGCGCAACGTGTTGGATTAGTGCAAAACCGGGGCAGGGCGGGAAATTGGTGCCAACCAATTAAGAGAATAGTTAATAGTGAACAGTGTTTTCATGCGTCGAATGGATAATTCCATGCGACGCAATTTATATAATTATGCGCCCGCGTGTTTCACACGCGGGCATTCATACACTGTTCACTAAACAGAATATTTCTACTTTTCAATAACAACCATTGCGGCGGAATAATCCGCCTGGTCTGTAATAGACAGGTGCACCTTTGCCGCGCCCCCCGCCAATTCTTTCAGGCGTGCCTTGGCCCCACCGTTTAATAATAATTCTGGTTGGCCGGCATCATTGTGTGTTACCGACACATCGGGAAACGCAATTTCATCACCAAAACCTGTCCCCAGTGCTTTCAGACACGCCTCGCGTGCGGCCCAAAAGTTTGCCAAATGTTTTTCTGCATTTGCGTTGTCATTATCGGCGTATTCCAATTCTTTTTTTGTAAATATGCGTTGTTTTTTGAATGCGGACCAATCCAAGAATCGGCCGCTTTCCACCAGGTCAATTCCAATACCAATAATCATTGTTCCTTTCCTTTGGCTGACGGTTAAATTACATGCGCATACTAATAGCATTTTATCGATTCGTGCAAGAACAAAATTGTTGTGTAAAAATCATTTGTATTTTTAGCTGTTGTGGTTTAGTATTATGGGCATGTCGGGGCGTAGCTCAGCCTGGTAGAGTACTTGCATGGGGTGCAAGGGGTCGCAGGTTCGATTCCTGTCGCCCCGACCAGATTTTGTTATTTTTTTATTTTCGTTATATGCCCGTGGGTGTGTTATAATTATGAACATGCGTGTGCGAGTTGTATTTTACGCCTTTATTGCAATTATTACGTGTCCGGGTCGTCTGGGGGCGGATGTTATTGATACCGCGGGTGCAACGTTTGATATTGCGCGTGGCGTATGTGGTGGTATCGCCGACCAGATATCGTCTGTTTCTGGTATCAGTCGTGTAAATACTGTGGTTAGTGCGGCTGGGGCGGCAATGGGCGGTGGCGCGTTATATGCCGGTATAAAAAAGAATTCGGTTGATAGTGAAATTAATCGTATAGAACAACAAATTTGTAATGCGGGTGGCTGTGATGCAGACCGTGTCGCCGCCATGACAGATTCAGAATTTTTTGATGCGGTTATGATGCCAATGGGTGAAATTGCACGGTTGCAACAATTACGTGACCAATCGCGTAATTTGGGAAATTGGCGTACGGGGTTGCTGGCCGGGGCGGGCGCAACACACATTGCGTCCGCAATAATCAGTGGTATCAACGTAAATCAATCTGATCTGGCCCAGCATATAACCGCGTGTAATCGCGCAATAATGGAATTAAAATCTGTTCGTGATGAAATGTCGGCCGCAGGTGTGAACCCATATGAACACCCGATTCGTATGTCAATTGATAATGCAATTAATAACTGTGTGGCGATTGATGTTACCGATGTAGAGAAAATAGAAAAACGCGAAAAATGGGTATTAGGTGCATCTGTTGTTGGTGGTACGGCGGCAATTGTCGGAACAGTGACCAGTGCTGCATCAAATTCTGATGCGGTGCGCAATGATGACACAAATGCCGGAAAGCGTAAAGAACAGAATCTGAATACGACATCAAATGTTTTGGCCGGTGTGTCAACAGTTGGTTCGGGGGTGTCGGTTGGGTTTAATATATCGCTGGTAACATTAACTAATCGTATGATGCGTATGGCGCAAAATTGTGAAGATGCATTTATCGCAAAATAAACGTTATTTATGTTATTAATAAATTATTTGTTATGTGAATATGAACAGATATTATTGCAATTGCGTGATAATAAATGCGAATAAAATCGGCTAATACAAACAGAAACACGATTAAAAACAATTTTTTTGCACTGGGAATAAAATCAAACGTTTGACTTAAAAATGTGTTGGTGATATTATATGCCGCATGGAAAGGAAAAGAATGCGCAATACGCGTGAAAAATTATTGGCCACGGCGACACAAATGTTTGCAGAACACGGGTTTGACGGTGTGTCAACACGTGATTTGGTTTATAAATCTGGGGTAAACCTGTGTACGATAAATTATTATTTTGGTTCCAAACAAAAATTGTATGATGCGGTTATTGATGATATTGTCGCCCAGGTAAAAAGTGCATTTGTTCGCAATATTGATGAATATGTGTCCGCGCATGACAAGACACCGATTGAACGTATAAGGTTTGCGCTGGGGTGTTTTTTTGATTTCTTGTTTTCTGATGGTATATCAAATGAAATGACAATGATTGTTGTGCGTGAATTTATTTCGCCTGGGGGCGGATATAACAAGATATATAACGATATAATAAACCCATTAAAGATGCGGATAACGCGTCTGATAATGGACGAAATAGGTGTTGATGAAGATGCGGCATACATTCGTGCGCATTGTATTTTTAGTCCGGTGATGTCATTGCGGTTGCATAACAGTGCATATCATCGCCCGCAGGAATTTTTGGCCCATGCCAAAGAACAAATCTTAAACAATATTGAATTGTTATTATATGGGGGGAACAAATGAATATGTCAAAAATAACAAAACGTCAATATGTATATGCCGGAATTTGTGCGGCAATGTGTATCGCGGGTTATGTGGTATACCGGTGCTGGTTTTGTGTGCCGTTTATGTATGCGGGTACATTGGAAACATCACGCGTTGTGTTGTCTGCGCGTGTTGCGTCGGACGTGTCACAAATACACGTCGCCGAAGGTGATACGGTATCTGCGGGGGATGCGTTAATTGATTTGTCGTGTGATACGCAACGTGTTTCTGCGCCACAAATTGATAATGATTATAACCGTATTGTTGAACTGTTTCGGCGTGAACATGCATCCCAAGCGGAATTGGATGCCGCAACCGCCCGTAAAAATGGCAATGATTTACAGTTAAGTTGGTGTCATGTGACATCGCCAATTAATGGTACGGTAACGACCAGATTTCGTGAAGTTGGCGAAATTGTCGCGCCTGGCACACCATTGATTACGATATCAAATCCGGATGATATATGGGCGTATTTTTATGTGCCGTATGATGTTTTGTATAAATTACGCGTTGGTCAAACAGTTACCGGCATTTTGCCCGAGGCATCAAATATGCGATTTTCCGGACATATCGTGAAAATCAGCGAGAATGCCGAATTCACACCCAAGAACGTACAAACACGCGAAGAAAGAATGCGTTTGGTGTACGGTGTCAAGGTTCGGTTTGATAACCCTGATTTGACATTAAAATCCGGTATGACAATTGAGAGCGATTTAATAAATGAATAAACGTGTTGGCAATATTGAAATACGCGTGAATAATGTGTCAAAATCGTTCCGCGATGTGTCGGCGCTGAACAATGTGTCGTTGGATTTTCATACTGGTAATTTGTATGGTGTAATTGGTCCAGCGGGTGCAGGTAAAACAACATTGTTTCGTATAATGTTGGATTTAATGCGCGCTGATGTTGGTGGATGCGAATATTTTTGCGACGGACACAGTGTGTCTTTTGATGAATTTCGTCAAAATATTGCTTATATGCCACAAAGTCAAAGTTTGTATTCTGATTTGTCGGTCGGGGAACATCTGGATTTCTTTCGTCGGTTGTACAGTTTGGATAATGCGGAATTTCGTAAAAAGCGTACAGAATTGTTAAAATTAACCCGTTTAGATAAATTCTTGGACCGCACGGCGGGTAATCTGTCGGGTGGGATGTATAAGAAACTGGGGTTAATGTGTGCATTGCTGCGGTCGCCGCGCGTTATGTTGTTGGATGAACCAACAAATGGCGTTGATCCGATATCACGGCGTGAATTTTGGAATTTGTTACACGATGCTTTAAATTCGGGGATTTTGGTTATTATGACAACCGCATATATGGATGAAGCAGAACGCTGTGATCGTGTTGTCTTGATGGATTCTGGGCATGTTTTGGGGGCCGGTGAACCACGTGAATTGTTGAACAAGTACAAATGTGCGAATTTTGATGAATTTTTCTTGGTGCGCGGGGGTAATAACAAATGATGCGGCCAATTGTTGATGTTCGTCATCTGGATGTTTGTTTTGGCGATTTTTATGCCGTGCGCGATGTGTCTTTTTCGGTTGCGTCGGGGGAAATATTCGGCTTCTTGGGTGCAAATGGTGCAGGCAAGACAACAACAATTCGCGTGTTGTGCGGGTTGTTGCGGGCAACGGGTGGGCGTGTTTTTGTAAATAATACAGAATTTGTTGCCGGTGCCGAAAATATTATAAAATCGCACGTTGGATATATGTCTCAAAAGTTTACACTGTATAACGAATTGTCAATTTATGAAAATTTTGATTTTGCGGCCGCGTTGCGTAATATTCCGCGTGAAAAGTATATCAAGACGCGCGATAAATTATTGCGCTTTATTGGATTTGATATGAAATTGAATACAATTGTCAAAGATTTGCCCGGTGGGATTAAGCAAGAAATTGCCCTGTGTGTTGCGTTGTTGCATGAACCAAAAATAATATTTTTGGATGAACCAACGGCGGGCGTTTCACCGATGGCACGTGACCGTTTTTGGCGACTAATACGCCAATTGGCAGATACAGGTAAAACCGTGTTTGTGACAACTCATTACATGGATGAAGCCGAAAATTGTGGCCGTGTTGCGTTAATGCGTTCGGGACAGTTAATCGCACTGGACAGTCCGCAAAATCTGAAAAAGCAAACGTTTGGGGCCGGGTTATTGTCTTTTGCGCCACGGGTAAAAAATCCGATATTGCCACCGTCTGACGATATGGAAATGTGTGAACCGTTTGGTGTGCATTGGCATATTCGTTTTCGCGATGGATTAAATGAAAATGCGCAAATAAAAAAATATAGCCGCGACTTTAATATAACGCGTATTGCCCCATCATTGGAAGATGTGTTTATTAAATTAGTAGAGAGGGGATAAACCAATGGTGATATTACGCAGTTTTTCAATGTCACGCGCATGCGCCATATTTTCCAAAGAATTTAAGCATATATTGCGCGATCCGTTTACAATGTTTATTGCATTGTTATTGCCATTAATAATCGTGCTGATTCTTGGAAATTCAATTGAATTTAATGTAAAGTCAATATCTTTGGCGTATGTTGATAATGACCATACCGTTGCATCACGTAAATTGGTCGAAACGTTTGGCAGTTCGGGGTATTTTAAACCGTATATGTTAACCAACCCAGACGATGGGTTTGATGAAATTATTACCGAACGTGCCCGTGCGGTATTGGTAATTCCGCCAAATTTTCAACGTGATATAAATTCTGGCGATAATGCCCGTGCACAAATTATACTGGATGGGGCCGACAATACGGCAATGATGGCTGTTTCAATGTATTTGACCGCAGTAAATATAAATTCATATTTCAAGATTTTTGATTTGCCGCGATACGTTGTTGAAGATAGATTTTCGTTCAAAACACGATACCTGTTTAACCCAGAATTAAATTCGCGGTGGTTTGCAGTGCCGGGATTGGCGGCGGCGATTATTGCGTTGGTGGCAATAATGTTGACCACATTGACGGTATGTCGTGAATGGGAACGTGGGTCAATGGAAATGTTGCTGTCTACACCAGCAACGCCAATGGAAATAATTTTTGGCAAAGGGTTACCATATGCAGTATTGTCTTTCATCGGTTTTATATTTGTTTTTATAATTGCGCGCACCGTTTTTGGTGTTCCATTTATGGGGAATTATTTTACGTTGGGATTGGGGACTATATTGTTTATATTGGGTTATTTGGGAATTGGGTTGTTAATATCTGTTTCCACCCACCGGCAAGAAGTTGCCATTCAATTCGCGATAATAATTGGTTTATTGCCGACGGTTGTTTTATCGGGATTTATATTTCCGGTTGAATATATGTCGCGCCCGTATCAAATTGTATCATCGGTAATGCCGGCGCGATTCTATATGGATTTAACGCGTGACCAGTTCTTAAAGGGCAGCAGTCTGGTCAACATGATGCCAGATTTGGCATTCCTGGGACTGATTGCCGTATTATTGCTGGTCGCATGTGCAATAAAATTCAGAAGGACGCTGGAATGACCATTTGGGGATTTTTCAAGAAAGAAATAACGGCAATGTTGCGCACACCGGCATTGGTTGTTGCGGTGCTGATTATGCCGGCGGTTCAGATATTGATATTGTCGGGTGCCATAACGTTAGAGGCAAATCATATTCGTCTGGCGGTTGATATGGCACCGAATGATGTCATTATGGAACGTGTTTATAACCATGCGATTGGGTCTGGGTTCTTTATTCGTGCACGTGATACAAAAATGGATGCCATAACCGCTGTGCAAAGTGGTAATGCCGATGTTGCAATTATTGCGCCGTCGGGTGGGTTGGCAAAATCTGTTATTCGCGGTGATGGTGAAATGCAGGTGTTAATTGATTCTATGAATATATTAAAGGCTCAATCAATCGAGGCATATTTACAAGGTATTGTTGCCGCGGTTGCCGTTGATATGGGTATGGATTTGGGCAGTGTGCCAATACAATTTAGTACGCGAATCCTGTTTAATCCGGAAATGAATACAAAATGGTTTATGGTTCCATCATTGGTTGCGTGTATAACGTTTATAATGCTGATGTTGTTGATAACAACCGCGATTACCAAAGAAAAAGAAATGGGAACTTTTGAGACATTGTTGGCTGCGCCAATTTCTAAACATACGATTATTTTGGGAAAATCATTGCCGTATGTGTTTGTTGCGTTTTTGTGTATGGTAATTGTATTGGTTGTCGGAATGGTTGCATTTAATGTTCCGTTTGTCGGGTCGTTCTGGGCATTTGTCGGGGCATTCTTGGCATTTTGTGTTGCGGGCACAGGTATGTCGGTGTTGTTGGCCAATTATACCAGTACGCAACAGCAGGCCATGTTGGGTGTTATGATTGTCGCATTTTTGTGCCTGATGTTATCTGGGGCGTTAATACCATCGGAAAACTTTCCGCTGGTTTTACGTTGGGTTAGTTTTATAAATCCATTAACACATTATGTATATCTGGTGCGTAATATTATGTTAAAGGGTACAACAGTTGGTTATTTTGCGTATTATTGCGGCATGCTGTGCGCGGTTGGTGCCGTCATGTGGTGGGTTGCGATACGTAAATTCAGAATAACATTAAATTAACAATTGGGGGGTAAATAATATGAAAAAGTATTGTGCAATAGTAATGATTATGATGGCCGTTCCAGCATACGCAGACATGTATGCCGAATTGCAAAATGTTTATGATACAAATCCGACAATTCGGGCGGCCATGGCCGATGTTAATGTTGCTGCGGCTGATGTTGATGTGGCGCGTGCCGGGTATAAACCATATCTGGGGGTGGCGGGTAATATTGGTTTGGCGCGTACAAATTTACACACAGACGATAAAATGCTGGGTATGTTTGTCGGTGGTGACGAAGATTATGTGCCATCTGAAATTGGTGTTCAATTTCAACAAAATTTGTTTTCTGGATTTGGTACTGTGGCCGGTGTGCGCAGTGCCCGTGCGGCGCAAAATGCGTCAGAATCGGCGCGTGACGCAACGCAACAATCGGTATTTTTTGATGCGATAAATGCATATATAAATGTACTGAATTCACGTGAAGTATTAAAATTGGCACAAAATAATGAACGGGTTCTGCGCCAATATCATGACAACTTCCAATCACGTCAATCGGTTGGTCAAATGACCAAGACCGATGTAGCCCAGGCTGCGGCACGCATGGAAGCGGCCAAATACGGCACTGCGGATGCCCGTGCCCAGTATAATAACGCAATGGAATCATTTCGCCGTATATATGGCACCGACACGGGCGACTTTACCGATGTTGACACGTCGCGCATGGCATCACATTTCCCGAAATCATTGGCCGATGCCGAAGAATACGCCATTGCCCATCACCCGGCATTATTGGCATTGGATGCCAAACGCACTGCGGCATCGGAAAATGTAACCGTTGCGCGCAAAAGCATGTTGCCATCGGTTGACCTGCGCGCGTCGTATATGCAGGTGAATAATATGCCATACATTGACCGCGTGCGTGATGGCCGCGTCGGCGTTTATGTAACCGTGCCACTGTATGACAAAGGTAATGCTTTTGCCCATGTTGACAAGGTGCGTGCAACCGTTGCTGGCATTGATGAACAAAAAATGGATGCCCGCGCGGCGGTTATTGAAAACCTGCGGGCGGCGTGGAATGCATATGATGCGCAAATCGCGGCAATTGATGCGGCAAATGCGGGTGTGCGCGCCGCCGAAATGGCATTATCCGGTGTCAAAGATGAACAGAAAAATGGTCGCCGTACGGTTTTGGATGTATTAAATGCGGAACAAGAATTATTAAATGCGCGTGTATCGTTGGTTCGCGCCGAACATGGCAAGAAATCGGCATATTTTGCGATTCTGGCGGCAATGGGTAAATTAACACCGGAAAACCTAGGGATTAAAACCGATAAATAAAAACCGCCCAAACGGGCGGGTTTTATTTCAGAGTCTTGTAAATAACATGTATAATCTGGTCCAGATTTGCCAGAAATGTTATTGTCGGTGGTATTTTGTGTTATAATTTTGTAAACCTTAAATACGGTTAAAGATTATGAATAATTAATGTTGACTTTCTGTTTTATGCGTGTACTATATTCGCAACGACAGAAGTGACTTTTTTCGTTGTTGTCAAGAATGTTGTATTTATTCCTTTTATAAGTACAATGGGAAATCGGGCAGAATAATGAACAAACCGTTAGTGTCAGTTTTTATATCTTATTATAATGATGCTAAGTTTTTACGAAAGAGCATAGAGTCTGTGTTGGCCCAGAATTTTTGTGATTTCCAATTGATATTGTTAAACCATGCATCAACCGATAATTCACGGGAAATTGCGCATTCTTTTAATGATAAACGTATTATTCATATTGATAAAAGGCACAATGCCGGGGCAGGGTGTGGTTTATTATTACGCGACATGTTGGCACATGCCACCGGTCGATACATAAAGTTTTTTTGTGCCGATGATGTTATGCGCCCGAACTGTATTGGTACATTGGTTGATTTTATGGAACGTAATGCCGATTGTGCAATGGTATGTTCGCGCATGGACTTTATTGACCATTTGGGACGTTCAATCAATTATAAAAATGTGGCGTGCGGGGGGGGGGATTTAACCGCGCGTGACATAATGCGGCAATTGATGCGTGGGGAAACGTCGATTTATTATCCAACTGTTATGGTGCGGCGGTCTGCCTTGGAACATGCATATATTGATGACAGTGCGATAACAACATTAGATATTGGTATGTGGTGTGATTTGTTAAGCCGTGGTGGTCGTATGCACTATCTGGATGATAAGTTGGTTTCATATCGCATACATGATGCCAATGTTTCGCGTATGTTTGATGGGCGGATGGACCCCAGACTGTTTTTTGAACGTATTCCGTATTCGGCAATAATAAATAATATAACCGATATTGAAACTGTACGGGATTTGTGTTCTGATGTGCCGTATGTCGCAAAGTTGGGGCCACGTGATAAAAAATATATTCCATTTATTTTTGCCGTGCATAATATGAAGGGTGACGATATTTCGGCGGCAATTTCTGGATATATTTATTTGCATGGATTAATGAATATGCCGCGTATGCGTGATGCGTTGATACGACGGTTTGGGTTTTCGGTGCGTGAATTTCGTGACCTGTACGTAAATTCGCATGCATTTAACAAGTATTTGCAAAATGCGGCAAAGTATATTGGGGCAGGGACTTTGCTGAAATTAATATTGCGTCGTATTTTGCACTTTATCGCGCCAAAGAATTGGCGTTGGAACCTTTTTCGCCAAACGATGAACAAATCTTAAAAGGAGGCTGTGCAATGAAAGTCGTTATTTTGGCGGGGGGATTAGGCACGCGCCTGGGGGAAGAGACATCTGTTAAGCCAAAGCCAATGGTTGAAATCGGCGGTTATCCGATTATTTGGCATATTATGAATATTTACGCCCATTATGGATTTAACGATTTCATAATCTTGGGTGGTTATAAGCACGAGGTTATAAAAGATTATTTCGCAAATTATTCATTGCGGCATTGCGACATGACGGTTGATTTGTCAACCGGCGAACGCACCGTTCTGGAAAATCGTGCGGAACCGTGGCGGGTTACAATGTTGTATACCGGCAAAGACACAATGACAGGTGGTCGCATTCGTTATGCACGGCCGTATATTAATGATACGTTTATGTTGACATATGGCGATGGTGTGTCGGATGTTGATATCCCGGCATTAATTGATTTTCATAAAAAATCGGGTAAATTTGCAACATTAACCGCCGTTCAACCCGAAGGACGCTTTGGTATAGTAGAGGCTGCGCCAGATGGTACTGTTACGAATTTCCAAGAAAAACCAAAAAATGAAAACAGTTGGATAAATGGCGGATTCTTTGTTTGTGAACCCCAGGTATTTGACTATATTCCAAATGAAGATTCTGCGATTTGGGAAAAATCGCCGTTGCAGAATTTAAGCCGTGATGGAAAATTGGGGATGTATAAGCATCGTGGTTTCTGGCGGCCAATGGATATGTTAAAAGATAAACAAGAATTGAACAAGATGTGGGACGCAGGTAATGCACCATGGAAAATTTGGAATAATACACAGGGGCGTTAATCATGGTTTTTGACGATATATATCGCGGTAAAACGGTTTTTGTTACCGGACATGCGGGTTTTAAGGGTGGATGGTTGGCGTTCTGGTTGAAAAATATTGGTGCAAATGTTGTTGGGTATTCTCTGTTACCTGATAGTGACGAGAAAATGTATGACGTATTAAATCTTGGTCGGGTGATAGACGCAGAACAACATGCTGATATTTGTAATTTTGATGCCTTGCGTGGGTTTATGAACGAAACAAAACCAGAAATTGTATTTCACTTGGCGGCACAACCAATTGTGCGGTTGTCGTACGATATGCCGATATCAACATATCAAACAAATGTGATGGGTACATTAAATGTATTAGAAGCGGCACGTCAAACATCGTCGGTGCGCGCGGTTGTTAACGTAACCACAGATAAATGCTATGAAAATAAAGAAAAAGCAGCAGGTTATACAGAAGACGAACCGTTCGGTGGTTATGATATGTATTCTTCGTCCAAGGCATGCTCAGAGATTTTAAGTGCATCGTATCGTCGGTCGTTCCTGGGCGACGGTGGGCCGTATTCACTGGCAACGGCGCGTGCAGGTAATGTTATTGGCGGTGGCGATTGGGCGTGCGATCGTTTGGTCCCAGATTGTATTCGCGCTTTTCGCGATGGAAAAACTGTTGAAATACGCAATCCGCATGCAACGCGTCCGTGGCAACATGTACTGGAACCATTGGCGGGTTATATGATTTTGGGGCAAAAATTACTGCAACATGGTAACAAGTTTGCAACCGGGTATAACTTTGGCCCGGAATATGGCACGCCCGTGCGTGTGGCGGATGTTGCGCGTATGGTTGCAGACGTATGGGGTGATGGAAAAGTTGTTGTCGGAAATGGCGATGGGTTACATGAAGCAAACCTGTTGCAATTAAATATAGATAAGGCAAAACGTGAACTGGGATTTTTGCCAATTTGGAATGCACAGCATGCAATTGAAGAAACAACAAAATGGTATCGTGCACATTATTCCAAAGAAGATATGGTTAAATATACACAACAGCAAATAAACGATTTTGTAAATGCTGCGCGTGCTAAAAATGTAGAATGGAGTAAATAATATGCTTACCAAGGAACAAATTCGTCAACAAATGAGAGATTTGGCAAAACAATATGCCGAATTGGATGTTCAGGAAAAATCGCAATCAGAAAAAAAGTATATTCCGGCCTCAGGAAAAAATATTGGTGCAGAAGAATTGCAAAATATGATTGATGCGTCACTGGACATGTGGCTGACGGCGGGGCGTTTTAACACACAATTTGAACAGAAATTTGCCGAAAAACTGGGGGTGCGCTATGCCATGACAACAAATTCTGGGTCATCGGCGAATTTGCTGGCTATGTCGGCATTAACGTCGCCAACACTTGGGGCGAATGCATTACGTCGTGGTGATGAAGTTATTTCGGTTGCGGCTGGGTTTCCGACAACGGTAAATCCAATAATTCAGAATGGATTGGTGCCGGTGTTTGTTGATTGTGAAATTGGGACTTATAACATCAAAATTGAAGAAATAGAACGTGCGATTTCGCCAAAAACGCGTGCGATATTCTTGGCGCATACATTGGGTAATATGTACGATATGGATGCGATTATGGACATTGCTGCGCGACATAACCTGTACGTTATCGAAGACAGTTGCGATGCCCTGGGGGCGAAATGGCAAGACAAATACGCCGGAACAATTGGCCATATTGGAACGTTTAGTTTTTATCCTGCCCATCATATCACAATGGGTGAAGGTGGTGCAGTAATCACAAATGATGCAAAATTGCGTCGTGCCGTGTTATCTTTCCGCGACTGGGGGCGTGATTGTTGGTGTAATCCAGGAACAGATGATACGTGTAATAAACGCTTTGGTATGAAATTGGGGGCATTGCCAGACGGGTATGATCATAAATATACGTACTCTAATATTGGTTATAACCTGAAAGTAACAGATTGGCAGGCGGCCATTGGTCTGGCCCAGTTGGGTAAATTGGACCAATTTTTAGATATGCGCCGTGAAAATGCGGGCGTGTTGAATACGCAATTGCGCGATTTGCGTGACTATTTAATTTTGCCAACGGTTGATAAGAAATGCATGCCGTCATGGTTTGGGTACCTGATATCGGTACGTGATGATGCGCCGTTTAATAAACAAGAAATGGTAACGCATCTGGAACAAAATGGTATCGGCACACGTCAGTTGTTTGCAGGTAATATATTGCGTCAACCGATGCTGAAAAACAATGATGTACCGGTACGTATTGGCGATGGGCGGGTGGTTAATTCACGCGATTTGACAGAACGTGATTACGCACGGTTGCCGGGGACAGAATTTATAATGAATCATACGTTTTGGGTCGGTTGTGCCCAGAATAATACACCGCGTGACATGCAACAAACGTCCCGCGTAATACATGAATTTGTTCGGGGGCGTACGCGTTGATTGCCATGAAGAAAACAATTTTATTGACCGGTGGTACTGGTTTTATCGGTCGCAACATTCGCGAATCATCCATGGGGGAACGGTATAATATCGTTGCGCCGGGGCATCGCGATTTGGATGTTGCCGACACCGCATCGGTTGATAAATTCTTTAATGGGCGGTATTTTGACGCGGTGTTGCACACGGCGGTAAAGCCCGGGCATCGTGCGGCGGCGGATTTAACAAACCTGTTCTATACAAATGTGCGCATGTTTCAGAATATGGAACGCAACCGCGACCATTTTGGCAAGTTTATTAATTTTGGCAGTGGCGCAATCTATGACGTGTCACAAAACAATTCGAATGTGTCTGAATCCCAGATTTACCAGAATATGGGCACCGACGACCACAGTTTTACAAAATACGTTGTTCATAAACAAATTGATAATCTGCCGAATTTTTATGATTTGAATATTTTCGGAATTTTCGGTAAATATGAAGATTATTCTATTCGTTTTATTTCAAATGCGATTTGTAAATCGTTGTTTAATATGCCCATAACTTTGCGTCAAAATCGCCGGTTCAGTTATTTGTACGTGAACGATTTGCCGCCAATTTTGGAATGGTTTATTGAAAATACGCCGCGTTATAAATCGTACAATATAACCCCCGACGGTTTCACTGAATTGCGCGACATTGCAAACATTGTTTCGGAAATTTCGGGCGATATGGATGTTCGGGTTGCACAACCAGGATATGGATTGGATTATTGGGGCAATAATTCGCGTATTCGCACAGAAATGCCGGAAATAAAGTTTACATCAATACACGATGCAATATCGGAACTGTATCAATGGTACAAACAAAACATCAATTTAATCGACAAACAAAAACTATCAAAGGACAGATAATCATGAATATACTAGAAAAGCGTATGCTAGAATCGTTAAAAAACTTAAAACAACACAATATTACGGGTGTTAAAATATCGTTCGAGGACGAAGGTTTAACCGGCGAATTGGCGCAGATTATAACTTCGGTTAGTATGCGTGCAGATGTGCCGGTCGCAATTAAAATTGGTGGTGCCGAGGCCCGTCGTGACATACATGATGCGATGGTTTTGGGTGCCGACAAGGTTGTTGCGCCAATGATTGAAACGCCATATTCGTTAAAAAAGTTTGTAGAGGCAAAAAATTCTGTATATCATGCGGACGAAGAACATGATACAAAATTCATAATCAATATTGAAACAGTTACAGGTTACAAAAATCTGTTTGAGATGATGCACCAAGAAGAAGCGAATCAAATTGACGGTATTACATTGGGCCGTGTTGATTTTGCAGGCTCTTTGGGCAAAGATAGAAAGTTTTGCAATTCGCCAGAGATGTTAAAAATTGCGCAACAAATCGCAGAAATAGCAAGAAGTTATAATAAAAAGTTCTGCATTGGTGGTGCGATATCTGGTGATGCAGTGGATTTTATGCGCGCATTGCCACAAGATGTGTTCCACAGTTTCGAAACGCGCAATATTATATTTGATGCAAAAAGTGCGTTGGCGGATAATGATATTAACGGCGCGTTGACCGATGCAATGGGATTTGAATTAGCGTGGATGCAACGTAAACGTGAATTTTACGGGAAAATTTCAAATGCAGAGGCTGCGCGTATAGATATGATTTCTAAAAGATATGCCGCACAGAAAGCAATGTTGTCAAAAACAAAATAGATATATTATGAAGAATTACTCGACCTATATTTTTGACATGGATGGGACGCTGCTGGATACTGCGCCTGGTATTTTAGATAGTTTGCATTCTGCGATTATTGATTCAGGCGCAAGCGTTCCCCGCGAAAAAATCAATAATGGTCTGATTGGTTTCAGCATTTCGGAAATTGTCGATTTGCTGGGACTGGGGGATGATGCGGAACGGAAAAATGCAATAATTGCGAATTTTCGTCGTATTTATGATGCGTATGCGGCCGATGGTGCCAATTGGTACGATTTTTCGCGCCGGTTTATTGACCGGTTGCGGGGCCAGGGCACACAAATATTTATTGCCACGAACAAGCCGTGTCGCGCAACCACCGCGATTGTTGAACGTTTAGGGATAGATTTCGTGACAGATATTTATTTCCCAGATAAATATTCGGACAAAACACTGAAAAAAACGGAAATGGTTGCGGAAATAATAAAAAAATATGGTCTGAATCCGGCGGAAACGGTTGTTATTGGTGATACCGATGTTGACTTTAATGCGGCGCGTGAAAACGGGTGTGATTTTGGCTTTGCGCGTCATGGGTATTCGTTGAATGCGGAATTTTTAGAAAAAAATTCGGATTTTGTATATGGAGAATTAACAAAATGATAAAAGTAAGTGATTATATTGCAAAACGTTTACGTGAACACGGTGTTGAACACTTTTTCATGGTGTCCGGCGGTGGGGCGATGCACCTGAACGACAGTTTGGGGCACGCGATTCCGTACACGGCCAACCATCATGAACAGGCATCGGCCATCGCCGCCGAAGGTTATGCGCGTGTAAATCAGAAATTGGCGGTTGTAAATGTGACGACGGGGCCGGGCGGGTTAAATACATTGAACGGTGTTATGGGCCAATGGACAGACAGTGTCCCGGTTCTGTACATTTCGGGCCAGGTAAAGCATTCCACAACAATGGATTCGTGCACGCAAATTCCACTGCGTCAATTGGGCGATCAAGAGGTTGATATTATTTCTGTGGTAAAACCGTTGACTAAATATGCCGAAATGGTGCGCGATGCACGTGATATTAAATATCATATTGATGCGGCGATTTATGCGGCAACGCATGGTCGTATGGGGCCGGTATGGTTGGATGTTCCAATGAATATTCAAGGTGCACAAATAGATGAAAATGATTTGCGTGAATTTGTGCCGGAACAAAAAAATACAAAACCAGATGTTAAAACAGATGATGTTGTTTCTGCGTTGCGTGATGCGAAACGTCCACTGGTTGTGGCGGGGCATGGTATCCGTTTGTCGGGTCAGATTGATAATTTTAATAAATTAATCAAGAAAATGAATGTTCCGGTTGTTACAACATTCAATGGTTTTGATTTATTACCGACATCGCACCCATTGTTTGCGGGGCGTATTGGTACGGTTGGTCAACGCGCAGGTAATTTTGTGTTGCAAAATGCCGATACGATATTATTCCTGGGGACACGTAATAATATTCGCCAGGTGTCATACAACTGGGAAAATTTTGCCAAAGATGCCGTAAAGATTGTTGTTGATATTGATAGGGCAGAATTGGACAAACCGACGGTTCGCCCAGATATTTCGATAAATGCAGATTTACGTGATTTTATGCCGCAATTACTGGCGGCGGCAAACGACAACACCCGCCCCGAATGGAACAAGTATTGCGCCGATATGGTTAAACGCTATTCTTTTGATAACAGTCCCGAATACGTCCAAAAACCAGACGCGCCAATAAATGTATACCATTTTGTGCATGAATTAACAGACATGTTGCCAAATAACGCAATCATGGTTGCGGCAAACGGGTCTGCGTGTGTTTGTTCACACCAGGTTGGAATTGTAAAAGATGGCCAGCGTCAATTCTGGAACAGTGGCGATGCGTCTATGGGTTACGAATTGCCGGCGGCAATTGGCGCGGCGTATCAATCAAATGGGCGGCCTGTTATTTGTTTGGCGGGCGATGGTTCGATTATGATGAATTTGCAAGAACTGGAAACGATTTCTTATAACAATTTGCCAATAAAAATATTTGTTATAAATAATAATGGTTATTCATCGATACGTCAGACCCAGCGAAATTTCTTTGATGGACGTATGACGGGTGCAGGCACAGACAGTGGTGTTGGAATACCAAAGTTTGCAAAGATTGCATCGGCATTTGACATCCCATCAATCCAAATAACGAACCCTGGTGAATTAAAATCAGGTATTGGCACGGCGTTATCTGTCCCTGGGCCTGTTTTGACCGAAGTGTTTACGGCCCAAGAATACGCGTTTTTGCCGAAACTGTCGGCCAAGAAATTACCCGACGGGTCAATGGTATCGCCATCGCTGGAAGATATGTTTCCATTTGTTAATCGCACCGAATATGCGCAAAATATGATAAAGAACAAACAAAGATAAATAACAAAAAGAAAGACAATGAAAAAATTCATTGTCTTTCTTGTGATATACATATATACTTTGTGGCACAAAACGACAGAATAACAAAGTTGATACCGTGAAAAGAAAACTGAGTATATTTTTAATAACATATAATCGTAAAGAAAAATTAAAGGCGACGTTGGATTCTTTGATGGTGTCGCCGGTGTCATCGCTGGATATTGTTGTATTGGATAATGCGTCCACAGACGGAACATCCGAAGTGTTGGATGGATATGCAAAAAAATACAAAAATATTACACATGTTCGTCACAGGACCAATATTGGCGGCAACGCAAATATTTGTCGTGCATTTGAAATGGCGGTGACATGTGGCAAAGAATATGCGTGGATTTTATGTGATGATGATAAATATGATTTTTCGAATTGGGATGCGGTAAAGGCGGCGATAAAAGGTGGCGATGATGCCATCTTGGTTGAAAGAAAGATAGATTTTCCAGAAAATAACAAATTGCCGTACATAATAAATACAATGGCTTTTTTGCCCAGTACGATATATAAAACCAAGAATATAACCAGCCAGGTTATTCAGAATATGTACGTTAATTTATATACATCATTCCCGCATTTGGCATTGGGATGCAGTCTGTTGAACAACAATGCGCAATTTGGAATTTTAGAAAAACCAATCGTATACCAAGATGTTTTAATGGAATTCCACAAAGGGACGAATGAACAAATACATCATCGTCAAAAAAATGTAAATTTGTTTTCCGGTTATATCAGCAGTTATCAAATGATACAAGACAAGAAACTGCGTCGTGATTGTTGTGATGTATTATGGCTGGGTAAATCGTTTTTTTATTCAATGCGTGCATTTTGGAAAACAAACGGTTTGTATGGGTATAATATTTGTGATGTTTGGAACAGTTTGTCATCGCGTCAGAAATTATCATTCGTTTTTGCCGGGATATCCGTTGGTGTAAAATATATTTTCGCCATAGATTCTAAATACATAACAATATTTGGTTTTAGAATACAAAAACCGTGTAAAAACAGCGACTTATTTGTGTCGGGGGGGGGCGTTAAAAAATAATCTATTTCCATTGTCCCCATTGAATTTTTATTTTAGTCCAAGGGGGTGTTGGAAATGAAAGCGCAACCGTTGATTACTGTTTATATTCCATATTATAACGATGCGAAATTTTTAAGAAAGTCAATAGATTCTGTATTGGGTCAATCATATAAAAATTTCGAATTGATTTTATTGAATCATGCCACAACCGACAATTGTCGTGAAATCGCGCATTCTTATAACGATAATCGCATTAAACATATTGATATGCCGCGTAACGAAGGGGGGGGCGGTGGTATGTTATTCGCGACAATGTTAAATAATGCATCTGGCAAATATATTAAACCGCTTTGTGCAGATGACATGATGCGGCCAAATTGTTTGGAAACAATGGTTGATTTCATGGAATCGCACCCAGACATTGATTTTGCGTTTGGTGACGTTGAATATATTGATGAAAATGGACGTGATTTACACGATTCTTGGTTCAAATCCCGGCCGGGATTTGATATCAAAGACGATGCAGCCGATTTAATACGTAAATATTCAGATGGCGGGTCAATGTTGCCTTATATCGGGAATATATCAAAACGTAATATTTTCACGTCTATTCAAATTGAAAAAACGTTTGTTATGATGTTTGATATGTCGCTTTGGTTACAATTATTGTGCAAAGGATATAATATTGGTTATATAAATGAAAAAGTTTGTAATTATCGTATACATTCCGGTCAGATGAGTTCCATAGATAAAGAAGCAATATCGGGTTATATGTCTTGGTTCGAATGGGCGTCTTATTTTCAATACACGATGGGAATAAATTCAATAGACTTGGCAAAAAAAGTATTCCCAAACAGTGTATATGCGAATAATCTGTCAGATGTAAAAGATATACCATTTTTTATTGCCCATGAAATGTATAATAAACATAAGCCTTTGTTTGATATCCCGTTGGTAAAAATGTTGAATGATGATGAAACACGGGAACGTTTAATGAAACATTTTGGTTTTGGTGTTAAAGAATTGCGTGAATTACGTAAATCTGATTTTCATATAAATTGGCCAATAACCTCAAAAGGGTTAAAACAAAAAATTTATTGTTTACAACCACAAAATATCAATATGTTTGGATTGGCTTTTTTGATGTTACGCAGATTAATTAAAGTTATCACACTAGATAAATTCAGGCACCGCCATAGAAAGAAATATTCTTTATAAACAAAAACCCGTTATACAACGGGTTTTTGTTTTACATCCACCCGACGAAACCGATGCTGGCAGATGCCACACCAGCGGTAGTTACCGGGAAACTGATAGATATCTTGTTTATAAATGGTATTGTTATTAAATCAGATGTTGTAAAACCATTATTTGTGGTTGCAACAACGGTTCCATTCATGATATCTGTGGATATTGCCATTGTTGTTTGCCCTTCTTTTTGTGTTTGGATGTAACAAGAAAAAATGCCAATTTTTACTTGGTTGTCTGTGAAGCCCATGTAAAAATCGCCGGCAATGTTTTGGTTGCCATTCGCAATAATTGTACCGACATTTGTAAATTGACGGTTCCACGAAACAGATGTTGTTTTGGCATCGGTTGTAATATTGTCTAATGTTTTGTTTAATTTATTTGTATCTATTGAATTAATATGATTGTGAATTTCATCGGGATTCCCCAGTGCAGTTATTTTTGCGTCCATCGCGACAATTTCGTCGTGAATTGTACTAATTCGGGTCAATACAGTTTGTGTAGATTCTTGGTTGGTAATTTCGCTGTATCTGATATTCAATTCATCTAATTCACGTTGACGGTCTTTCAGGATTTCCAATAAATAATTCAAGTCTTGATTTAATGTTGTTGGGCTGATTGTTTCTGTTGGTTGATAATCGGCAATGCGCCGCAATGGTAATTTACGCTCTATCGTGATGCTGTCCAAACATGTTGGCGCAGTTTCAAATATAACTTTGCCCCCTGTATATGGAATGTCGGCGTCTAAACCACCCGGGGTGCCGATAACACTGAATGTATTTACAGTTTTATGGTTGATATTAACAACAATATTATTATTTTCGAAATATGGGAAATTAAAATAAAATTCGGTTGTTGAACCATCACCCATATATGATGTTTTGTACACATTAACTCCTTTTTTTTGTTATAACAGAGAACCGCGTTAAACGCAGGTAAAACAACAGGTGGATTATTTTTCTGATTATTGCGATTGCAAATTGTTGTAAAACTAAAATTCGGGTCAGTAATCGGGAACGCACACGATTATATCATAATTTTGTACAAAAATCAATACAAAACATAAAAATTGCGGAATTTTAATTGACTATATGGGCTTATTTTGCTACAAAATACGCAGTACTTTTAATAGGCATGATATGAAAAAAATATTAAACAGTGTTGAACGCCGCTTGGCGCGGAATGCGTTTTTCATGAATTATCGCCGTATGTGGCCGTATATTAAGCCGTATTGGTTTCGGGCAATTATGTCGGTTGTGGTTGCAATTCCAATTGGGTCAATGGATGCGTTGATTGCAATGTCGTTGAAACCGTATATGGATTTGGTCATGGTGGAAAAGACCATGCAAACCGAATGGTATATCCCAATGGCTATTGTTTTGTTTACCTGTGTTCAGGGCGGGCTGACATACCTGGCCAATTACCTGAATACGTGGGTTGGGGCAAAAATTACAAACCTGTTAAAGATGGATTTGTATAAAAAAATGCTGACCTTTGAAACGGAATTCTTTAACAAGCAAAATTCTGGCGATGTTATATTTACATTTAACAACAATGCCGATATGGCGTGTTCGGGGTTGATTAATAACCTGAAATCATTTGTTCAGAAGTTTTTTACGGCGGCGTCATTAATTGTGGTGTTGTTTATTAATTCGTGGCAATTGGCATTGGTTTGCACGGCGGTGCTGTTTGGGGCGTTCTTGCCCATGGCATCGTTAAGAAAGAAAATTCAGTCTGTGTTTAACAAATCCGTTGTGGCGGATGCGGCATTATTGACCGCGTATAACGAAACATATTCTGGGAATAAAACAATTATTTCGTATAATTTGGAAAATGCCCAAGAACGCAAGTTTCAAGATGTTCTGGACGGGGTGTTTAAGTTGCGTATTAAAATGTTACAGCGGACGCGGTGGCTGACCCCGGTTATGCACGTTATATTGTCGTTCGGGATTGGTTTGGCAATATGGTTCGGTTCGCATTTGATTTTGAATGGCCAAATTACCGCAGGCGCATTTGTTTCATTCTTGACGGCATTATTAATGTTGTATCAGCCGATGAAAAGTATCGGGGGCAGTTATAATTCTGTTTTGATGTCTTTTATGGCGATAGATCGTGTATTTGCCATATTGGACACAGTGCCCGCGGTTACAGACCGGCCAAATGCCCGCGAATTGTCGCGTGAACACGGCGTTATCGAATTTCATGACATGAATTTTGAGTATATACCTGGGCGGCCGGTGTTAAAGAATATTAACCTGACTGTAAATCGGGGCGAAACAATTGCCTTTGTCGGGAATTCCGGTGGGGGCAAGACAACGATTGTCAGTTTGTTGCCGCGGTTTTATGATGTAACGGGCGGCGCGATAACCATTGATGGCGTGGATTTGCGTGATTATACATTAAAGTCATTGCGGCAAAATATCGCCGTTGTATTCCAAGATAATTTCTTGTTCGCAGGTACAATTCGCGAAAACATAATGCTGGGGAATGAAAATGCCGATGCCGCGGCGGTTGAAACGGCGGTAAAAATGGCATATTTGGATGATTTTGTCGCGACATTGCCGAATGGTTTAGATACGCAAATTGGTGAACGTGGAATATTGCTGTCCGGGGGCCAGAAACAGCGTGTGGCGATTGCACGGGCGTTTCTGAAAAATGCACCCATTTTGGTTTTGGACGAGGCAACGTCTGCCCTGGACAACAAGGCCGAATCTGTTGTGCAAAAGGCGATTGAAAACCTGATGCAGGACAAAACGGTGTTTGTGATTGCGCACCGCCTGTCAACGATTCGCAATGCAACAAAAATCTGTGTTATTAACCAAGGCGAAATGGTAGAGCAGGGAACCCACGACGAATTGTTGGCCATTGAAAATGGCGCATATCGGGCGTTGTACGAAATGCAATTCAAAAAAGAAAAAAATTAATTTTTTATCTAGACATCTGCAATTTGCGTTGCTAACATGCCAGCATGGCAATGGTGTTCCGTTGCTGTGTGATACACAAAGGAGAATATACATGAAAAAATTTGGTGCGATGGTAATTGCTCTGGGTGCGCTGGCGGCGTGCAGTGGCAATGACGCGATTGATGTCATGGGTCAAAAATGCACAAAGGTTGCAATGGGCGAAAATGGCGAAATGTTGGTAAAATGCCCAGTAACAGAAGATTTGACCGGTCTGCGCGCAGTCGAAGCGAATGCGATGTTGATAACGGCGGATGCCAATGTTGAAGAAATTGCGGCCGATAAAGACAGTATTTATATGAACGTTGTTCCGGCAACAGAAACGATCGGTACATGCTATCGCATTTTGGTGAATGAACCTGTGTTTGATGGTACAACCATGAATGCGTTGGAAATTTGCGAAAGCGCAACAAAGTAATTCCGTTCTATTTTGTTTGTTTTGTTTGGGAAAGTCCCGCATTTCGGGACTTTCTTCATATAGTGTTTTTTTGGCTTGATATTTATTTGCGTTTTCGCCAAAATACTATCATTGATGTCAGAGGAATAAGGAGAGAAATAATGAAAAAAATATTTACAATCGCAATTATTACAGCGGCTGTTTCTGTGGCGGCGGCACGCGCAGATGATGAAATGCCGATCGTTGATATGGAAAATGACGTGGTGATGGCGGAAATACCAGAAATGCCGGTCACAGACGTGGCACCAGATGTCGCCCCAGAACCTGTTGTCGAATCGGAAATGGTCCCAGAACCAGAAATGCCCGCCCCGGTTGAAGTGCCAGAACCAATATCCGAAACCATGACGGAATCAGTTAATGAACCTGCGTCGGCGGATGTCGCGTCGATTAATGTTGATGCATGCGAAGAAATATCTGTTGGGTCGGACGGCGATGTGTTGTTAAAATGTCCGAAATTTGCCGGGTTGGAATATTTGCAACGGCAAAAGGCAGATACGACGTTTGCGTCGGTGGCGGATAAATCCAGTACGGCCGACAAACAGCGTATGATGGCAGATAAAGAACACATGTATATAAACGCACGTACCGGTGATGATTGTCCGTCGGGTGCGGCATATCGTGTATTGGTAAAGAATATAATTTATACTGGTAAAAATTTATATGCGGTAAAATATTGCTCCGAAAATTAATAAGTGTAATGAATAATATGATATACGCCCGCATAATTGTGCGGGTGTATTTTTGTAATTTTTATCGCAAATTTCATTGCAATTGTTCGCAAATAATAATCGGTATGTTTATCTGTTAAACATCAATTTACCGGCACCAATTTACCGCCATTGTCGCGTGTGGCGTTAATCCAACATACGCCGCCATTACGTGGAACCGCCATGGCGTATTTGGTATGCTTTTCGGCATAAATATTTATTCCATTCATTGCGGTGTCGCCAATCCGGCATAATGGCAAACATCGGTCGTCGGATGTGTGGCCATACCCCGCATCGCATTCCCACGGGCAATCGTTTGCGTCCTTAATTGTGCCATCCACACTATCTGGTGTGCCGGGGCCGGTATAGTGTGCATTTGCCGGTGCATTTGTGCATGGCTTTACGCCACTGTACCAAACGTTAGACGAGGTACCTAGATATGGCGACAGATAGTAACCAGGCCCCGCCTGATAATATAGTTTTATTACGCCGTATAATCCGGTTGATTGATAATATCCTGATTCATTTAAGTATAGATTTCCATATCTGTCTGTTACATAAAGTGAAACACTGCAGTTGTATACTTGTGTTTTTTGTAAGTGACAATTCCACGCTTTTTTCGGCAATTGCGTTGTTATAACAGCCCCATCACCAAACCTGTTTTCATATATTTCTTTTTGTTCTGGGGTGACGATTGGGCATTCGTGTTGTGTATCGTCACCTGGGCA
>JAFUTJ010000017.1 GCA_017471445.1 Alphaproteobacteria bacterium | reverse complement strand
TGCCCAGGTGACGATACACAACACGAATGCCCAATCGTCACCCCAGAACAAAAAGAAATATATGAAAACAGGTTTGGTGATGGGGCTGTTATAACAACGCAATTGCCGAAAAAAGCGTGGAATTGTCACTTACAAAAAACAGAAGTATACAACTGCAATGTTTCACTTTATGTAACAGACAGATATGGAAATCTATATCTAAATGAATCAGGTTATTATCGATCAACCGGATTATACGGCGTAAATAAACTATATTATCAGGCGGGAACCGGTTACTATCTATCACCATATAGAGGTACCACGTATAAAGTTTGGTACAATGGCGTAAAGCCATGCACAAACGCACCGGCAAATGCACACTATACCGGCCCCGGCACACCAGATAGTGTGGATGGCACAATTAAGGATGCAAACGATTGCCCGTGGGAATGTGATGCGGGGTTCGGCCACACATCCGATGACCGGTGTTTGCCGCTGTGCCGGATTGGTGAAACGGCGATGAATGGTATAAATATATACGCCGAAAAGCACACCAAATACGCCATGGCCGTACCACGCGGTGGCGCAACATGTTGGATTAGTGCCACACGCGACAATGGCGGTAAATTGATGCCGACCAATTAGTATTCAACAGATAATGGGTATAGTGTATAAAAATACCAATCGTTCATTTTATTCCCCGGTTAATACCGTCGTTCGAAATTCAGGACTTAGCCGCACATAATACCCACAAAACCGTGCGCAAAGTGATGAACATCTACTCGCACTTGAATACCAATAAAGATATTGCACCCACGCCCCGGAATTGCGTTCGGGTTTAATCGCGCGACAATAACATATGGTGCCTGTGCCTAAATCGTCACTTGGTTCGGTGTTTGGTCCGCTGTATGGTGTTGCGGCCCCGCTGGATTCGTTACTGCATCGGGCAATACCACGAATTGTGCCGTATGGAAATTTAACAAACCATGTCATTTCTTTACTGGAATATCCATGCGTTGTGCCATCAATGGTTGTATCCAACCCGGACACTAATGTAATATCGTTTATATACGTATATGGTAATGTTGTATTTGATGTAATATATTGTTCGGTATCGTCCACCCACCATTGTTTTACACCGCCAGGGCATGCCGTTAATGCATCGGGTGTGGTATATGTCTGGCCATAGGCCAACGTTACCGGTTCTGCGGCATCGGTACCATCGGCGCATTGGTATTTGATTGTGTACTGCTTTGGAATGCAAAAATTTGTGTTTGGCGGTAAATCGCCATGGGCATGCGCACAGAACAAGATTGTGCCAAAAAAATATAACGAATTGAGTATTGACAATATTTTCATGTGTTTCCCCCTGGGTTTTTCGTGAATAAAAAATTCCCACGCAAAATCGGTGGTTGGAGGTTCATAACTATCATTTGTAGGCAATAGCGTGCTTATTCAATATATTCGCATCCCTCCAACCATTACTGTCTTTGGTTGGAGTTTTTTACGCCTGAACGGCAACTACAAATGATGGGTTATGACGCCCAAACACGATATTACGTGTCACAAGAATAATATCAAAACCGCACAATAAAAACAAGCAGTATTCAATTGCAATAGAACCCAAGAAAAAATACTTTACTTTTGATACATATAATATTATAATGCGCGCAGTGCATGGGGTTGTAGCTCAGTTGGTAGAGCACTTGCATGGCATGCAAGGGGTCGTCAGTTCGAGTCTGATCAGCTCCACCAAAAAATTGTGCCTATGGCGGGTGTAGCTCAGTTGGTTAGAGCACTGGTTTGTGGTACCAGGTGTCGCCAGTTCGAATCTGGTCACCCGCCCCATAAATAAAAATCGCGCAGAATGGCGCGTTTTTTTTATTTATGCGAAAGGGTCAGATTAGAACTGGCGCAGTCCAGTTCTACAAAAAAAGCAGGCGAGAACGATTGAAACGACGTTCAAGCCGTTACGATTTGGAAAAGGGGCCCACGTACGAAGTACGGTGGGAATATACAATCTGGTCATACGCCCCATTAATTAGGCACATACTGTTTGGATGTTTTTTTTGTACACGAATCCTAAATAAAATTGAAAATTTATATTTAATAACGCGGAAAATTATGTAATACTTGTCACCAAGTTAATGTTTTTTTTGTATTATGGTAAAGAAAATGAAAGTCAAAGCAGCAAATAAACCGGAATTATGCACGCATGTCGCACGTTCAATAAAAAGATTGTATAAACAAAGTGCCCCATTATTATTAGCCGAGGCGTTATTGTTTTTCGTAATTGCCGGGGCTATGTTTTTTTACCCGGTATCAATATTAACAACAATGACAATGATAATCGGCGTTGTGTTGATTGGCTTTGGCCTGTATCGCACTATTGCCGGATATATTGTTTCGCATAATCGTGGTGGCGGGTATTTTGATTTGTGCTTTGGATTGATTAATATAATACTAGGTTTTTTGTTCTGTGTGCACCCAACAGAATCAATGATTAGTGTTATGTATATATTCTTGGTGTTATTTTTTGTAAAGTCTTTGTTAATACTAATTTTTGCGATAAATATGGCGCGTGCACGATTCGGGCACTATATAATAAGTATTTTTGTGGCGTTGGTGATGATGGGGGTTGCCATTATATTTATGTTATATCCATTACGTGGTGCGGTTGCAATTACGTTTTTTATGGGTGGCATGTTGGTTTTATATGCGGTAGCCGATGTTTATATGTTTGTTCAATTATACCGTCTGCGTCATCGCGTGGCAGAATAACGACAAAGTTCAGAATTTTGTTCTGTCCACTTGAATTTGTGTTGTTTTTATTATAGAATTGCACACACGCACCCTTAGCTCAGCTGGATAGAGCATCGGATTTCTAATCCGCAGGTCGAGGGTTCGAATCCCCCAGGGTGCGCCATCTATTTTTAGAACATATAAAGGCACCGGATTTTCGGGGCTTTTATTATTTGGAACACGTGTATGTTACGCCGTTAAAGTATAATTATCGTCAATATAATTTTGTTATAAATCATATAACAAAACACTCTGTCCTACCAAACGGGAGAAATAGCTTGCTTTAGAAAAACAGTTGCCATAATTTATAGACTAAAAACAAATAGATATAAATTATAGACAAGAATATTTTGACTAATTTGAGTAAAGAATATATTGATTGGTATATAAATCATTTATCTACTGATGAAAAGAGAGAGTTTGCTAATCAAATATTAAGAGAAATTAATATGCAGGAAGCAAATACCAAGATATTTGAAATAGATAAAAATAATACCCGCTGTCCATATTGTCATTCGAATAAAATCGTAAAAAGTGGGAAACAAAACAATAATCAAAGATTTTATTGTAATGAATGTCATAAGAAGTCTTGTATGACTACTAAAACACCAATAGCATATAGTAATAAATCTGTTGATGTATGGTATAAATACATAGGTTTAATGTGTAAAAAATTAAGTTTAAGAGAAATTGCAAAAGAATTAGGAATAAATAAAAATACTGCTTTCTTGTGGAGACATAAGATATTAAATGCTTTTTCTACATTAAATACAGATAAGATTTCGGGTATTGTTGAAGCTGATGAAACATATTTTAGAGAAAGCCAGAAAGGTAGTAGAAACTTGAATAGAAAAGCACATAAATCTGGCAAATCTAAATTAAATAAGTTTCAAATTATGTCTTTGTATGGTTATACAGAAGAAGAATATAAAGCACAACAACACAAACGTGGACTATCAAAAGATTTGATATGTGTATTAACTGCCACAAATAAAATAAGTAATGTTTGGGGTAAACCAGTTGGATATGGTAAGGTTCAGCCTAAATGGATTGAGAATAAATTGCAGCCAATGATTGCTAAAAATAGTATATTGGTTACAGACGGTGAATGTTCATATAATCATATCAAAAATGTAAAACATAAGAAGTTCTCAACAGGTTTATCCAAATCTAAAACCTATAATTTAGGCAGAATAGACAATATACATACAAGTTTAAAACGATTAATTAATGATAATTTTCGGGGTGTAGCAACAAAATATCTTGAAAATTATGTAAATTATTTGAATGTAATGAAACAAGGTGCCAATGCCTTTGACACCTTGATTGGTTGTAATAATTATATCACAAGAAACAGTTTGAAATATAAAGTTGCTTTCTAAATTAAATCTACATACGGTAAAGATTTTATATAATCTTCCATATATTGCCAATCTGGTTCATACAATGGTTTCTTAATCTTTTTTCCGTTATCTTCTATTTCTTCGTATTCCTGTTCTCCTTTATCGTTTAATTTTGGTTTTGCAGGAAGTTTTATAGTTGTATTTTTTAATGTTGGTTTTCGTTTTCTTCCAAAACTAAATTTTGGTCTCTCTAGGTCTAAAACCGTAATAATAAATAATGCATTATATTTTGTTAGATTATCATTATACCCCAATGCTAAATTGATTGTTCCAAAAAAGTCTTGATTTATATAAATATTATAACCTATAGAACCTTGACCATCACAAATCATAATAATACAATTTCCCTTAGAAATATATTCAGAATCGAACTTATGTTTAGATATTACACCGTTATCATCTTTTTTAGCACCAATATAATACACATCATTACCTGATTTTAATACTTCTGTTTTTTGAATTTTACCATATTCTATATTGTTAAACAGTTCGCTTATTTTAAAAGTTTGCCAAGTAGAAGTATCAAAATTTAGATTACTTGTTTGCCTAGGTAGTTTATTATAACAGTTGTCTGTTTTTGATTTTATTTCGAATGCAAGAAATTCACGTAAATTGTTTTCAAAGTTTATTTGTGTTAAAGTTGAATAATCGTTTTCCATATATGCTTCTGCTAACCACTCATCTTCAGCGGTAACATTTTTTACAACAGATAAACCTGGTTTTGCAATCCTATTAAAATATAAATTTAGCCATTCTGATTCTATATCAGACCAAACACCCTCATTAGTATTATTTTTTGTTTTTTCCACTCGCCCCATATTTTTTCTTTTTATAAAGCCGTCATCTTTATAGCAACCAAAAAATGTTGGTAATTTTGAGTTTTTGTGTCTTGTTCCAAGATTAAATATCATACAACAAGCAACAGAAGTAGAACCTGGATGAAAAATATCAACAGGCAATGAAAAAACTGCATCTAATGTATGTTCTTCTAACATTTTTTTCTTAAATTGTTGTATATCAGTTGAAGAACTGCCAATAGCACATTGCATAGGTAATAAAACAGCTAATTTTCCAGTTTTTACTTTTGATGCAATATAATATACAAAATGCAACCCCTGAGATGGGTCTTCTTTGGTATCTTTATTCCATGCATCTGTATATTCTTTCCAACAATACTTCTTCTGGGCATTATATGGTGGGTTCATTAATACAACATTTATATTTGCATTTTTTATAAAATCTTCTTCTTCAAAACAACTGCTTTGTTTTACATTTGAATTTCCATCACTATGTATTAACATATTTGTTGTTGACAAACCAAAAGCTGTATCTTCAAATTCTATTCCATAAATTTGTTCTTTTTTTACTTTATCTCGTTCTTGTTGGTTTTCACAATCATCCAATGCTTCTGTCATCGCTCTTACCAGAAAAGCACCACTTCCACAACAAGGGTCTAATACCCTTGAATTTCTATTTATTCCTACAACTTTACACATAAAATGGGCTATATGATCTGGAGTAAAAGCCTGGTTTTTATCTGCTTTTCCAACATATTTATTAAATGTAGTAAAAAACAAGTTTAATATATCTTGTCCCATAGTACTTGTATCGTTGATATATTCTAAAATTTCATTCTGTATAAAATCTAAAATTTGTTCAAATTCATTTGATTTTAGATTTTTTACATCTTGGGATTGTAATACTTTGCTATCTAATAAAGCAATTTTATTTGCTTTATTTATATCGGTATTTAACAATCTTTCTAAAACAGAACGAATACCTGCTATAATTTGTGGTGTTTGTAATCCTTGATAAGCAATATTATACTTCAAAGCCAACAAACAAGTTCCAACAAATTGGCTTCTAATTTTTTCATTTATCCCATATTTATGTAATAACTTATTTAATTCATAAGTGCTTTTTATTACTTGTTCTTTATTATTTTCTTTAGCTAGGTATAAATCTGCATATTCAGAAAAAGATTTAATGGAATATTGATTTGAAAGTTTATGAGAATCATCAATTACAATATCTGACCCCCAATATACTTTTATTGCTTTATCTTGTTGAGTGGCAATTATTGCAATAATACGATTATTGGTTAACAATTTTTCTGCTTTCACATAAGCTGATAATTGTTCTTCGACTTCCTTTTCATTCCAATTCTTTGAATTATCTTTTGTTTCGACTAATATACTGATTTTATTTATTTTATCAACAAATCTAATATCCAGTTTTGTATGTATAGTATCTTTCTTTGTAGATTTAAAAATATTTTTATCTATATTTTTCCATTTGTCTCCAAATGCTTGTTGGTAACTAAATTCATCATTTTCAATGTTTGTTGTTAAATATTCTCGACCAATTTTATTTATAATATCATATCTTGTAAAAATTGACATTTTACCATTCTCCTTTCCTTTATTTATCAATGATATTATACATTATTTCCCTTATTTTCTCAAATTGTTAATCTACTGTTTAAAATATCGCCTGTTTGGTAGGACAGAGTGTAACAAAAAAACCGCGACAACCCGCGGTTAATTCTGGCGCACCCAGAAGGATTCGAACCCTCAACCTTCTGATCCGTAGTCAGATGCTCTATCCAATTGAGCCATGGGTGCAACGCCGTACATTTTATATCAAAATATGCGAAACGCAAGAAAAAAATAGGAACACAATATATTTTGTTGTTTTTTCAATATATATGCAAAACATCAACCGGTATTCGTTTCGCAAATAATATTTTTTATCGTTGTGTTTAATTATAGGCTTGTGAAAAATTGCAAAATTTGTAATAATGCGTCAGTAAGGTACAAGGGAAGGGTGTTTGTGGTGTTAGAACGTAGGTTTGGGTTGGCCGTTGGTTTAATTGTGGTTGCAAGGGTGACCAGTGCCGTCGCGTCGGTTGATGCATGCCCAACAAATGATGAAGTTTTTCTGCCGAATGAGAATGCGGTTGTTGTGCCGGTGTCCCAACAATGCCCGAAATTTTATTCTGAAATTTTTAGCACGACCGGATGTGCCGACGAATCGGGTGGGGCGTGTACGTATTGCAATAATGGTACGGCGTTAAATTGGGCCGGGGCGTGTGCGACGGTTTGTCCGATTAAGACATCGTTGGTTTTAACCGGCGGTGTAACGGTGCCTTTGTGGAAAACGCCGGCCACGGCGCATGGATTGCACATTGCATTCGGCGATGGGGCGGATGATGTTTGTCATATTGATATGACAACCGATGCCGCAACCAGAACATTACATGTCAAAGATGCCACAGGCACGGTTTATAGTGCACAGGCACCGGCAGAAAGTGTTGAATATCGTGTATGTATGCCAACGTATTCGGTTGTTTATAATTGTGGTACCGGCGCGTCTGGAATTGCGCCGGATGCGCAATCAATTATATTAACATATCCATTTTCATTTTCTGGTGTGGGCGGGTGTGCACGTTCTGGGTATTCGCCAACGGGATGGGAAATGAATGGTACGAACTATGCAATTGATGCAAAAACGTTCGTTTGGAATACGACCGCCGGTGCGACGGCAACACTGCAATGGGCGGCAAATACGTATAAGGCATCGTATATATGTGAATCGGGTAATTCCGCGGCAAAAACAGATTCTGTGACATATGATACGTCATATACTATAAATTACACAGGATGCACCAAGGTTGGCCATGATTTTGGCGGTTGGTCGTCAGATGCAACATACCAAAACGGTGATAGTTTTGTGTGGCAAACCGCCGGTGACAAAACATTTACCGGGATTTGGAATGTAAAACAATTAACCGCAACGTATAATTGCGATGGCGGCACTGGCACAACACCGGCATCGGCAAACGTTACATGGGACACAGACTATACATTGGCGGCGAATACGTGTGCCAAAGATGGTTATTGGTATCGTGGGTGGACAAATTCTGGCACCAGGTATCAGCCGGGCGATACATATCATTGGACCCCAGAAACGAATCAAACGTTCACCGCAGATTGGTTGGCAAAATATAATGCCGGGGTTGCTGGTACGGCATATACTGGTGATGACGGTTCAAATACGTGGACTGCAACTTTCCCATATGCAACCGTAAGCGGCACCGCCATGTGCAGCAGTGATAACGGCGAATTCGCAGATTTTCATCAGGCCGCCGCCCCGGCATCAGGTGGAAAATGGTGTTGGTGCAAGATGACGATTGCCGAAACGCGCCTGGCCTCAGATTGGGTATCGTTGTTCGGTTACAGTGAAAGTGGTACCGAAGACGAAAATGGTAACTATACCCCGGGCGATGAAAATGAAACGGCAAATGCGGCATTATGCGCAGAAAACTGTGCGTTGCATTGTGGTTATACGGTTGCGAATTACGATGCGTTGCGTACCACTATATTTGACAGTGTGTCATACCGCGAATAATATACAGGTGGATAACATGATAAAGATTTTGATGTTTGCTTTTTTATGTATTGGTGGGATTGGTGCGGCAAATGCCTTGGTACAGCCGGACAATACGACATTATGCGTGTCTAAAAATTTCACGGTAACATACAACTGTGGTGAATTTGGGGGTAATGTGCCGGATTCACAACCGGTGGCACATGGCAAAGAATTTACAACCGCACCGGCAACGGCATGTGGCGGAAATATTTCTGCATGGCGCGTTAATATGTCGGATGACCGCATTACGCCAGATACAACAATTGTATACAATTACGTGGGGAATATAACATTAACCCCAATTGGTACAAGATAAATTAATTGTCGCCCCAATGGGGCGTTTTATTATATAACTGGATTTATGATATATGATTTACTGAAAAAATTCTACTTTACATAAAATTCAATATCTTATACAATCATACACGTCAACCAAAAGGAAGGAAAAATGGCACCAAAAACAACAAAAAAGACAACTATGAAACACACCACCAGAAAGGCGGCAGAACGCGTTGAACCAAGTATGAGTGATATGCCAATGGCGCACGAATGCAGATGTGGCGCAGGATGCCCATGCGGTTGCCACGGTGGATGCAAATTCTGTCGCGTGGTTAAAAAGATTATTGTTTTTGCAATTATCTTTGCATTGGGATTTGCGGCATGCAAATTCTGCTGTTGCGGTCATCGGGGCATGCCGGGTCCACGTGCGCACTTTGTGAACGGATGCCTGGATGTTACGGAAATCAAATGCCCAAAGATGCAGGCGGCATTACCGGCGATGGATATTAACCAAGATGGTTGCATCACACGCGAAGAATACAAGGTTGCAAAACGTAATATGCGCCGCGAAATTCGCGAAAATGCACCAGATGTTGAAGATATGTAAACAATAACAAAACGCGCCAATGGCGCGTTTTTTTATACCATCATGTTTTGGATTAATCGCACGTCGGAAACATGATTGCAAATGCCTTAATTTTAATATATGGAAAAAACTGTAAAGCTGACGATACTATAACTGAAATCTGGTGGATGAGATTGGACTCGAACCAACGACCTCTTCGATGTGAACGAAGCGCTCTAACCAACTGAGCTACACATCCAAAACCAACGGCTGTGATACAAAATACTGGTGGGCCTGGTGGGACTCGAACCCACACGGTTGCAATAACCAAAGGATTTTAAGTCCTCAGCGTCTACCGTTCCGCCACAGGCCCAATGCAGGTGAAATGTTATCAACAACCATATCGGCATGCAAGCAAAAAATGGGCAAAATACCCATTTGATTATTATCATTATTTGTTGCAGGTGTTTATATGTTACACAACGTTTGTTTTTTTGTACTTGTTGACGTATGGCATGTGTCCGCGGTGCCGATGTATATTTTTTTATTACGATATATTACGATATAAATAAAAAACATGCGTTGCCCGCATGCTTTATTTATTCTGGTGGAGCTGATGGGACTCAAACCCACGACCTCTACGATGCGAACGTAGCGCTCTATCAACTGAGCTACAACCCCAAAACTGCACTATGGTGGGCATAAGAAGACTCGAACTTCCAAGGTATTGCTACCACTAGTACCTGAAACTAGCGCGTCTACCAATTCCGCCATATGCCCGCGAAACGCAACAGATAATAACCCAATTGCATTTTTTTTGCAACAAGTTTTTTTCGCGGTTTTATTAGCAATAATGACTTTCTGCTTGCCCCGGTTTTTGCAATTTTGCTAACATCAAATCAGAGATGAAGAAAATTCTGATTTTTGCGGCATTTTTGGCGGCGTGTGTTGGTTTCGCCAACGCAGGTGTTCGCAGTGGCGCATCAAAATCGCGCAATGATTCCGCCGTTCGTGTTACAACCACTGCGCGCCCAACCACAACCACGGCACGTACAACCACGTTAACCAGTGTGCCGCGGTCTGGGGCGCAACTGTCAACGCGTGGTGGTGCCCAGAATCGTGCCGCGCGCAGTGTTTCTGCGCGTACGGCAACAGTAAAAAGCACCCCACAAACCGGTGCAGGCCATACGGTTGGTCGTGCCGCCATATCATCTGGGCGCACCGTTGCCGCCACGGCGCGTGCCGCGGTTGCACGGGCGGCGGATTCAAACGCGGCCGCCATGTCGGAAACACGCACCGGTGCGGCATATGAACGGTGCAAAAATGCGTACTTTACATGTATGGACCAATTTTGCCAGTTAAAGAATGACGATTATCGGCGTTGTTCATGCAACGACCGCGTGCTTGAATTGGCCGCATTACGCGATACGTTACAGGGTGCCAGTGACAAGTTAGATGCGTTTAACGAAAACCTGGACGTTGTGGGCATGACCGCGGCCCAGGCAACCGCCATGTTAACCGCGTCTGATGGGGAACGGGCCTTGGCGAACGACAAATCATCGTCCAAGGCAATATTACAGGCAATTATGAATTCTATTCGTGGTGGTGACGCATCCGTTTCCGGCCAATACAGCGATTTGAACAGCATTGACATATCGTTTGATACGGCAAATGCATTTGGTAACGCCGATTCTGGCCAGATTATCGCATCGTACAATGGGCAAAGCCTGTATAATGCCGTGTACCCCCAGTGTCGTTCGGCGGTGCGCGCCGATTGTAACGACGCGTCGTTACAGCGTGCGATAAACGCATACCTGATGGCGGTGGAATCCGACTGTAACACGGTGCAAACCGCCATAGCAAATCAGCAAAAGCAATTAAAGGCCGCTGTTCGCGAAGGCAGTGCGATGCTGGACCTGGCACGGGTTGAAAACCGGCAAAAACATAATTCAGATGACCTGACCGCGTGCGTGAATAATGTAGAGGCTGCAATCGTAAACGAAGAAGTATGCGGTGCAAATTATCATAAATGTCTGGACAATGGGGAATTTATTGATGTGTCCACGGGTAAACCGATTGCCGGCGTTACGAACTTTAACGAATTGGGAACCCAGTTAACGTTTAACAGTGGCGTTTCCGCTGCGGAACAGAAACTGTCCCAGGTTGTATCAAACCGCCGCTTTGTCACGAATTTCGAGGCACGGGTAAAAAAATTCGCAGAACCCGCATTGGACAAATGTGTTGAATTATCAGAAACAGCTTGGGCTGAATATTTAGACAAGGCGTTGTTGTCAATATACTATGCCCAGCGTGCCAAGGTTGATGAAATAAAACAGGGCTGCTTTGATTTCGTGTCGGCGTGTTATATGAATGGCGACACGTCAATCACAAACGCAATGGCGGGATTAACCGGCGATGAAAACATCGTTCTGCAACCTGGGAAAATTGCATTAAATACAAAATTGTGCAGTGATTATATCACGTCGTGCAATAACATGTTTACCGACATTGGCGATAATATTATTGTGGATTATATACAAAACCGCCAAGACACAGACATGTTAACCGCATGCCGCGCGGTGGCCAAACAATGCTTTGATAAATTTGGCGGCAAAAATTATGAAAACTTTTATTACCCGTACAGTGGTCTGTTTACAGCCGGTGAAAATGAGCCCAGCACAAATGCAATGCAGTGGTTTGTTCGCGACGCAGATATTTCCAAGTGTTATGCCGAATTACAGGCGGTTGACGCATGTAATGATGCCACAATATTGGAAACGGCATTTGGCGGCTTTGAATCGGCCGATAAAGCCAAGGTTGGTCAACGCGGCACGTACATTGCGGCGGTTGGTGTCGCAACAGAAGTGTATAATCAAATAACCGATATATTAATGACACAATGCACCAACATGCAGGGCAAGTTTATTGAACGCGATGCATTTGAAACCAAGGGTTATAAAGATTACTATCAACCCGATACCAAATTATGCATGGCCAAAACCGATACAAGTGGCAAAGGGTTTAACGTTATGTTGACCGCAGATACAACAATTGCCAGCGCATATAATATCAGCAACAGTGAAAACATGTGTCCAAAGGATTATGCATTATCGGTTGATGTAACGTCGTGGGGAATATGTTCATGCTGGGAAAATGGTGCACGGCGCAGTCGTGCCGGCGTATTGGGCAAATGTGCCGCCGAATTGCCTGTGGTTAATCAATCGGTTGTGGCATGCAGTACAGACAGTGATTGCGACAGTGGTCTGGTCTGTGCCAAAGGGTTGTGCAATTATGCGGCAACATCCGTAACATATACGGGTTATACCAGTACAGAATCTTGGAATAATGTTAACCTAAACGACTCTTTTGGTTATACCACAGATGGTACAAATTGGAATCCTGTTTATGTGCAAACATGCAAGACAAACAATGTTCCAACCGATTCGTTATGTCCTGTCGGTTATGAATGTCATGAAGACACAGCAGATCCTTCATATGGTATTTGTGGGCGGTTGTGTACAACCAGTAATGATTGCAGCGATGGATATACATGCGAAAATTCTTGGTGGTGTAAATATTCTGGTGTTGGGGGTAATTTTGAGTATGTACCAATGTATAAAACAGAAGTCGATGCGGATTTATTAAATTGTTATATTGGTGGGCGTGATAAATATGCACCCACGGGTGAAAGCATTTCGGCAAAGTTGACTGCGTATGTTGCACGAAATTCGTTGACCAATATTTCGTCAAATGGATGGTGTACCCAAAAAACATTTATCACAAAACATAATCAAGTTTGTCCATATGGGTATGCACATAAAACGAATGCGCAGGGTGATTTGGTGGATGGTGGTGATAATTCTTGTTGTAAATGTAGAACATCCGGCAGTGGTTATAATTGTGCGGTTACGGATGCATCGGGGGATTGTCTGAAAATGGATAAAGACCATGTGCCATATGGTGTATAGATAAATTTTATAAATTATTGTTTTATTGAATTGCGTATGTCGCGTGCAACCGCGGCGCATGCGCCGTTTTTGTTTGGTTGCCACATTTTATCGGCCGCGGCCAAATCGGCAATCATTTTTTCGCGATTTGCCGGAATGGCTAATTTGCAAAATTCGTTCATAATGTTTTGCACATTTGCCGCCGGCCCCAGTAATTCCGAATATATGCCACGGTTCATTAATATGTTTACCAGTGACACCCATTTAACGCGTATCATTTGCCGTACAATCCATGTGGTTATTGGGTTCATTTTATATACAATTATTGCCGGAATATGCATCATGGCCAATTCGGCAGAAACAGTCCCGCTGGCCGCGATTGCAACATATGTTTTTGCGTATACGTCATATCGTGCGGTTGCCGGAATCAATTCTGGTTGAACCGTCCAATGTTTGACATGTTCGGCAATATAATCTGCCGTGGTTTCAACCGTTGGAATAACATATTTATAATTGTAATAGCCACAGTGTACCATCATTTGTACTGCGTCGCGAAATATCGGCAATAATCGCTTTACCTCGGACATGCGACTGCCCGGTATTATGGTTATTATTTTTTCGCGTTTTGTCATGCCGACGGCGGTTGGTTGGTTGCAGATTAATAAATCCGCCAACGGGTGTCCAACCGCAACAGTTGTCAGGTTATAACGAGTAAAATACGGAACCTCAAAATCAAAAAAAGCGTACAGTTTATCAAAAGTTTTGGCGTATTTTTTTGCGCGGCCCGGTCGCCATGCCCAAACCTGGGGCGCAACAAAGTGATAAAATCGTGTGTTTGCCCCACGTTTGCGTGCCGCTGTTATCACACGTCGGGCAAATCCAGGTGAATCAATGGTTAAAACCAAATCTGGTTTGGTGTCTATGATTGCGTCAACCGTTTGACGAATGCGACGAGTTAATGTGCGGGCATGAGCCAAAACCTCTATCGCGCCCATAACGGCCAAATCAGACATTGGAAAGATTGATTGCAATCCAACCTGGCGCATGTTTTCACCACCAATGCCGATAAATTCAGCGTCTGGCATTTCGACCATTATGCGCGCGCCCAACACGTCGCCAGAAACTTCGCCTGCAATGATAAATATTTTGTATTTCTTATTCCGCATTATTGGATGTTCCAATTCCACGCTTTGACCGGTTTTCAATAAAGTCAATTGCGTCCATGGCGTATTTGTTATGTTTTACTTCCTTGCGTACACGGTTCAGGCGTTCTGAAACCGTGCCGTCGGTTTCGCGAAATACGGTGGAATACACACTGTGTATTGCGTGCATATCTTCGTTTGTGAAACCATGCCGCATTAACCCAACGCGATTAATCGTGCGATATGTGGCGCGTGCGCCGTCATAAATGGCATATGGTAAAATATCATTGCCAACGCCCGACATGCCGCCGATAAATGCGTTGCGACCAATGCGCGCAAATTGCAATACCATAACACCGCCCGATAAAATTGCGAAATCTTCAACTTCTACATGACCGGCAACCTGAACCAAATTGGACATAACAACACTGTTACCGATTTTACAATCGTGTCCGACGTGTGCATTAACCATAATCTGACAATCGTCACCAATTACCGTGCCGTCGGACGCAGGCGTGCCGGAATGAATGGTTACATATTCACGAATACGGCACCGCTTGCCAATGCGCAGCCCCGTCATTGTGGATTCATCTTGCCACTTCAGGTCCTGACTCATCACACCCAGAACCGCGAACGGGTATACGATTGAATCATCGCCAATTGTCGTTTTGCCACCAATAACAACGTTGGAAACCAATTCAACACGGTCGCCCAGTACAACGTCGGGCCCAACAATACAGAACGGCCCAATCTTGCAATCGTTGCCCAATTTTGCGCCGTCATGAATAACTGCGGTTGGATGTATGTTCATAATAATACCCTGTATACATTAATTAATAACGTCACAATGGTACATTATTGGTGGAATAAATGGTATTAAATAAATCTAACCAATTATAACAATTGCCGAATGTCGCGCCATGGGTTGCGGTCGGACAATTTACTCAACATTATAATCCCCAGTGCCGTTATAACAATAATGCCGGTGGTAATGCCAAACGAAATCATTGTTGTTGCAATCATGCGGTCCGGTACGTCCGGGGCAATTGAACGTTCATGCCATACCGATAACGCAAACATTGCCCATAATATAATGGTCAGGCCCAAGAACACCGGGACAGATTCTGTCAGAATAAATAAAATTATACCCAGTATCGTGACAATTCGTCCCAACCATTTCAGTTTTATGTACGCCGACCGGTAAATCCGGCCACGTGGCCGCACAAATGCAGTTGCAACGGCGGCGGAAAATGCCGCGCCAATAATAACAATTGCGCCCATGTGCACCAGGCTTAAATTCCCCAGTTGTCCAAAACGAAAGAATTCCGGTTGCATCAACATAACGGTTGACGTAAGAAACATTAATATCATTGGGCCAAACCGCAGTGACGGCGTAAACCGATACACCCGCCCCAGGAATATTCCAAACATTACCGCTCCAATCTGTAGTATCGGCCCCCACCACGCGTGCATGTCTGATGCGCCAACAATTGCTGCGCCCGCCAATGTCGCCGCAATGCAGGCAATACGTATGCGCCGTGGCATGCCATTTATTTTTGGCACAGAAATATCGCGTGCATGCGCGGCAATAAAATATGAACACGTAAACAATATTGCGGCACACATAAACGGCAACACAGATGTCGCGTCGCGCAATATGCCATAGTTACCGCCAAACAATACCGTCCACAGTATTATACATGCAGCAATTGTTATGCCGGTGCGTTTGGCGGTATTTGATTCCGTCCACCCAATCCGCCCCAGGAACGTATTACCGTACATCCATATCATTATAAATACCGGCACCGCCAAAATGGCATTCCACAAAAATGCCGGCGCAAACAATGCGGCATTGTTAAATGCACTGAACGCGCTTTGTACGACAATTGTATCATTAAACATCGGCTTGCCTTTTAATTTTGTTGAATTATTATATAGGTATGCTGGAAAAACAAGATATTTTTACCCTGATGGGTGGTGCGGTGCGCATGTGGCGCGGCGGGTATAACCCAACGTGCGACGCGGTATTACTGGCCGCGTTTGCGGGCGCATGCCGCGCAAAAACAATTTTAGATGTCGGCGTGGGCAGTGGGGGTGTCGCACTGTGCATCATGCAACATATTGCGGGTGCGCGCATTACCGGAATTGATAATTCGGCGCAAATGTTGGACCAATGCGCACGAAACGCGGAATTAAATAATTGCGATATTGAATTAATAAATGCCGATATATTTTCATGGCGCACCGCGCAAACATTTGACTTGGTTGTAACCAATCCGCCGTATTTTCGTGGCACCCCGTCAATAAAGCATGGACATGCCCACCAAAACGCAGATATACAGAATTGGATTCGTCGGTCAATTGCACGTGTGCGTCCGCATGGCACATTTTGTACAATTATTGATGCCGCCGTTGCCGCAGAATGCATTGCGGTTATAAACGAACACTGTGGCGGGATATATATAATGCCGTTGTTTGGGGCGCGCGACACAGCGGAACGCGTATTAATACGCGGTTGCGTGGGCAGTCGTGGTAACACCATAATTCACAGCGGCATATCAATGAATTGCGATGCGGTTTTGCGCGACGGCTTGACTATCGCAGATGCATTGTCTAAACTAAACGCATAATGATAAGTTTCATAACACGTTATTTTTCGTCCCTGTGGGCATTAATAACATCGCCATTTCGCGCGGTGTGGCGTGTAATTGTGCGCATATTTCCCCCACGTGAATTTACGGTAATGGACACGCCACGCGGCAATGTTTATACTTTCCGCCAAAGCAGTTTTTGGCGTTTTACAAAATTTTGTGGAAAAATTGGGTTGATTATATGGGCGTCTTGGTCAACATACGTATTTATGTATCATCGACCGTTGCTGCAAAAACGTACCATGCAGTTAGAGGCCGCACGTACCATGCACGCCCGACAAATGAGTGATTTACAGGTATACCTGGAAAAATATAACGAATTAACGCGCAACCTGAATGTGATTGATGACAAGATTCTGAACGCGAAAAAATTAACCGATGCCCAGAAAGAAGAATTGATGAATTCGCGCCTGAAAACATGGGGCGAATTGGATTTCTTGCATACGCGCCTGAATGACATGTTTACAAATCAAAACTATGCGCCGGAATATGTAAAAACATCTGAACTATCGGCCGAATATGAATTAATGCGCGCCCAAAATGAAGAGTTGCAACGTCGCAATGCGCAAATCTTGGAATCAATGCGCGCAATTGCCGATGCCGATACGCAAATTGTTGATGCGGTGGCCGCGTTGACCGATGAACATACCGAAAAACTGCGCAAGAATCTGAAAAAAATAAACAGTTCAATTGTCGCACTTGGCCTGAATCAGCAAGACCTGATGCGCCAGGCCAGTTCGTATTCAAACCCACTGGTTGGTGCGGCGTTCAGTCCGCTGGATATTGACCGTGACCTGAATCCAAAATATCAAAAATTGGCCGACGATTTGCAATTGTGGCATGGGCTAATCCGGTTGCAATCAATATTGCCAATTGGTACGCCGGTAAAAAAGACAACCATTACATCAAAATATGGCACACGCAAAGACCCATTTAGCGGCAAACCCAAAAAGCATAATGGTATTGACTTTGCGGGCAAGATTGGAACCGAACTGATGGCGGTTGCCCCAGGACGCGTTATATCGGCGGGCGAACGCGTGGGATATGGCACAACGGTTGAAATTGACCACGGACTTGGGTTTACAACGCTGTATGCGCACCTGTCGCATATAAATGTTGCACGTGGCGATTGGGTGCGGGCGGGCACCGTTGTTGGACTGGGTGGTTCGTCTGGACGTTCAACCGGGCCGCATTTGCACTATGAAATTCGATATCGGGGAAAACCGTTTGACCCAATTAACTTTGTAAAGGAATGAAAGGATGCTGGCATTTACAAATTCTGCGGAAAAGCAATCGCCGACTATAATCGGTGCGGGCTGCAAATTAACCGGTGATATAAAAACCGACCATAACGTGCAAATTCATGGCGAAATTGTCGGTAATGTTACCGCTGAAACCGTTATAATCGGGCGTGGCGGACACGTGACCGGCCAAATAACCGCGTCTGATTTGTTTTTGCACGGGACGTTGGATGGCCCCGCCGTGGTCAGTACCGCGAATATTTTCAGTAATGCGCAAATGCGCGGTGTCTTGGAATATCACACATTGAATATTTCTGCAAATACGGGACTGGAATGCAAATTACAAAAACGAAAGGACAAAAAGAAATGAACGAAACAGTATCAAAGGTTTATATCGCAGCGGACCATCGTGGCGTGGGATTGAAACTGTATTTGATTGAAATGCTGGGGGCGGCGGGGTATTCGGTTGTAAACCTGGGGACTGATAATCCGGATGTAATGGTTGATTTTCCCGATGTTGCCGATGCAATGGCCGACGCAATTGGTGATGACACACATGCACGTGGTATATTGGTGTGTGGCACCGGGGCCGGTATGGAAATTGCCGCCAATCGCCATCGTAATTTGCGCGCATCGCGATGCAGCACACCCACCCAGGCCCGTGATGATCGCTTTCACGATGCGATAAATGTACTTGCGCTGGCGGCGGATGATATTGATATTGAAATTGCATTCATATGCGCCAAGACATTTCTGGAAAGTCCGTTTGATAATACCGAACGACGCGTTCGCCGAATTCAGAAAATATCGTAATAAAACGGTCGCAAATCGCGACTGTTTTAATTTTTTCGTGGGGGCAGGGTGGTGTCAAATTGCGCGATGTATAACAATAGCATATCGCAAAATTGGTAAAAATTATGGTGGCGGCGTTATAAAAAATATTTTATGATTTTACCATCATGACAAAGAAAATTATCACACTGACATTAATAATGGCCTGTATGGCGGCCAACGCGGCAAAACCAGCGGCCACAGAATTTACAACGCGTGCAAAATCAGCATTTTTGGTCGATTATACATCCGGGGCAGAGATTTATGCCAAAAACGCCGATACATTAATGCCGCCATCGTCAATGTTAAAGTTAATGACGTTGGCGGTGTTGTTTGACGAGATAAAAGCCGGTAATTTAAGTATGGATGACCGCCTGCCGGTCAGCGAAAATGCCGACTATAAAAATCCGAAATGGTACCCGGCCAGCAAGATTTGTTTAAGCACCGGACAAACTATCACGGTACGCGATTTGATATTGGGGTTGATTGTGCTGTCTGGGGGCGATGCATCGGTTGTTGTGGCCGAAAAAATCGCTGGCGATGAAAACGCGTTTACTGGGCGCATGACGACCAAGGCACGTGAAATCGGCATGCCACTGTCTACGTTCGGAAATGCGTCTGGCCTGCCCGATGAAAACAATTTGATGACCAGTCGCGAATTGGCAACACTGGCCACACATATTGTTCGCGACTACCCCGATTTGTACCCAATGTTTGCAACCAAACGGTTTGAGTTCGCAGAACATCAATCTGAATGGTGCCACGAATGGGGCCGCACGCATACCGTAAACTATAACAAATTGTTGTTTATAATGCCGGGTGCTGACGGCATGAAAACCGGCCACACCGACAGTGGGGGCTATGGCATGGTGGCCAGCAGCGTTGTCGGTGGCCGCCGGTTAATTGGTGTAATAAACGGCTTTAATGGCCGTGGCCATGACGACTTGGCAAATGAAATGAAAAAGTTACTAAACCATGGTTATGCAACAACATTGAACAAGGTATTCTATAACGCGGGCGATGATATTACCGAAATACCGGTTTGGTATGGTCGCCAGAAAACAGTTATGGCAACGGTTGACGCACCATTCGCGGTAACATTGCCCAAGGGTACAAATGTAACGGGCCTGCGCGTGTTGGCACGGTATAATGACCCGGTTGCGGCACCGGTACGCGCGGGTGACACAATTGGTGAAATAATTGCCGAACGCGACGGGCGGGTTATCGCACGGGCAAACCTGGTTGCAAAAAATCGCGTGAATAAAATTCAGTTTTTCGCACGCGTAATAAAAAATATTGCCGTGATATTCGGGGGCAAATAATGGCACCGCGCAAGAAAGAAAATTTGTACAGTTTTCCCAAACCAATTGATAATGACACATTGGTTGGTCATGACGCAACGTGGCACGCATTTATGAATGCATGGGAAAACCGCAATAATCACCCAATACACCCGGTTTGGATGCTGGCCGGTCCACGCGGCATTGGCAAGGCCACATTGGCATACAAAATTGCGCGAAACGTTTATGGTAATGTCGGTGACTTTTTCATAATCGACCTGACTCGCAATATTGATAAAGACGGTCGACCAAAGCCCGATGGGAAAATCATATCGGTCTATACCGTGCGCGCAATGATTGAAAGCATGCAAATGTCGTCTATGTCTGGTGGGTGGCGCGTTGTATTAATCGATTCGGTTGATGAATTAAACGCCGCCGCCGCGAATGCCATCTTGAAATTATTAGAAGAACCGCCGGCAAACACGCTGTTTTTATTGGTTGTGCACCAATTGGCATCGGTGTTACCAACGGTGCGGTCGCGCGCGCGTGTTGAAAAGATGCGCCCACTTACCATTTCCCAGATGCGTGAACTGTGCGCGAAATTTATGCCAGACGAACATATCAGCACGGAAACCCTGCACCTGGCAAACGGCAGTTTTGGTCGTATCGCAAATCTGAAACAATCGGGCGGCGATGAAATTTATGCGAATATGATTGAAACATTGGAAAAACCAACCGCCACATCATCCGACATAATGGCAATTGCCCGGCGAATTGCACCAACGCCCGCATTACATGGAATCTTGCTTGACGCGATTGTGCACTTTGGTCTGGCCGAAATGTACCCAAGTGCGACACGCGCAATAAACGACATTAACCGAATTTACCTGGAACCAGAAGTCGGTATATTCACAATATTATCTGGGATTAAGAAATGTTTATAGATACACACTGTCACCTGACCGACCCGTCATGCGCGGGCGAAAAATTAAATGCTGTGATTGCGCGCGCGGCCGCGGCAAATGTTGGTATGATGATATGCCCAGGCGCAGACCCGGCCGATATGAACGCCGCATTTAACATCGCCAAAACACATGACAATATTTACTGCACATTGGGCATTCACCCAGACCACGCGGGTTGCAACCCACGCGAATATATAACCGACGAAATGCTGCGCGATGCGCGAACGGTTGGTGTTGGGGAAATCGGGTTGGATTATCATGAACGCGACGATAATAAAAATGCGCAAATGGAATTGTTTGATGCACAACTGAACATGGCGCGCGAATATGATTTACCGGTGGCAATACATACCCGTGATGCCGTGGATGATACCGCCCACATGTTAAAAAATGTTCGCGGTGTCATGCATTGCTATACATCTGGATGGGATTTGGCACGCATAATGTTGGATCGTGGGTTCTTTTTTTCAGCCAGTGGTATTTTAACGTTTAAGAATGCCGATGATGTTCGTGAAACATTTGCGAAAATACCAATTGACCGAATTGTTATTGAAACAGACACGCCGTACTGTGCCCCGGTGCCATATCGTGGCAAGGTGTGCGAGCCGGCATTTGTAATTGAAACCGCGCGTGTTTTGGCAAATATAAAAAATTTGCAAATGGACGCATTGGAAACTATACTGTGGCAAAACACACATAATTTGTACCCAAAAATAAAATGACGCGACAATTAATTAAATTTGGCCAGGTTTCCGAAAATCGCAAGGCGCGATTCAATTATTCTATTACTGATACGATAGAGGCCGGCATTTCCCTGACCGGGGCGGAAATTAAGTCAATACGATATGGGCTGGTTACAATTGTTGATGGGTTTGTTCAACGACGTGGCGATAACCTATTTCTGGCCGGTGTGGAAATTCAGAAATTGCCCACCGCGGCCCGAATTGTCAGTTTTGATGAACGGCGACCACGGCAATTATTACTGCACCGCAATCAAATTAACCGCATGATTGGCAAATTGCAAGAACGTGGTGCGACGATTGTCCCATTAAAATTGTATTTTAATAACCATGGGCGGTTAAAGGTTTTGTTGGGTATTGGTTATGGTAAAAATCGTGCCGATAAACGCGAAACGATAAAGCGTCGCGAATGGGACAAATCGCGCGCACGTATATTAAAGGGGAATTAATACCCCCACTTGTTTTTTATCAATAATTAAATTATAATACATTTGAATTCACATCGGATGTGTTTTCGGGGTCGTAGAAAAGCCCATACATAAAGCAGCATGCGTTTTACAACGCATGACTGAAATCCGCATAACTGCGGCGCACGGTGCGCCTTTTGTTATGTGTTCCCTGACCGAATGGGTCGGGGGGCTGTCGGTTATATAACAGGGCAATGCCGCCCAAAGGCCGACAGGGTCATTTTCTTTATGTATGATTTTTCTAACCCGCCCGACCATCATTCATGTGATGGTGTTTTTTATTTTTGTTAGTAAAGGAGAATATAATAATGATGTTCTGTAAAGAATCTGTTTTTGTGGCGTGTGGTGCGATGTTGTTTTGGGCAAATGCAAATGCCGAATTGCCAGAAAATGTAAAGTTCTGTATACCGAAACAATATAGGGTAACGTACGATTGTGGGGAATTTGGTGGTACGGCACCGAACGGTGTACAAATTGGTTATGGACAAATGTTTACAACACCAACAAATGCGGCGTGTGGGGGTGTGCATAATCGTTGGCGGGTGGATGATAGCGATACATTAATAACCACAAATACAACCATTCCATTTTCATATGTGCGCGATATAAAATTAACCGCCGCAGTTGATATGACACAAGACTATG
>JAFUTJ010000016.1 GCA_017471445.1 Alphaproteobacteria bacterium | reverse complement strand
TACACGTGCATACTATCCAGATTATAAATATCTGCATGATGTTTCTTCTTTTGCGCGCACGTCACGGGCAAACGCCGAAAGCATAACAGAATGTTGGTATACTCTGGTTGTTGCAAGTGATACAACATATTATAATTCCCGCCTCGTATATTCTGATATTGAACAGAAATATATTTTACAGGAAATTAGCCGCATGGACCTTTCGGGTTATACCATGGTTTGTAATGGTACGGGGACTACACCACGATGCAATGCACCTGTGCGGTGTACTGATATGCCCGATAAAAATGCGCATTATACAGGAAACGTCGGATTAACGGGTAATGCAATTGACGTACCGCGCAAATGTTGGGAATGTGACGAAGGGTTTGGTCACACATCCGACGACCGTTGTTTACCGCTGTGTCGGATTGGTGAAACGGCAATGAATGGCATAAACATATACGCCGAAAAGCATACCAAATACGCCATGGCGGTTCCACGCAATGGCGGCGTATGTTGGATTAGTGCCACACGGGGGCAGGGTGGTAAATTGGTGCCGGTGAATTAATATTTAACAAATGATATTTTGCATTTAAAAATAAATGATAAATCGTTCATTATTCATGAATAAAATATTTGCACTTGCTATATTTTCACATCAGTAGTATTATGCACACCGACTAGAAACTTTTCTAGTGTTAACACTATAAAGGGAAAAATGATGAAAAAAATTGCTTTAACTTCTTTGTTTGCGGTTGTGGCCGTATCGGCGGCAAACGCGGCAACGTTTAATATTGGCAATCCAATGTATCGCCCGGATCGTGGTGATTTTTACAGTGAATTGTCGTTCAGAACAAATTCTGACTTGGAACAGTATCAGGCGGGTCTGGAAATGGGTTATGGTTTCTATGACTGGTGGTCTGTTTCTGTGAAAACTGCGGGTTCATATGATTCGTCTGATGAACCGCGTTTTGGTACAAAATGGAATTGGGATTATGTATCGGCGGGTCTGAACTATCGCTGGTTTGACTATGGCAACGAATGGAAGGGTGACATCTATGGCGCGGTCGCACAAAATTACAATGCGCGTGATGATATGACTGTTACATATTACAACTGGACCGTTGGTACACGTTATGGCTATGTCGTTGATGGTTGGTCATTGAACGCCGTTGCCGAAGCGCACAATGTTTCCATGGATAAAGAAGCATGGGGCATGGATGCCGGATTAGAGGGTCAGGTATGGTTGGGTAAACACCTGAACATCGTTGGCGGTGCAACATATGGGTTCAAATTGAACAATTACTATATCGCAGATGATTTGTTCTTTGCGAACGAATACTATGATGACAATCCGATTAACGTAAAATTGGGTGTCAATTACAATCTGTGCCGTAATTCTTATATCGGCGTATACGGTGCCAAGAATGTACGCAAGGGCTTTAATGTCGCCCCGGTTGAATTTGGTGCCAAGATTGGTATTCAGTTCTAAAAAAATCGGCGAAAGCCGATTTTTTTTATTGTTATAGTGGTTAGTTGTTGTAATTGTGAAACTAATCATAATCTGCGATGGCGGTTAGCCATTTATAATGGCGGCTTTCCTACTAATTTTCTTGACAATTCTGGGGTTCGGGGTTATAGTGTGTTCGCTTTCTGTGTAAACAAGGAAAGCAAAAAAACACAAAAATCTGCGACTTATGACAGGTTTATAATTGTGGGCGTGCCCATAAAATAAAACTGGTGGCGGGTTTTGTGCAAACTAAAAAAAAGAAATAAAAACAAAGAGATAATGAATGCCAACAGTAAATCAACTGATTCGGAAGCCGCGTAAAAAGGTTGTCGTAAAATCTACGGCACCGGACATGATGGAAAATCCACAAAAACGCGGTGTTTGCACACGTGTATACACGACAACACCAAAAAAGCCGAATTCGGCCCAGCGTAAGGTGGCGCGTGTTAAACTGGCGAACGGACGCGAAGTTACTGCGTATATTCCGGGCGAAGGTCACAATTTACAAGAACACAGCGTTGTTATGATTCGTGGTGGTCGTGTAAAGGACTTGCCGGGTGTTAAATATCACATTATTCGTGGTGTCTTGGATACCAAGGGTGTGGAAAGCAGAAAGCAAGGTCGTTCACTGTACGGTGCGAAGGTAAAGAAATAATAATTAACCTAAAGTAATCTGGGTCGTGGGGCCTGGGTGAATCTATGAAAGATATAGGAAATAAAAAATGTCAAGACGTAAAGCGGCAACAAAACGCGAAATTTTACCAGATTCCAAATATAATAATCTGGTTGTTGCAAAATGTATCAATGTTGTTATGTGGGATGGCAAGAAAGAAGTTGCCGAAAACATTGTTTATGGTGCATTGGAAAAATTGAAAAAAATTGCCAAAGATGGCGATGAACTGGCCGCCTTTTTAGAGGCTGTGGATGCATTAAAGCCATCTGTAGAGGTCAAGGGTCGTCGTGTTGGTGGCGCGACATACCAGGTTCCGGTCGAAGTACGCCCGGCGCGTCAGCAAACACTGGCACTGCGTTGGTTGATTATGTTTGCGCGTAAACGTGGTGAACGCAGCATGGAAGACAGATTGTTTGGCGAACTGCGCGATGCGTTAAATGGTACCGGTGGCGCGTTCAAGAAAAAGATTGATACACACAAGATGGCAGATGCGAACAAAGCGTTTGCGCATTTCCGTTGGTAATAAATTAAAAGAAAAGGAAAGAATAACATGTCGGTCGGAAAAACTGCACCTTTGCACATGTATCGCAATATTGGCATTATGGCCCATATTGACGCAGGTAAAACAACAACGTCGGAACGTATCTTGTTCTATACCGGTAAAACATATAAAATCGGTGAAGTGCACGATGGTGCGGCGACAATGGACTGGATGGCCCAGGAACAGGAACGCGGTATTACAATTACGTCTGCGGCAACAACATGTTTTTGGCGTGACCATCGTATTAATCTGATTGATACACCGGGACACGTAGACTTTACCATGGAAGTGGAACGTTCGTTGCGTGTTTTAGACGGTGCGGTTGCGGTATTTGAATCTGTGTCGGGTGTTCAGCCTCAGACGGAAACCGTTTGGCGCCAGGCCGACCGTTATAATGTTCCGCGTATTTGCTTTATTAACAAAATGGACCGTATTGGTGGTAATTTCTTCCGCTGTGTTGATATGATTCGTGAACGTTTGGGGGCAAATCCGCTGGTTCTGAATTTCCCGATTGGTGCAGAATCTGATTTCCGTGGCGTTGTTGATGTTCTGGAAATGAAGGGTTTGGTTTGGGAAGATGAAACGGGTTCTCATCCGATTACAATTGAAATTCCCGAAGAATTAAAGGCCAAGGCCCAAGAATTACACGACAAATTAATAGAAGAGGTCGTGACATTGGATGATGCAGTTATGGAATCATATATGGAAGGCAACGTTCCAGACCATGACACAATCAAAAAATTATTACGCAAGGGTGTAATTGCCCAGAACTTTGTTCCGGTGTTGTGTGGTACGGCGTTCAAGAACAAGGGTGTTCAACCGTTGTTGGATGCAATTGTTGATTACCTGCCAAGTCCATTGGACGTACCGGCGATTAAGGGTACGAAAATGGATGGTGAAACGGTTGCCGAACGTCACCCAGATGTCAAAGAACCATTTTCGGCATTGGCGTTCAAGGTTGCCAATGACCCGTTTGTTGGTAATTTGATGTTCATACGTATTTATTCTGGTAAATTACAGTCTGGTTCGTACATTTACAATTCCAACCGCGATAAACGCGAACGCGTGGGGCGTATGTTGTTAATGCATTCAAACCAACGCGAAGAAATCAAGGAAGCGTCGGCTGGCGATATTGTAACATTGGTTGGTATGAAAGAAACAATTACCGGCGATACGTTATGCGACGAATCGAATCCGATTATTTTGGAAAACATTCATGTCCCAGAACCTGTTATTTCCATTGCGGTTGAGCCCAAGACCAAGGCGGACATTGAAAAAATGTCGCTGGGGTTGCAGGCATTGGCCAAGGAAGACCCGTCGTTCCGTGTATCGGTTGACGAAGAATCGGGCCAAACAATCTTGGCGGGTGTTGGTGAATTGCACTTGGAAATTTTGGTTGACCGTCTGTTACGTGAATTCAAGGTTGATGTTAATGTTGGCGAACCGCGTATTGCGTACCGTGAAACATTCCGCAAACCGGTTACCGAAGAATACACGCATAAAAAACAGTCTGGTGGTTCTGGTCAATATGCTCAGGTGAAAATTGAATTTGAACCGTTGGAACCGGGCAAGGGCTATGAATTCGAAAACAAGATTGTCGGTGGTGCGATTCCAAAAGAATACATCCCTGGTGTTGAAAAAGGATTAAAGATAGCGCAGCAGACAGGTGTCCTGATTGGCTATCCAACTGTGGATTTCAAGGCAACGTTGGTTGATGGTAAATATCACGAAGTTGACTCTAACGTTCTGTGCTTTGAGATTGCGGCGCGTGCTTGTTTCCGCGAAGCGATGAAAAAGGCTGCGCCAAAGTTGTTGGAACCGATTATGAAACTTTCGGTCAACACACCGGAAGAATACGTCGGTGACATCATTGGCGACTTGAACAGCCGTCGCGGTCAAATCAATGGCATTGAAACGCAATTTGGAAATCAATTGATTTCTGCGTATGTGCCGTTGGCAAACCTGTTCGGTTATGTCAAGACATTGCGTTCTTTGTCCCAGGGGCGTGCAAATCCGTATATGGAATTGTCGCACTATGACGAAGTTCCACAGAACGTCGCAGATGAAGTTATAAAGAAACTGACAAAATAAATAAAAAAAAGATTGTGATTTTTAATTTCTGGGTTATTATATCACGGAAATTAGATTTCAGAATTTGTTAACAAGCCAAAGCCTAAGGAGAAAAACTATGGCAAAAGAAAAGTATGTAAGATCAAAGCCGCATGTTAATATCGGTACCATTGGTCACGTTGACCATGGTAAAACGACATTGACCGCTGCTATTGTTCACTATTATGGTGTCGGTGCCGATGCCGCCAAGGGTGTTGATCAAATCGATAACGCACCAGAAGAACGTGCACGTGGTATAACAATTAATACTGCACACGTTGAATACGAAACAGAAACACGTCACTATGCACACGTTGACTGCCCGGGACACGCGGACTATGTTAAAAACATGATTACCGGTGCGGCCCAGATGGACGGTGCGATTTTGGTTGTTGCCGCAACGGACGGCCCGATGCCACAGACACGTGAACACATCTTGTTGGCGCGCCAGGTTGGTATTCCAAAAATCGTTGTTTATCTGAACAAATGTGATTTGGCGAATGATCCTGAATTGTTGGAATTGGTTGAAATGGAAATTCGCGAACTGTTGTCTGCGAACGATTTCGACGGTGACAATGCCCCGATTATTCGTGGTTCTGCAGTTTCTGCATTAGAAGGTAAATCAGATGGTTTGGGCAAAGAATCCATTGACGCGTTGTTAAAGGCGTGCGATGAATACATCCCGATGCCGGAACGTCCGGTTGACAAACCGTTCTTGATGCCGATTGAAGACGTATTCAGCATCACTGGCCGTGGTACTGTGGTTACCGGTCGTATCGAATCTGGTACAATCAAGGTTGGCGACGAATGCGAAATCGTTGGTTTGCGTCCGACCCAGAAAACAACTGTTACCGGCGTTGAAATGTTCCGCAAATTGCTGGACCAAGGTGAAGCCGGCGATAACGTTGGTCTGTTGTTGCGCGGTACCAAGAAAGAAGATGTTGAACGTGGCCAGATTATCTGCAAACCGGGTTCTATCACACCGCACACAGAATTCGAAGCCGAAGTTTATATTCTGACGAAAGAAGAAGGTGGTCGTCACACGGCATTCTTCTCTAACTATCGTCCACAATTCTACTTCAGCACGACTGACGTAACAGGTACAATCACACTGCCAGCAGACAAAGAAATGGTTCTGCCGGGCGATAACGTTCGTATCACGGTTGCATTGATTGCACCAATTGCTATGGACGAAGGCCGTCGCTTTGCTATCCGCGAAGGCGGACGCACGGTCGGCGCAGGTGTCGTATCGAAAATTATTAAATAAGTAACTAACCCGGGCCGGTGTAATTAAGTATTACCTTAGTGATTACCGGCCCGAAGCAATAAGGAAAACGAATAATGGTACCAGCATCTAAAATTCGCATCAAATTGACCGCATTTGATCACAGGGTCTTGATGGAATCAGTAGAAGAAATTGTCAAAACGGCTAAACGCACCGGTGCAGATGTCGTTGGGCCTGTTCGCTTGCCGACATTGATTCAGAAATTTACCGTCAACCGTTCGCCGCACGTTGATAAAAAATCGCGCGAACAGTTCGAAATCCGCAATCACAAAGCGGTTGTAGATATTGTTAATCCAACCCCTCAGACAGTTGATGCACTGATGAAGTTGGATTTGGCTTCGGGTGTCGATGTAAAGATTAAATTGTAAAACTGTTAGTGTTGGGATAAACCAACCTCTGACATAAAAAAAGGCAAAAATAAAATGAAACGTAGCGGATTAATTACAACAAAAATAGGGATGACACGTCTGTATGATGACGCGGGCGCGGCGCATCCGGTCACGGTTTTGTCTGTGGGTGATTGTACGGTTATTGGAAATCGCACAATGGACAAGAATGGTTATGTGGCAAATATTCTGGGCATGCGCGAAGCCAAGGCCAAGCATGTCGCAAAACCACAAGCGGTTGCGGCGGACAAGGCCGGTGTTAAACCATATCGCAAGGTTGTAGAATTCCGTGTTTCCGATGAATGTGTAATTCCAACCGGAACAACATTGTCGGCGGAACATTTTGTTGCCGGACAATTTGTTGATGTCCAAGCGACCAGCAAGGGTAAAGGTTTCCAAGGCGCAATGAAACGTCATAATTTTGGCGGTAAAGAAGCGTCACACGGTGTGTTAAAGGCGCATCGTTCCATTGGTGGTACGGGTATGCGCGAATGGCCGGGCCGCGTCTTAAAGGGTAAAAAGATGGCCGGTCAAATGGGCAACGAAACCGTTACTGTTCAGAATCTGAAAGTATTTGGCATTGATGCAACGGAAAATCTGATTTTTGTCGAAGGCGCAGTTCCAGGTGCAAACGGCACGTTTGTATTGGTAACAGACGCAATTAAAAAGGCGCAAAACGATTTGCCAATTCCGACAAAATCTGGTGAAACAACCCAAGTAACAGAAACTGTTGCTGAATAATATTAACCGTTTAAGCGACAGAAGGTGAAAAAAATGCAATTAGATGTTATAAATTTTGATGGTAAGAAAGTTGGTACAACCGAATTAGCGGACAGCATTTTCGGTATTGCCCCACGCGCAGATATCTTGCATCGTGTTGTTACTTGGCAACGTGCAAAATCCCGTGCCGGTACACATGCGGTAAAAACAGTGTCCGATGTCGCGGGCAGTGGCAAGAAAGCATTCAAACAGAAAAAGACAGGTAACGCCCGTCAAGGTGAAAAGTACAATGTTCACATGCGTGGCGGTGGTGTTGTTCACGGGCCTGTTGTGCGTGACCACAGCATTGATTTACCAAAGAAAATCCGTGCATTGGGTCTGAAAATGGCTTTGTCGTCCAAGGTTGCGGATGGTACGTTGATTGTTATTGATTCTGAAAAACTGAAAGAATCCAAGACAGCGGCATTTGCAAAGCAATTGAAAAAATTGGACATTGCGTCGGCATTGTTTGTCGGTGGCGACACATTGGATGCAAACTTTGTTAAATCTGCGGCGAACATTGCAAATATTGATGCGTTGCCGACGATTGGATTGAATGTTTTAGATATTCTGAAACACGACAAACTGGTTTTGACAGCTGATGCGGTCAAGGCAGTAGAGGCAAGATTGGGATAATTTATGATTTAGGATTTCTGGTTTTAGATTGAAAAAAAATCAGAAATCGGGAATCAGAAATCAGAAATAGGAAACGAAAATGGCAGAAAAAAAAGTTAGTTCAGAAAAAAAAGTCGTTGCGACAGCCGGTGTTTATGATATACTGCGTCGCCCGATAGTTTCGGAAAAAACTGCGAAAATGTCCGAAGCCAATGGCATTGCGTTCGAAGTTGCAGCATGCGCAACCAAAGAAGATGTCGCGCGCGCTGTTCAGGCAATTTACAATGTAAAACCGACCAAGGTCAATATTGTTGTTGCCAAGGGAAAGGTCAAGACATTCCGTGGCCGTAACAGTGGAACGCAACGTACTGTGAAAAAGGCATACGTATCTTTGCCAGCAGATGCAAATCTGGATTTGTCGGCAAATATATAAACAAGAAACCGTCATGGCAGAGAATCTCGTAGATATATGGATGTTAGTGTCATGACAAAACATAAGGTAAGAAAAAATGGCATTGAAACATTATAAGCCAAATACGCCCGGAACGCGTGGTTTAACATTGGTTGACCATAGCGAACTGCATCGCGGCGCGCCAGAAAAGGCGTTAACCGTTGGGCTGAAATCACATGGTGGTCGCAACAATTTTGGACATGTGACCGTTATGCACCAGGGCGGTGGTCACAAACGTAAATATCGTTTAATTGATTTTAAGCGCAAAAAGCAGGGCGCAGCCAAGGTTGTTCGCCTGGAATACGACCCGAATCGTACCGCGTTTATTGCATTAATTGAATACGCAGATGGTATTCGTTCATATATTTTGGCACCGCGTGATTTGCATGCGGGTGACGTGGTTATATCTGGCGAACGCGAGGATATTAAACCGGGTAATGCAATGCCGTTAAAGAACATGCCGATTGGTACGATTGTTCACAACGTTGAACTGAAACCGGGTGCGGGCGGTCAATTGGCGCGCAGTGCCGGTTGTTATGCCCAATTAATGGGTAAAGACGGTGTTTATGCCCAGATAAAAATGAACAGCGGTGAATTGCGCAAGGTTCATTCTGATTGTCTGGCCACAGTGGGCAGTGTATCTAATCCAGACCAACGCAACGTTAACTTGGGCAAGGCGGGGCGTGCACGCTGGTTGGGTGTTCGTCCATCTGTACGCGGTATGGCAATGAACCCGAATGACCATCCGATGGGTGGTGGTAACGGTCATTCCAAGGGGCACGAACCTGTATCACGCACTGGTATCCCGGCCAAGGGTTATCGTACACGTACTAACAAACGTACTGCCAAGATGATTATTCGCAGCAGACATTTGGCAAAGAAAAAATAATTAGGAGTAAATAAATGGCTCGTTCAGTTTGGAAAGGTCCGTATGTTCATCCGTCTATCTTGAAAAAAGTTGCGGCGGCAATTGAAAAAGATGACCGTAAACCGATTAAAACCTGGTCGCGTGGCAGTACGATTGTTCCGCCAATGGTTGGTTTAACATTCGAAGTTCACAATGGTAACAAATTCATTCCGGTTGCAATCGTGGAAGACATGATTGGTCACAAATTGGGTGAATTCGCACCAACACGTACGTTCAAAGGACACGCGGCGAACAAAAAAGCAGCGTCCAAGTAATAACAAGTAGGATAGCAAGTCATGACAACAGCAAGATATGGAATCAAAGATAATCAGGTTCGCGCATTTAACAAAATGATTCGCGTCAGCCACCAGAAATTAGGTCTGGTTTGCGACACTGTACGCGGTTTGCCGGTTGAACGTGCAATTGATGTCTTGAAATTTTCTAAAAAGCGCGTTGCGGGTGAAGTGTTAAAAACACTGATGTCTGCAATTGCAAATGCAGAACACAACAAAAATCTGGCGGCGGATACTTTGTTCGTCAAAGAAATTTGGTGTGGCAAGGCACTGACGATGAAGCGTATTATGCCCGGACCACGTGGCAGTGCGCGTCCAATTCTGAAACCGTTTTCTAATTTGACGATTGTTTTGGAATCTGGAACGGTGCCGTCAAAAAAGAAAGCAAAGTAATTTTGGGTTTGTGATTTGTAAATCAAAAATCTGAAATAAAATTAATCGTTGTGCGTGGTAAGGGGTAAAAACCGGAATAAAGCACCAAAGGGCTTCGAGAACACGCATCATAACAAAAACAGGAAACAAAAAAAATGGGACAGAAAGTATCACCGATTTCGTTACGCGAATTTATCAACAAGATAACCGATTCGCGTTGGATTGCCGGCAAGAAAGATTATGCAAACTTGTTGGCAGAAGATATCAAAATTCGTAAATTTATTGAAAAGAAATTAAAGAAAGCAGGTCTGGCCAAGGTCGTTATTGAACGCTTTGCTAAAAAGGTTGTTGTAACCGTTCATACATCGCGCCCAGGTATGATTATCGGTAAAAATGGTGCCGATATCGAAGCACTGCGTAATGATATCAAAAAATTGGTTAAAAACGACCAAGTTGTTGTTAATATATTCGAGGTTCGTCGTCCTGACCTGAACGCGAAGTTGGTTGCGCAAAACATTGCGCAGCAAATCGAAGGTCGTGTATCCTTTAAACGTGCCATGAAAAAGGCCGTTCAGAATGCACAGAAAGCCGGTGCACAGGGTATCAAAGTTATGTGTTCCGGGCGCCTAAATGGTGCCGAAATCGCCCGCAGCGAACAAATCCGTGAAGGACGTATTCCGCTGCATACATTGCGTGCAGACATTGACTATGCCGCAATTCAGGCGAAAACAACATACGGTGTTATTGGTGTAAAGGTTTGGATTTACACTGGTGATGTCGTAAATAAAGACAAGCTAGCATCTGAGATGGCGCGTCCCGCCGAATATGCTGGCAGCAGCGAAAGAAAAAACAAATAATTTATGATTAACGTCATGAAAGATAAATAAAAGGTTTGTATTATGTTAATGCCAAATAAGACAAAATTTCGCAAACAGCACAAGGGTCGTATTCACGGTGTTGCCAAAGGCGGCAGCGAAATGGCATTCGGTTCATTTGGATTGAAAGCTATGACACCTGAACGTGTTACTGCGCGTCAGATAGAGGCGGCACGTCGTGCCATTACACGTCATATGAGACGTCAGGGGAAATTGTGGATTCGTATATTCCCAGATGTGCCTGTAACGAAAAAGCCAGCAGAAGTCCGTATGGGTAAGGGTAAAGGTGCGGTTGAATATTGGATTTGCCGTGTAAAGCCGGGGCGTATTATGTTCGAAATTGATGGTGTAAAGCCAGAAATTGCGATGGAAGCGTTTGCGTTGGCGGCAGCAAAATTGCCGGTAAAGACAAAAATTGTTGAACGCAAAATTAATTAATTTATGATTTGGGGTTTCTGGTTTATGATTTAAATTGAATCAAAAAATCAGAAATCAGAAATCAGAAATCAGGAATAGGATGTTAATTATGGCAGAAAAGAATTTAGAAAAAGACGCTTTGCAGAGTAAGTTGGTTGACCTGAAAAAAGAACAGATGAATCAACGCTTTGCGCATGCCGCGGGCCAGTTGCCAAAGACGCATGTCATTCGCGCAACTCGTCGTGAAATTGCACGCGTGAAAACCAAGTTGAACGCGGACAAATAAAAAATTGCTGATTTTTGTTGAGATTTCTAAAAAATTAGATATTATTAGCAAAATCAGATAGGTGAACAAAGGGGTGTTTTTCTGTATTTTTTGCGGATTTGCGCCGAAAATATGAGAAACACAAAAGAAGTATAAGGGATATTAGTTATGCCAAGACGTATACTGCAAGGAACGGTTAAAAGTACAGCGAACGATAAAACAGTCGTTGTGGAAGTGGAACGTCGTTTCCGCCACCCGCTGTATGGCAAGTTCGTAAAGCAGAACAAAAAGTACAAGGCGCACGATGAAAACAATGAATATAAAATTGGTGACATTGTTGCGATAGAAGAACATCGTCCAATATCCAAGACAAAAACTTGGGTTGTAAAGGGGCGCGTTGGCGTTTCCAAGGACGAAGCAGTCGAAGTTGTTGACTAAATCACAACGGGCCTTTTGAGGTTGCGATTCGTTTTTACGCAATTGCGACAGTCGGGGCCCATAACAAAGCGACGGGGGATGGCCCTGTTTGCAGGAAAAGGATTAGAATATGATTCAGAATGAAACAATTATGACGGTTGCAGATAACTCGGGTGCACGCAAGGCGATGTGCATCAAGGTTTTAGGTGGGTCGCATCGTCGTTATGCAACCGTTGGCGACAAGATTGTTGTCGCAATTAAAGAGGCGATTCCGCGTGGTAAAGTGCAAAAGGGTACTGTGCAGCGTGCGATTATTGTTCGTACCAAATTCCCAGTGAAACGTCCAGATGGTTCGATTATTCGCTTTGATGATAATGCGGTCGTTTTGATTAACAAAAATAATTTCGAACCGATTGGAACGCGTATTTTTGGACCAATTGCACGTGAAGTGCGTCGCAAGTATGATGTGCAGAAGATAGTTTCATTGGCACCAGAAGTAATATAAAGGGGTTGAAAGATGAAAATAAAAAAGGGCGACGAAGTCGTAATTATCTCTGGTAAATACAAGGGTGTCAAGGGTGCGGTTTTAGAAGCACGTCCGGCCGAATCGCGTGTTGTGGTTGCGGGTGTAAATCGCCACAAATGGCACATAAAGCCAACACAGGAACAGCCGGGGCGCATCGTTGACCGCGAGGCACCAGTTCATGTTTCTAATGTTGCGCTGATTGATCCAAAGACCAAAAAGGCAACGCGTGTCGGTTACAAAATTGAAAACGGCAAGAAAGTTCGTGTTTCTAAAAAATCAGGGGCCGAAATATAGAATCCATTCCCGCTGTTACGGGATAATAAAAAAGGAAAAATCAAATGCAAAGCAGATTGCGTGAAATTTATGAGAAACAAATTGTGCCCGAATTAGTCAAAGAATTCGGCTATAAGAATGCATTGGCGGTGCCAAAACTGACCAAGATTGTTCTGAATATGGGCGTTGGCGAAGCGGTTGCTGATAAAAAGAAACTGGATTCGGCAGCGGCAGATTTAACGGCAATTGCCGCCCAGAAATCTGTAATTACACGTGCGAAAAAGTCAATTGCAACATATCGCTTGCGTGAAGGTCAGCCCATTGGTACCAAGGTTACATTGCGTGGTAAAAGAATGTATGATTTCTTGGATAAATTGATAACGGTTGCATTGCCGCGTGTTAAGGATTTCCGTGGTTTGTCGAAATCTAAATTTGATGGCCGTGGTAATTATGCGTTCGGTATCAAAGAACACCTGATTTTCCCAGAAATATCAGTTGACAAGATTGATGCGATTCGTGGAATGGATATCGTAATCGCAACAACGGCCAAGACCGATGACGAAGCGCGTGCGTTGCTGACTAAAATCGGCTTGCCTTTGGTGTTAAAATAAATAACGTAAGGACGAAAGATGGCTAAATTAGCACTGATAAACAAACAGAAAAGACGCGAAAAATTGGTCGCGCAATATGCAAAAAAGCGCGAAACAATCAAGGCCAAAATGTCTGTGAATGCGACACCAGATGAACGTATGGACGCAATGAAAAAGTTGGCGAAGTTGCCACGCAATGCGAATCCGACACGTCTGCGTAATCGCTGTTCGGTAACAGGTCGTTCACGTGGGTTTTCACGTATGTTCGGTTTGTGCCGTCAACAGGTTCGCACATTGGCCAGCGAAGGTAAATTGCCAGGTGTACGCAAGTCCAGTTGGTAAAAAGCAAATAATGCAGTTGTGGACAATGCAACTGATGTAACGTGCGGATTTTTCCGCATCAAAGGAGTAAAAGATGTCATTATCACACCCAATCGGCGATATGGTGACCCGCATTCGTAACGGGCAAAACGCCGGAAAAGAAACTGTTATCGTTCCGAACAGCAAACTGCGTGCAGCGGTTTTGACGGTATTAAAGGACGAAGGTTTTATTAGCGATTTTAAGCAAGTTAAAATTGACGAACATCGTTCCAATTTGGAAATTGAATTAAAGTATATTGGCGGCAATGGCGCAATTCAGGAAATATCTGTTGTGTCAAAGCCGGGACGCCGTGTTTATTCCGGGTGTGCCAAGATGCCAAAGGTATTAAATGGCTTGGGTGTCGCGATTGTATCTACGCCAAATGGTGTTATGACAGATCACAAGGCGCGTTTGATGAATGTTGGCGGCGAAGTGCTGTGCAAGGTTATCTAAAAAAGATAGGGGATTTAATTATGTCTCGTGCAGGAAAATATCCAGTAAAATTGACAGATGGCGCAACTGCGGCGATTGCCGATGGCGTTTTGGTTGTCAAAGGGCCCAAAGGGGAATTGAAAGTTGCGTTAGATACCAAGCATGCCGGTTTGGTTGACATCAAGGTTGAAGGCGCAGAAGTTGTTGTAACGCCAAAAGATTCCGAAGATAAAGTTTCGCGTGCAATGTGGGGTACGATGACGCGTAATATTCGTTCGGCAGTCGAAGGTGTAACGCGTGGCTTTGCCAAAGAAATGTATATGAAGGGTGTTGGTTACAAGGCATCGGTTAGTGGCAACAAGTTAGTTTTAGTTGCGGGTTATTCACATGATGTAGTTATGGAAATTCCAACAGGGTTGAGTGTTGAAATGGGTGGCACACCAACAGAATTTACAGTCAAGGGTATTGATAAATGTCTGGTTGGTTTATTCGCGGACAAGATTCACAAAGTTCGCAAGGCCGACCCGTACAAGGGCAAAGGTATCTTCTATAAGGGTGAAAACATCCGTCGCAAGGAAGGTAAAAAGAAATAATTAAATTGTAATTCCCGCTGTTACGGGGATTGGAAAAAAGGAAACAAAATGTTGAAACATTTATCTACAGAAGAAAGACGTACGCTGGCAAATCGCGGTGCGTTGAAAAGAAAGAATCCTGGTAAAATCCGCCTGTCGGTTTTCCGGTCTGGTCGTCATATTGAAATTCAGGCAATTGATGACACGCGTGGTCATACCATTTGTGCTGCATCCAGCAAGGAAAAAGGTTTCGCCGGGCACGGTTGGAATGTTGCGGGTGCAGAAATTGTTGGTAAAACATTCGCAGAACGCGCAGTTGCCGCGAAAATTGCAGACAATTGCTATTTCGATCGCGGTGGTTATCGCTATCATGGTCGCGTAAAAGCATTATGCGAAGCAATCCGCGCCGGCGGCGTTAGAATCTAAATTTTTAGGGAGTTTACAAAATGGCACGTTTTGATGATAAAAAATTGCAAACGGATAACTTGGTAGATAAACTGGTTTCTATCAATCGTGTATCCAAGACCGTAAAAGGTGGCCGCAACATGTCGTTCAGCGCGTTGGTCGTTGTTGGTGACAAGGCTGGCCGCGTTGGCTTTGGCAAGGGCAAGGCGTTGGAAGTGCAAAGTGCGGTACAAAAGGCAACCAAGGCCGCCAAGGCAAAGATGATTCGTGTTCCGTTAAAAGAAGGACGCACGTTACATCATGATATTTCGGCCAAATACGGCGCATCTAAATTGGTTGTTCGCAGTGCTGTTCCGGGTACTGGTATTATTGCCGGTGGTGCGTTGCGTGCGGTTTTCGAATGCCTGGGGGTTCAGGACGTTGTTGTTAAATCCCAAGGTTCCAATAACCCAAACAACATGATTCGTGCGGCGTTCTTGGCGTTTGCGAAAATGAATTCGCCGAAAACGGTTGCGGCACGTCGTGGCAAGACTGTTGCGGAAATTATCGCCGGTCGCGATGGCAAGAAAGCAGAAAATGCAACAGAAGAAAAATAATACGCTGGAAATGGAGTACAAATTATGGCTAAAATAATTGTAAAGCAGGTTAAAAGTTTAATTGCACGTCCGGAATCACAGCGCAAGATTGTTATGGCATTGGGGCTGGGGCGTATTGGCAAAACCAAAGAATTGACCGATACACCGGCGGTTCGCGGAATGATTGCAAAGGTTTCACATCTGGTATCGGTTGTGGAACAATAAAGTATTAACCCGAGTGCGCAGACCACTTGTTTGCGTGCGAAAAATGACTATCTTAATAATAGTCACAGGAAAAAGGAAAAAATAAAATGAAACTGAATGCATTGATGGATAATTTCGGCGCACGCCAAGATGTAAAACGTGTTGGCCGTGGTTTGGGTTCTGGGTACGGCAAAACGGCCGGCCGTGGTACCAAGGGACAAAAGGCGCGCAGTGGTTCGCGGAAACAGGCAACGTTCCAAGGGGGCCAGATGCCGATTTTGCGTCGTTTCCCGAAATTTGGATTCAATAATCCATTTGCCAAGGAATATGTGACAATTAATATTGGCGACATTGAAAAGTTTATTGCGTCTGGCAAAATTAATGCGGACGAAACGATAACAATGGAATCTTTGCTGGCGGCTAAAATAATCAACCGTAAATTAAGTGGTCTGAAAGTTTTGGCCAAGGGCGAAATAAAATCATCTGTTAATATCATTGCTGATAAATGGTCAAAATCGGCCGAGGCGGCAATTGTGAAAGCGGGTGGCACGATTAAAAACAAATAACAAAAAGGGAGAGAGGGCATGAAAAAAGTCTTGTGTATTTTATTATTGGTTCTATTGGTTGTTTTGGGCTATTGGTTCTGCAAGGTATCAAAGACACCAGATGCACAAGACTTGGCCGTGGTTGATTCCGTAATTCCGGGGTCGACATTTGTGCGTGTTGGACCGGCTGGTGATTTCTTGGTTAAAACCCCGGTAACGCCAGAATTGCGCGCGATTGCGTCCAAGGCGCGTACCACGGAATTTTTATCCGCTACGATTGCAGATACAGATTTGTCTGATGAATATGTATTCATAAACGTTGTTCCAAATATTGTGTTGCAAAACCAAGGAATAGGAACGCGTTGTTTCTATCGTGTGTTCTTTGGCACAATGAATGATTTGGCACGTGAAAAATATGCGGTTGAATTGTGTGAAAAATAATTTATGGTAATGGGGACTGATTCTGATGAAATCTATAAAAAACTTTTTCAAGGGGTTAAGTGATTTACAAAAGCGTATTTTGTTTACTGTTGCCGCGTTGATTGTTTATCGTATTGGTTCCTTTATTCCATTGCCGGGCGTGAATGCGTCGGCTGTCTTGCATTTGTTCAGTGGCGAAGGCAGTGGCATGATGGGCATGTTTGATATGTTTGCGGGCGGTTCTTTGTCGCGTATGTCTGTGTTGGCATTGAACATTTTCCCGTACATTTCTGCATCAATCGTATTGCAATTATTAACCGCAACCAGCAAGTCATTAAACGACCTGCGCAAGGAAGGTGAATCTGGGCGTATTAAAATCAACCAGTACACGCGTTATTTGGCGGTACTGTTGGCGGTGGTTCAGGGTTGGGCCGTTGTTCGTGGGTTGGAAGTAATGGCACCTGTTAATGGTATTTCGGCGGTTATAAATCCGGGTCTGGCGTTCGAAATATCGGCAATTATTGCATTGGTTGGTGGAACCGTATTTGTAATGTGGTTGGCCGAACAAATCACCGCACGGGGCATAGGCCAGGGTGCATCGCTGTTGATTTTCGCAGGAATTATTGCAGAGGTACCCAGTGGTATCGCCAAGGTATTTTCGTTGGGTTCGGTTGGGCAAATGTCGCCGGCAATGATTGCGTTGGTTGTTGCGTTTGTTGTTGGGATTATTGCGTTGATTGCATTTTTCGAACAGGCCCAACGTCGCATACAAATATTGTATCCGCGACAGGTTATGTCAAATGGTGTTGTGAATACAAATGCATCATATCTGCCAATCAAAATTAATATGTCCGGTGTTATGGGGCCAGTGTTTGCATCGTCAATAATGATGTTGCCTGCGTTTGTTCAACGTTTTGTGCAAAGTGAAAATTTAATTGTACAAAATATTATGGGATTTTTCACGTACGGCGCGTGGTCATACATAATAATGTATACGGTTTTGATTGCATTCTTTGCGTATTTCCAGACCGCCGTTATATTCAATTCCGAAGAAACCAGCAACAACCTGAAGAACGCCGGTGGTTATGTACCGGGGGTTCGTCCAGGTGAACAAACAATCAGCCATTTAGATGCAGTCGTTTCGCGTACAACGGCAATAGGTGTTGGGTATCTGATTGTTGTATGTGTGTTGCCGATTATTCTGAATACGCATTTTGGCATGCCACTGATGATTGGCGGAACCAGTGTTCTGATTGTGGCAGGCGTTGTTCTGGACACAATGAACCAGGTTCAATCGTACTTGGTTGCCAAAAAGTATACCGGCGTTATTAACAACAGCGCCGCGCACAAGGGGCGTTTCCGCGGCTAAATACGGCGCGAAAACACCGAAACAAAATTTGACTTTTGTCGTGTTTGGTATAAAATAATGCGGCAAAGTGAAATCGGTTCCAATAACCCGGACGGCGGCGCGTTGGACCAGATGAATACGGGCGCATGAAAGTGCGAACGCAGTTAAATAAAAAGGAAAGTAAAAGATGGCACGTATAGCAGGTGTTAACATTCCAGCAGAAAAACGCATTGAAGTTGCGTTGCAATACATTCATGGTATCGGTCCGGCCAAGTCTGCCCAGATTTGCAAGGCACTGAAATTGAAAGATGGGTTGCGCGCGAAAGATTTGACAGACGCGGATGTTATCAAAATTTCTAATTATATTGAACAGAACTTCAAGGTAGAAGGTGATGTCCGCCGTGAAGTTGCGATGAATATCAAACGTTTGCAGGACTTGAAGGCATATCGTGGTATTCGTCATCGTAATCGTTTGCCGGTTCGTGGCCAGCGTACCCAGACAAATGCACGTACCCGCAAGGGCAAGCGTGTCGTGGTCGCCGGGTCTGCAACCAAGGGTAAATAATTTTAACAGGTAGAGATTAACACGAAAGTTAATTGAAGACATCTAAATCAAGGACAAAAATAATGGCAGTTACAAAAGCTAAGAAGAAAGTTGTAAAGAAAGTATCGCACGGTATTGCGCATATCGTTGCGACAAATAACAACACGCGTATTACAATTACCGACCAATCGGGTGCCGTTTTGACATGGGCAACCGCCGGTGCGAATAATTTTAAGGGCGCAAAAAAATCTACGCCGTATGCGGCAACAATTGTCGCCGACAGCATTGGCAAAAAAGTTGCCGAAATGGGCATGAAAACAGTTGATGTTTTAATGCGTGGCATTGGCCAAGGGCGCGAGGCCGCCGTACGTGGCTTGGCAAACGCAGGTCTGGTTGTTCAATCAATTACCGATACGACACGTATTCCACACAACGGGTGCCGTCCCAAGAAAGTCCGTCGTGTGTAAAAAAAATTTGCGCCATTGGCGCATTTTTTTTTCGTATATTTTCAATACTGGAACTTTCATATTGTTTTAATCTGTTAATTTGTATATTATTCACGCGACGTGGCGATTTGCCGTGTTTGGGCATCAACACCCATAACAAGACATTGCGATGCGATGCAATGTAATTACCAACCAATAAATATTGTTGGTTGGAGTCTGTCCGAATATTCCAAATAGGATAGGCAATTCTTGTTATTGTGTTGAAACTCCAACCACTGCAATTTCGTGCAGTGTTTTTTATTCAATGCAAAAAAAGGAGTAAACAACATGGTTTATGTTTCGGTGTACGGTATAAAATTCCCCATCATGGGATTGGGGGCAATCAATGCGATAATTGGTGAAACGGGGTTCTGTAATAACACATGCCCAGATACGCGTCAAATGCAACGCAAACCCGTGTCATTGGGTAAAAGTTACGGTTTAATAAAAATGTTCATTGTTGCGTTATCCTTGTTTGGGTGCGGTACGGCCCGCGCCGCAACGTGCGATGCCGGTTATTGGTTGAATGATACAGGTACGTGTGTATTGTGTGATACAGGTATCATTAATGGTTTGGCCATGCCGTATTATTGTCCGGGCGATGATAAAAAATATGATTGTCCAACGGTTGCCGGTGAATATTCTGAATACGAAAACGGTTATTGGGTGTGGTTCGAAGATCATATATCACGTTCTGTGCGTGGGTGTCGTGCATATTTTACGGTACCAATTAAAAATGGTGTTGCACGATTTTCGTGTTCTTATAATAGCAATGGTTATACATCTATCGGGGCGCAGACCAAATGTCAAACATATACATCGGATAGCGACAAGCAATTAACAACATGTTCACCGGGGTATTGGATTGATTTCAATAATTTTGCACAATACGCAGGTTCGGGTGATACGCAACAGTTTCATTTTTCTGGATTTCAGGTTATAGTCAACGTGGCGTGCGAACCGGTTGGGTTCGGGTACATATCAACCGCCAGTGCATCTGTAATTCGTATATGTCCGGTTGGCACGTATACGGCAACGGATACCGCCGCCGCGGCATCAGATTGCATGCCATGCACCAACGCACCGACAAATGCACACTATACCGCCGCAAATACAACCGATGGCACACCAAATTGTGAATGGGAATGTGATGATGGGTTCGGTCATACATCCGACGACCGGTGTTTACCGCTGTGCCGGATTGGTGAAACCGCAATGAATGGCATAAATATATATGCCGAAAAGCACACCAAATACGCCATGGCCGTACCACGCGGTGGCGGCGTATGTTGGATTAGTGCCACACGGGGGCAGGGCGGAAAATTGGTGCCGGTAAATTAATTAAATAATGGTATTTGTGCATATATTGATATTTTTTCTGATGTTACAATTGTGAAATTTATTCGTATTTTTTTTAATCGAAGTGTTATTTAGTATTCATTTTATGCGTTATTTGTGATACAATGCCACAAAAGTGAAGGATTTTGTACATGAGAAAAATTGCAATTTTCATAATGGTTGTTACCGGTTTGGTGTTCAACGCGGATGCGGCACCGCGTGCAAATGCACGTGGCGGCACGGGTGCGTCCACGGCGGCGGCGGGTAATACGGCGGCGCGTGCCCCGGTTGCGGCGCGTGCGGCAACAAATCAGCGTGCGCCCGTTGCGCGTACGGCCCCGGCCGGTGGCGGTAACACGGGTGTTGCGGCACGCAGTGCGACACCAACAACAAAAACAACCGCGACCACGGCGGTAAAATCAACCGGTAATGTTGCGGCACGTGCGGCATCAAAACAAAAAGTAGTGGGCAGTGGTACCAAGGTTTCAACCGCCGCCGCCAATGTGGTGGTCAGTGAAGAGTGCCAGCAGAAATATGACGGATGCATGGATTCGTTCTGTATGTTGGAAAATGGAAACGGTGGACGTTGTGTTTGCAGTGATAAAAATAAAGAATTAGACGAAATTTTGGCGCAAATTGAAAAGTTAGACCAGCAATCATACCAAATGGCGACCGCCGGTGTGGAACGTATTGAAATGGGTTCTGATGCCGACGCGGCGATTGCGGCGGCCAATGCCGCGGCCAAGGCGGTATCGGACACAGGTGAACAGAAAAAGAATACCCGTCGTACATTGGATTTGTCGGCATGGAATGTGTCGTCGCTGGATTTTGATGATGATGATATATTTGGTGGCGATGATGCGGTTTCATCATTGGCAAACAAAGAAGGTGATGCATTGCATCGCGCGGCGGCGGAAGTGTGTACGGCGCAAATTCCCGAATGTGGTAATGAAATAAAGATGTTACAGATGGTTTATTCACAACGCATAAAATCCGACTGTAATGCGTATGAAAACAGCCTGAAACAGCAAAAAACACAAAGCCAACAGAAATTGGCCACGGCGGAACGTGCATTGCGTGATGCGGCATTGGACCAATTGCATGCGGCAAATAAATATGATTTGGGACAATGCACAATTGAATTCAAGAATTGTATGGCAACAACCGCCGGATGTAACAGTGACTTTACCGGGTGTGTCGGATTGGCGGCGGCGGAAAATTCAACCGCAACATCGGCAATAAACACAACGCGCAGTACGCGTTCACGCACGTCAACCAAGGCCGTCGCAAAACAGTATACAATTCAGGGAACGGCATCAAAAATAACAATTGCGGCATCTACGTATGACACATTGTTGGCGAAAAAGCCGTTGTGCGAATCGGTTACGAAACAATGCGTAAATGTTGCTGATAAAGTTTGGGATACATTTTTACGCGAGGCCGCCCCGCAATTAAAAACTGCGGAATTGTCGGCGGAATCAAATCTGCGCATGTCGTGTATTGCAAATATATCTGACTGTTTCCAACGGGCGTGTAAAGATACCATGGATCCGAATGACCCAGATGGTTCATACGATATGTGCCTGTCACGGCCGGAAACCCTTCGTTCGTTATGTAAAGTGCAAATTGACCCGTGCGAGGCCGCAGAACCAATGATTATGGACTATGTCGTCGCAAGACTTGCATCCATGCGTGTCGATTCCTGTACCAAGGAAGTCAAGGCGTGTTTGCAATCTGATGATCGGTGCGGTGCTGATTATTCTCAATGTATTGGGCTTGATACTGACTCTATTATTCGTATGTGCCCGTATGACAAACTTGTCGGTTGCCAACAGGTTTATACAGATAAGAATATAGATATTCGGGGCGAGGGTGTTTATGACGAACTCGCTACTATGGTTCAGGGTATTATGCTGAACATCGATAATAATTTCCTGATGCAATGCCAAAATGCCGCAAATAATGCTATGATTAAAGTGTGTGGCGATAGTGATAATTGCAATGGTTTGGCCGTTGATAATAACATTGGTACGCATTCATTGGAATACAAGATTTGTGAATACACCGGTGATGCAAACAGTATGGCAATCAACTATTCTGCGTGTCGCACGGATGTGTCGCAAATTCAAGATTCTGAATTGGGACGCGGTGGTGGTGCGCCCAAGGCATTCGCAAGTGTTTTAGATGGGACAATTTATTGGGAACAGGTATCGTTTGATGAAAATGGAACGATTTCCCTGCCACAGATTGCAGATGCAACCGCGGCACAGCAAGAGCGTGTTAACGCAGAGTTAAATTTGTTGCAGGCCAGTATTCGGAATGCAATTGATACGATAGAATCCGATCCGACCGTACAATATTGTATGACCGGGCGCGAGGTTCAGGGTATGAAAACAACAACAGGACCACGTACAGGTGGCGCAGGTGGCGCAACGACCACGCGTGGTAAGATTGGTGATACGTCCAATGGCGGTGCCAGATTCCCGGGTTTGACCAAGCAAATGCGCATGCTTATCGCCCAGGCCGCGGTCAAAGCCGCCAAAGATAACTACTATAAGAAATATGAAGAATTAAATGCAAAAATGCTGAAAGACTATGCAACAATTGGCGAACGTTTGTCGCAAATTGTGGATGCGAACAACAAAGATGCGCGTCGTGAAATTGCACGCCAGGCATGTGTAAGTATGTCAGAGGCCTCGGCATTGCCAAAATCGGCAAATCCGCCCAAAAATCCGTTTGGCAAAGTGCTGGCCGCGGCGGCACTTGTCGGGGCCGCTGTGGCTCTACCAATTGCGGGGCCTGCGGTTGTTGCAGCAGTACCTGCATCTATGAAGGTCGCGGCCGCCATTGGAACTGCGTCTGTAATTGGCGGTGCAGCCGTTGGTACTGCTGGGATTGGTCTGTTGGGCAATGCCGGTTCAGGCAATGCGAATGGGGCAGATAATGATGTTACACGTGACTTGGTTGGTTCAAAACAGGTTAATCAGTGGAATTATCAGGAAACTGTTACATCTACTTTTGCCTGGGAATCACTGAATTGTCACACTTGTACGCGTTCACGTACATGTGCAAAAACTAAAAATCCAATATTTGGAAATAAATATTGCAAGGATTGGGGTGATTGGTCAGAAAATTGTAAAGACACACAATTCTAAAATAACCGCCCCGTCTGGGGCGGTGTGTATTACATTAAATCCATAGATGTCGTGTTTGTTACAACACTGCCCCAAGTTTTGCAAAAATTCTTTTTTGTTTTTGTGCAGTCTTGGCTTTTGGTTTCCTTGGTACAGACACCGGTTGATTCATTAAACATTGTTGTTATGGTTTCTTTATAATTCCATTGTTCAACGTTATTCTGGTCAACTGTGTTGCCGGTTGCCGCAACTGTTGCGGCCCCAGCCGCTGTACAGGAATCGACGCGCATGGATGCAAGTCTTGCGACGACATAGTACATAATCATTTAGCAATCCCGGGCCCTGGGCCCGGGCGAAATTTTTTTTATTAATTTTATAATACTATATCAGACGGGTCTGTTACAACCATAACACCGGACGATTGCCATTCACCGCGAACGGTGTCTATATTCATTATATTATCGGCCCCCAGGTAAATAATTGGTGTTAAATTATTCGCGTTTGCGATTCGGATTGCCGTGGCAATCGGCGATTGGCGTGTGCGGCCCGCGGCAAACCATGTATCGTTATCGGCAATCCAGAATTCTGAATCTGTGTGCGATGCGATTGCGTATTTGTCTGTGACGACAATATCGTCAATAATTTTGTATTCTTTATTCTGCGCGTTCAGATATTTTATTATTACATCATTTTCGTCCGGTTGTGCCGGTTCGGTGGTATCTGTTGTTGTGTCAAAGTCAATATCGCGAAATGCCGGTGCGGTTGTGGTTGAAAAATCTGGCATCGGCGAAAAATTACTGTCATTAATTATTGTGTCAAAATCGGATGGTAATGGTAAATCGTCTGTGGTTGCGGTGTCGGATTCAGGTAATGCACCAGTTGTTGATTCAAATGATTTTGTGGGAATGTTCGTGTTATTGCCATATGGCGTAATGGGCATATGTACTAATTGGCGGGCGCGGCGAAATACCGGGCGCAGTTCGGTCGGTAATTTGTCCGGCATCGGTTCTGAATCTGGGGCGGTGTTATCGATAACCGCGACAAGGGTGTCGTCGTGCTGGGGTTCTGGGGCGGGGGCAGGTTGGGTTTCTGGGATGGTGTCGCGTGTCGGCGTGAATATACGCGCAAATATTTTGGGCGTTGGAATTGTGATTAATGCGCGTTTTGTGCGGATTATAACCGCGGTTGTCGCCACGTACATCGGCAATGCCGCCAATACAAAGATGCCAAATACAAATCCTGGGAATCCACGTAAATGCGCATGTATTAAACGATGCCAATCGGCCGCAGAAAACAGCCCAAAGTTAAACATAAACCGCATAACGGCCCACATAACAAATACATATGCAATTGTCCAATAAACCGCATACTTGTTCGTGCGAATAATATTAATCAGCCATTTCATACTTAATAATATAGACATAAATACAAAATTTGTCAATATTTCAGCAAAGTATTTATTTATATATTTTGTAAAAAAGATTTTTTTATATGATATTTTTATGATATAATGGAACAGATAATCAAGGGAGAATGTTTTATGCATAAATTGCTGAAAATATTTGGTTCGTCTGTGTGTGCGTTTGGTGTGTGTGCCGTGGTTGGTATGGCATACGCGGCCGATCCTGCACGTGGAAACACGGCGCATACGGGGCGTAATACGGCAAATGGTGCGACGGCGGCGCGTATGCCGACGATGCCAACATTGCCGATTAATGCGTTGGGAAATATTACACAAAACCTGAATAATAATGGTGGTGTTGTTGGTGTGCCAATTGTTCCGGTTCAACCGAATAATCCGGATAATCCAAATCCGAACCCCAATCCAGATCCCGACCCGGAACCAACACCGGATTGTCCCGATGGTGGTGTTCGTGATACCGATTACACAATTGAACAGTGTATGAATGACCTGTTGACGTGCATTAATAATGGTGCGTTACCGAATGGTCTGAACGATATGTTTAACGCAGATGTTCGTAACGCTGTGGTTAATGGCATGGGATTATGTGCCGCCCAGGTCGACCGTTGTCGCACTGTGCGTAAAGACTGTCGTTATGTGTATAATGCATCGTCTAATGTGTGGATTGATTTTAATTCCCGTCGCGTTCAACCGGAATACTATGCGTTTGTTCTGCGGCGGACGGGGCTGACCCCGAACCAGGCGGAAAATACGTGTTGGTTATTGGATAAAAACACGTATGGTGCATCGTTCAGTGCGGTTGCAAATTCTGGCGCAACAACGTCTGAATATAACCGAACGGTTGGTGCATATAACGGCCAACAGAATAATTCATTGACCAAGGCGAACCCGATGGGTGTAACCGTGAACGATGGCAATCCGGGTGTTGATGGGCAACGTGGGCATTATGCCCGTTGGGATGCTGCAAATGCAGATTGCTTACTGCGTGTTGCGGCATACAATAACGACAAATTGATTCAGAACAGTTGGCTGTTTGGTGCGGCGGGTGATGATACCCCGGCCGAGGTTTGGAAATCCGCAGGCAGCACGTTTACATGCAATAAAGACTTGTTTGATTTTTCGTTGTTGAATAACACGCATACTGCGGCGGTTGTCGGCATTGGTGGTGGCACGTTGCTGGGGGCGGGTATTGGTGCAATTGCCGGACATGGTGCGCGTGCATTTGACTGTAATAATGAAAAACATCGCGAAATGCTGGCCAAACAATTAAGTGGTAAATTTGATATAGTCAGTGATTATTTTATAAATCAGTCTAATCGTATCAATCATGCCGATGGTATTACCGCGGACGCGTGTACCGAAATAGTTAATTTGTTTGACCGTTATAACAATGTAAAGGATGCGGCGAATGGTTGCGCGAAAAATTATTCCGTTGATTGGTTGAGTGCCGAAATAAAGACCAAAGTTACATGCAGTGATGGCAATGGTAATCAAAAAGACTGCACGCAATATAACCAATTAGTAGATGTAGTTGTGAGAGTTGGTGAAGAGTTTGTAAAGTTAGTACAGATAGAAAACACTGCTGAAAACGCGCCGTTAAATTGGGAATGGTTTGCGCAGCAGCAGATGCTGGAAAACCAAGAACTGCAGGCCGCCATTAAAAAAGCCCAGGCCGGTTGTTTGTTCACGCCATTGAACCAGGCAATTGCCAGCGGCAGTGGGATATACTGTTCGGCGAATGCGGATTGTCGCAATGCAACAGATATCAAGAAAGACCTGGATTCATTGGCCAAGGTGTTTAATAAAGATATGGCTGATTTAATTAATAACGGCGAAAAAGGTAACCGGCTGAAAACGACGGCTATCGGTGCGGGCATTGGTGCGGGAACCGGTGGGTTGGCAACGGCAATTACTGCATTTGTTGAAAAGAACAACATTAATTGCCGTGTTGGTGATGGTCTGAATCGGATTGGTTATAAGAAGTCACACACGATTGATACATTAAAAGACATTTATGTGAAATGGAATCTGCATCTGCCGGATACGATTGCGCCAACAGCCGAAGTGACGGATTGCGCATCGTGGCAATATGCATGCCAGACATTAAGTGATTTGAATCAGTGTGCGGCCGCCCAGATAAATTATCGTGCCCCAAACAGCAATAGTGTAACGCTGATATACACGGCGTGCACGGCATCGGGCAGTACATGTGTCGCCAATGATTCTTTGTCTGAATACGCGGCGGTATGTGCGACAAATCCGTAACTTAGTTTCTTTGTTGTGTATCTCCTAAAACAAAACAAATCTGCCATGCGGCGGATTTGTTTTATTGCAAGGTTTATGATTTTGGATTGCTGAATTATGAATTAAAACGTGTATGCGTCGCCCGGGAACAGCAGACAATAAAAAACATCTATTCTGGCCAATTTCGTCCGATGTTCTGTTGTGTGATGATATTATCAAACACATTTATATTGCGACTAGTCATAGTGTTGTCATTCCCGCGCGGGAATGACAGCATAGTAGAACGCTGGTCGGTTCTCTCTATTCCCGTCACCCCGGCGAATGCCGGGGGGGGGCAGTTTGTGCGGTATGCATAAACTGGCACCGCAGGCATTTTAATCATGTTGCGAATTGTGTTCACAATTCGCAATTCCCTGGGGGGCGCAACCGTAAACGATTGCATGGGATACCGCGCGCCCGCGGTATATGATGGCGTGGTGGAACGCCGTTCTGTGTTCCACGATGCAAATTCCACGCCTGGGGCGGTGTGGACCGCGGGCGTGCAGCGAAAGTGGGACGGGGCGGGGTTGTGTTGCGGGGGGCGCGTGACCAGCACTGGCGTTGGCGCGCCCCCGCCAATGTGTGGCATGTTTATAATGGGCATCTCTGTGCCATTTGCGATCGTCATTCACGCACAGGCGGGAATCCATCGTGTTTTAATCATGGGAATATTACGTATTAATTCCGGTAAATGTATAAAGTAATTCCCCGCCCGCGTGGGGCAGGTGCGCGTTTTAATTCACAAATCAACAATACAAACTCATAAATTTCCGTTACCTGTTTTGTTAAAAAGGTTCCGACAGGGTTGGGGCCATGGAATGGGGGATTGTAATCAGTTTCTGCAACGCCCCTCGTCAAATGTTACAACGACTTTGCGGCATGATACGTCATCTGCTTTTTTTGTGTAACATTCGTCTTGGCCACGACCATATGCGCGTATTTTGTTAATGTCAAATTTTGTCCGCAAT
>JAFUTJ010000015.1 GCA_017471445.1 Alphaproteobacteria bacterium | reverse complement strand
TGTGCATAATCGTTGGCGGGTGGATGATAGCGATACATTAATAACCACAAATACAACCATTCCATTTTCATATGTGCGCGATATAAAATTAACCGCCGCAGTTGATATGACACAAGACTATGTTATCGATAATGGTCGCCTACTCTGGGCCAATCCGAACCTGTATTTAAGCAATGCGGAATCTGAACAATCATATATCAACACCGGTGTTGTTCCAACAATGGACACGGCAATTGAATGCCGCATTATGTATGTTGGCGCATCCAGCGGCGGTTCGGGCGGTAACCCATTTGGTGCACGCGACACCAATTCCGTGATGGGAAATGGCACAAACGCATTTGGGTTTTATTGTGCTAATAATTATCTAAGTGGCTTTAATTATGGCGACAATGTATTTAGAAAAATTTATTCAAACGGTGAATGGCGTGTAATGTACCTGAATGCGAATGGGGCGGCGCGAATTGATGACACAGAATACAATTTAACCCCGGTTGCGACAACGTTAACATCGCGGCCAATGTATATGTTTTCGTTTAATCAGGCGGGTACGCCCCAGGTTGGGCGCATGAAAATATCATATTGCAAACTGTGGCATGGTAATGTGTTGTACCGTCATTGGGTACCGGTGTATGCCGGCATGCAAATTGGTAACACGCACATAACCCAAAACGGAATGTTTGATATGGTGGAACAGAAACTATATCCACCTTTGCGTGGCAGTGGATTTACATATGGTCGGGATTAATCATAATTTTCCGGCCATTGCCATATTGTGTTATGTACAGATGAATCGCATCATGCGGCAGAATATTTAATGCGATATCGGGCCATTCGATTAATGTAATATCGTTTTGCAATGCATAATCCAGACCGATTTCCGTTAATTCCGACGCATCATTTATGCGATATAAATCAAAGTGTGAAATACCACCATACGATTGCACGATTGTAAATGTCGGACTGGGGACCACAGTATTTGCGCCGCGTAATTCTTGGATTATTGCGCGGGCAATTTCTGATTTTCCCATACCCAAATCGCCATGCAGTGCAACACAACGTGGTGCGGTCAGGGTATGCGCAAAACGACGTGCAAATTCCCGCATTTGTTCAACGTTTTCTAGTATATATTCTGATTTCATTTTTTTATTCCAGTAATAATAAATCGTCTTCCATTTTATGGATTGTATCACGGATTTCGGCGGCCACCTCAAATTCTAAATTTTCGGCGGCGGTTTTCATTTGTTTTTGCAACTTTTTAATTTCACGACGCAATGTTTCGGCATCCATAACACCGTCTGATGTATAAACAAAGCGACGTTTTTTATCTGTTTTATCTTGTTTTTCACCAACTTCATCAAATATTGCCTTTTGCACGGTTTTTGGTGTGATACCGTGTGCCGCATTATACGCCATTTGTTTTTCACGACGACGGGCCGTTTCATCCAGCGCAGCCCGCATAGAATCGGTTATCTTGTCCGCGTACAAAATCACACGCCCATTTGCATTACGCGCCGCGCGACCAATTGTCTGAATCAATGAACGGGTTGACCGCAGGAATCCTTCCTTGTCGGCATCCATAATTGCAACCAATTCACATTCGGGAACATCCAAACCTTCGCGTAACAGGTTAATTCCAACCAATACATCATATTTACCCAATCGCAAATCACGCAGCAATTCAATACGTTCCAGCGTTTCAATATCACTGTGCAGATATTTTGCACGAACGCCGTTTTCGTTCAGGTAATCGGTTAATTGTTCCGACATTTTTTTGGTTAGTGTTGTAACCAACGCGCGGCCATGTGTTTTCTTTAATGTGTCTAATAAATCATCAACCTGGTGTTCAGTGGGGCGAACGGTACATTCTGGGTCCAACAGGCCCGTTGGGCGAATAACCTGTTCGGAAACAATACCGCCCGATTGTGTTAATTCCCATTCCGCCGGGGTCGCCGAAACAAATATTGTTTGCGGTCGCAATGCATCCCATTCATCAAATGTCAATGGCCGGTTATCAATACACGCCGGTAAACGAAATCCATAGTGTGACAATGTTTCTTTGCGTGCACGGTCACCACGCGACATCGCGCCAATTTGCGGCACGGTAACGTGGCTTTCATCAATAAACAATACCGCGTCGTGTGGTAAATATTCGAACAGGGTTGGTGGCGGCTGGCCTGGGGCACGCCCCGACAGATACCGTGAATAGTTTTCAATTCCGCGGCATGTTCCGGTATTTTCCATCATTTCAATATCAAAGTTTGTGCGTTCCCGCAAACGCTGTTCTTCGATATATTTCATATTTTCATGAAAATAGTCCAAACGTTCTTTCAGGTCGGCCTTTATTTGACCAATTGCCTGTAATATGCTTGGCATAGGGGTTGCATAGTGTGTGTTTGGGTACACCGCAATGCGCCCCAGTTTCTGTAATTTCGCACCGGTCAGTGTGTCAAATTCCCAAATTTCTTCGATTTCGTCGCCAAAGAATGATAATTTCCACGCCCGGTCCATTGAATGTGATGGAAACACATCCAAGGTATCACCGCGCACACGAAAATCACCACGTTCAAATGCCATATCGTTACGTTTATATTGAATATCAACCAATGCGCGCATTACATCATGCATTGAAATTTTATCACCCGGATTCAGAACCAACCGCATTCCCGAATATTGTTCCGGCGAACCCATACCATAAATTGCAGACACAGACGACACGACGATAACGTCGCGTTCTTCCAGCATGGCACGTGTCGCACTGTGGCGCATGCGGTCCAATTGTTCATTTATTGATGCGTCTTTATCAATATACGTGTCGGTGGTGGGCATATACGCCTCTGGCTGATAATAATCATAATAGGAAACAAAGTATTCAACATGGTTATGCGGAAAAAATGATTTCATTTCCGTATATAATTGCGCCGCCAATATTTTATTCGGTGCCATCAGCAGGGCAGGGCGCGATAATTCTGCAATCACATTCGCCATTGTGAATGTTTTCCCAGAACCTGTTACCCCCAATAACACTTGGGACCGGCGGCCATCACGAACACCGGCCACCAATTCAGATATGGCACCCGGTTGGTCGCCCATGGGGGCGTACGAACTGCTTAATTGAAAGATACTGTTATTCTTGGTCATTTTTTTGTTCACAACCATTAATATAATTCATTATAATCAAATTACAAGCGAGAGTATTAAAGAGAGAATGAAACTGCGTAACATCAGACGTTTCAGACGTTTTCTTATCGCCACGGCGGCGATTTTGTTGCTGTGCGTCATTGCGGCGTTGATTGTGCCGCCAATGTTTACATTGAACAATATGCGCAATAAAATAGAAATCGCATTTGCCGATCAAACGGGCGTTTCGGCAACAATAAATGGCGATGTACATTTCAGTCTGGCCGGTGGGGCAACAATTGTTGCACGCGACGTTGTTATTCCAAATGGTCATATTGATAAATTGGTATTTGGTGTGCCAATGCGTGCAATGTTTGATATTCGTAATGCAACACTAAACCGAAATATTGCCGTGCATGGAATGCGCATGGAAATTGAACGATTGATACCAACAACATTAAACTATAATATCGACCTGCGTGACAGTGTAATTCGTTTCTTGGACAAAGATTATGAAATTGTTTCTGGTCAAATTCGCGATGGTAACTTTAACGGCATCGTTCGCACAGACCAACATCGTTACGATGTTGAATATAACGGTGATGAATTTACAATTATAAATCATACGAACAACCTGACCATGACAGGTGTGTTAATGAATGATGGTGCGGCACGCGGCCATATGCAAATTGAAACACCAAACGTTAATTCATGGTTTCAATTTCGCACACCGCGCATAATTGGTAACATGCGCATTACTGCAGATTTCGAATGGGACGGGAACTGGGGCGTAAAGTTCAAGAATATTACGGCGAATAACTTTACCGGTAACATTGAATTAATGCCCAATGGCGATAAAAATATTCAATTACGTGCACATAATATTGATTATGACTTTTCATTTTTATTGAACCCAAACCGCATGTTTTACCGTACGACATTTGATTTAGATTTTTATGGAAACCTGCGATTGGGGGATTTTGAGTTTGGACACCTGAAAATGAATGCAATTGGTACCCAGGTTCAGATTCAGATTGCAAACATTATTGCCGATGATGTTGCGGTAACGGGTGGTGTTATTGATGCAGGTGGCGCACATAATATTATGATAACCGCACCATTTGATGGACAAACGGTAATGTGTCTGTTTTCGGGTACGCCGGAAATATGGCGGTGTGACGAATTTACATATGGCAATATTCACGGTACAGTTAATGTGAATAACGATGTGTTTTCAATAAAATTACAATCTGATGAAAATATGCCCGCATACGATACTTTTTTAAGTGAAATTCACCGCATTGCACGCCGCGGCACGGTTGAATTTGACTTTGCCGATATTGCAGGCGTGTTTTCAGTTGATGGCACAAATGTGCGTGCCACATATCGGTATGCGCGTAACAAGCCGTTAAATTGGGGAAATGCAGACATAAAATTTATTCCAGAATTTATGCGCAATGCAACCGGCGATTTTTCATGGACAGGCGACATGATGGAATTTACGCCCACATCTGGCCGATGGAAAATCAGTATGTATGACAATTACTTTTATTTATATGGCGATAATATCAAGGATTTGATTCCTAATATTGACACGTCCACAATGAATGATTTGGCGTATGTTGTGTCCGGTAAATATGATAACGGAACAATTTCTGAATTAACCGTAAAAATCGCAGGCCATGAATTCCACGGCACGGCAAACGGAACAAATATTACACTGGAAACCGATATTTTGGATGTTGACGCATTTGTTTCCCAAGACTTTATTGATAATTATTCTGAACGGGAATTTTTAACAAATGCACCACTGATACAGGTATTTAATTTACCGGTGAATATATCATTAACCGCGGGTACAATGATTTATAATGGTGATGAATATCGGAACTTTGTTTATTCATTAAAGCCAAATGTTCAGACATTTTCAATCAGTGACGATGACCGCGGAAACGTATTGGCAACAATCACGCGCGATAAAAATAATTACAACATATTTGCCCAATTAAATCGATTTGCAACACATGGGAAAATACTGACCGACCAGATGCCGATAAATGTTCGCGATTCGCGTGTAACCGCCGAATTGAATATTCAGACATCGGGGCAAATTGCACACGACATATTTTATAATATGACCGGTGAAATTGATGCCGCATTTGACGGCGGTGTATTAATTGGCATTGGCACAGATGAATTTTATTCACAGGCGGGTGAAATAACAAAATTGAACGCAGAATACGCGTTGGGTAATATGCTGGCCGGTGGTGAATCTGAAATAAAGCAAATGCATATTTCGGGTACATATACAAATGGCAATTTCCAAAGTGTAAACCCAATTGAAATTCGCATGCGGCATGTGGATGCACACGGCAATATTTCCATAAACGACGGCAAAATGGATGCCGCATTTCAGATGACTATGCGCGGCACATCACCAGAACCAAAAACAATAGACTTTACAATTTCACCCGATGGGCACCGTGATTATTCACTGACCCAAATAATGGGTGATTTTGACGCGTCGTTCCTGCGCGAATTTGTCAGGACACACGACCGTTTTTAATGCTGTTGCATCTGTTGACGGTATTTTGCCAACACAGATTGCCGTTGTGCGTTAAGCTTTGGCATAACAGAACGAATATTTTCACGTTCAATATCTTCTTGGCTAAGTGTAACATTTGGACTTTCGTCTGTATGCCGCGTGATAAAATTGCAAACACTCATCAGTCTTCTTAGGCTTAAAAAATCATCATCACGATAAAAGTCTATTATCAATCGACATAAATAATCAAACCCCACACGCACACAATCATCTGGCGACAAAGACGCAAATGTAACACCACGATAATTAACAACCTTGTCGTTACGCGCCATCGTTATTTTTTTGTATGGAATCATATTATATCCACCCTGGGCGATAATATCATCGTTAACCGTTGCGGTCCACGCATCTGTTGAACCACGCGAATACAGAAATGCACGATTTGGATGCAAATATCTGCGCGGATTTTGCGCAATATGTTTCATATACGACACTTCCAGGCGGATTGCATCACGTTCATTTGCCGACACTTCCCCGGCGAAATAATCACCGGCCTGCTGTGCCAGATTCGCATACTCCATCAAGGCTTCTTTTACAACGTTTTCTTGGTAAACATCTTGTTTCATCAGGCACCCCCTCTTGTTCACTATTAATACGCTGTATAATATAGACAAAATTAATTTATTGTCAATGTTTTTTAATGTTTTTGTTGAAAATCTGATTTTATATAGTAAAATTTGTCGCAAATTCGCAAAAAAATCAAATAAATCCAAGGGATAAAGACATGAAAATTCGCAATATTGCAATTATCGCACACGTTGACCATGGAAAAACAACATTGGTTGATAATATGTTAAAACAGGCCGGCACATTTCGTGAAAACGAAAAGGTTGAAGACCGTGTCATGGACAGTGGCGACATTGAACGCGAACGCGGTATTACAATATCTGCAAAGCCAACGTCAATCCAATGGGGCGAATACAAGATTAATATTGTTGATACACCGGGACACGCGGACTTTGGTGGCGAAGTGGAACGTATATTGTCCATGGTTGATGGCGTGGTATTGTTGGTTGATGCCGCCGAAGGACCATTACCACAAACAAAATTTGTTTTGTCCAAGGCCTTGAAATTGGGCCTGCGGCCGATTGTATGCATTAACAAAGTTGACCGTAACGATGCCCGCCCGGACGAAGTTTTATCTGAAACATTTGATTTGTTTGATAGATTGGGTGCCACAGATTCACAGTTGGATTTCCCATACCTGTACGCGGTTGGGCGCGACGGTTGGGCGGTACGCGATTTAAATGATGAACATCGGGATTTAACACCACTGTTTCAATTAATTATTGACCATGTGCCCGCCCCAGATTGCAATGGCGAACGCTGTCAATTGGATGCACCGTTTACAATGTTAGCCACCACACTGGAAGCAGACCCGTACGTTGGCCGCATATTAACCGGTAAAATTGAATCCGGCACGGTGCGCGTTGGCCAAAGCGTCAAGGCAATAAATATGAATGGCGAATTTATTGAAAATGCCAAAATTACAAAAATTATTGAACATCGTGGCGTTGAAAAAATATCACGTGAATCGGCATCGGCGGGCGATATTGTCGTATTGGCCGGTTTTTCACGGGCAACCGTGGCGGATACACTGTGCGCGCCAGACGTAACCGAACCAATTCCCGCAATGCCGATTGACCCACCAACCCTGACCATGACATTCTTTGTAAACACGTCCCCGTTGGCGGGCAAGTCCGGCAAAAAATTAACATCACGTATGATTGGCGAAAGATTGTTCAAGGAAGCCGAGACAAACATTGCCCTGCGCGTCACACAAAGTGAAAATAACGAAGCGTTTGAGGTATCTGGACGTGGCGAATTGCAGTTGGGTATTTTAATTGAAACAATGCGCCGCGAAGGGTTTGAATTAAGTGTTAGCCGCCCACGCGTCGTTATGAAAACAAATGAAAATGGTGAAAAGTTAGAACCAATTGAAGAGGTTGTAATTGACGTTGACGATGAATTTTCCGGCGTTGTTATTGAAAAGATGACGAAACGCAAGGCAACAATCACCGAAATGAAATCATCCGGTGCCGGAAAAACACGTATTGTGTTTTCTGCACCATCACGTGGATTAATTGGGTATCTGTCGGAATTCCGTACCGACACGCGCGGCACCGGTATTATGAACCGCGTATTTGATAAATATGATTCATATCGCGGCCCAATCCAACAATACCGTCCGGGTGTATTGGTATCAATGGAAAACGGCGCATCGGCAACATATGCATTACACAACCTGGAACCACGTGGTGTATTGTTTATCGGCCCACAAACCGAAGTATATTCGGGTATGATAATTGGTGAACACAGCAAGGAAAATGATTTAGAGGTAAACCCGATACGCGGTAAAGAATTAACCAACGTGCGTTCCGTCACCGCAGACGAGAAATTATTCCTGGCCCCGCCGCGCAAGATTAGTCTGGAAGAGGCGTTATCATACATTCAAGATGACGAATTAGTAGAGGTTACACCGGCAACAATTCGCCTGCGCAAAAAAGAATTGGACAGCACACGTCGTAAAAAGGCATATCGTCTGGCCACGGATAATTAAAACCAAACGCCCAAATGGGCGTTTTTAATTTACATGCAACCATGATTTCATTTTTGTTCTGAAACACGCACGCCGTGTGCGCCCGATAACAAAACAAGATGTTATCTTTATAAACTTTCTTTTCAATAAATCAACAAACATCCCATCGTGTGATTTGTTATAATTTATCAGTTCTGTATTATATTCATTCCATGTTAATTCATCTATTATCGCCATTTGTTTATCGTAATTAAAACCATTTTCATCCATGAATTTTCGTAAATATTTATTTAATCCGATAATCTGTGGAACGGTCGTACAATGTTTAGACGAACGTTTTTCTATTGCCCCTGAAATAAATACACTGTTTAATTTCTTGGTTTTATTTATCAAATATTGCATAGATGAATTATCTTTGATTTGACTGTTTCTTTTAATCTGAATAACACAACCGCCCGGTTTCATAAATAATGCCAAATGTAACGCAGTTCCCGCACACCCCACCAAAACGCGACAGTTGCGAACCAATGCAATTTGCTGTTTTAATGATAATGTTTCTGGATAAATAATTGTGAAACCATTTTTATTAAATATTTCTGAAACATATTTTTCGCCATACGTTCTTCTTAGGTTTAATGCATCGCGCGACAAGTAAATTTTATCATAACATTTGGTATCACATTTGCCGACATTATCTGCCATTACATCAAAAACATTGTTACATTCATCCGATGACCAAATTGGGAAATCCCAACCTTGGGTTGGCACCAAGACATTTCTGAACTGTGTTGTTTTGTTCAGTATAATCACACGTTCGCGTGGAATATTTACCAATTCTAAAAAAACATACAACCATTCTGGGATTGGGTTTATATTCTTGTCATTTACAAACACAACATGCCAATCATTGTATTGGTCTTGTAACAAGGCATATACGCGGGTTAAATTATTCACCAAGAAATCACCAAAATGCCCCAATATCCCGCCCAAGAACACAACATCTTGGTCAATGTATTCAATGCCTGATTTATTAATTTTTGTGGGGACGATGTTTTTCCCGCCACCACGATGACAAATGGATGTGCCAACAAAATTTAATTTATCATCAAACACACCATAACCAGATAAATGTTCGTTTGCGATAATACCATTTGTAACAAGCGTACATCCATCAACCGAACGCATCTGTTGACGTCGTATCTGGCGATTAAAATATAGTTTCCAAAATATATTTGAATATAACTTGATAGACATATTTTTTCCATATTTTATAAATGATTTTTCAACCAACGTCTGAATCTGTCGCGATTTATGCGCCCCGGTACCAGACACGATATGTACTTTATAAACCGCTTTTTAACTTTTAATATAAACGCACCACCATTATTTTCTTGGAATAATTTCAATTGCGTTTCATAAGAATCCCAATCCGACGCCGCAACCGCGGATGTGTCACTATAAACAAAATGTTCACAATCAAAAAAACGTGCCATATCGTCTGTAATTCCGATTATTTGCGGTGCGTGATTGCCACCATGTCCGGATTTATATTTTTCAACCGACCCCGAAACGAACACAGAATCTGCACCAACCAAAGTGTTAATAGCATATTGGACGTACGCACTGTCATTGTTAATGGTGTTTCTTTTTATTTGTATAACACGTTCAGCATTTTCCATAAATAATGCCAAATGTAATGCAGTACCCGCGCATCCGGCCAAGACACGACAATTTTTCATAATCGCCACCTGGTCAAATAAATCTAATGTTTCTGGATAAATAACTGTAAAACCATTATCTTGGAATATATTCTGAATCTTTTCTTCGCCATATGTACGAATGTCATTTGGCAATTTGGCGCGCGAAACATAAACTTTGTCATAATCATACTTTGATTTTGTGTTATGTGCCATTTCACGAAACGCCGTAACAAATTCTGGGGCGCAATATACAGTATTACTAAGCCTAAACGATTGTTCCGGAATAAAAACACGGTTAAATTTACACGGCGCATCCAAAACCATAACATCCGATTCTGAAATATTCAGCAATTTCATAAATTTATACACATACCCGGGCACAACAATTCCACGATTATTTACAAACACAAACTTCATCCCCGGTGTGCGATGCTTTAACACACCCCACGCACGCGACAATTGTTCAATTAAAAAGTGCCCAAAATGATTTACCACATATCCCATAAAAACGGCATCGCCGTTCATAACATCAATTTGACCAGACGGATATTTTGGAATGAATTGATGTGTTTTACCCTTGTACTGTAATGATGATTTTACAAATTTGTTATTTGCATCAAACACGCCGTATGCATGTGTTGACGGATTAACAACAATTTTACCATTTTCAACAACATCCACCATTAAATCACGTGTGGCGATTTTTACGCGTTGAATTTTATTCTTGGTATATTTTTGGTACTGTTTATCCGCGAAAAATGTCACTGGCATAATAGACCTTTTCTTTGTTTGCAAAATCTTGAACGATAGTGTATCTTAGTCATGTACAAAAGTAAATATTATTTACCGATGAAACGACTGTTTTTATTTGCAGGTTATGATACAGACGGGCGCATTGATGCGTCAATAATGTATTATGTACGGGCATTGTCAGAACAGGGTGATGTTGTACTGTGTATGGATTCCGATTGTAAGATATCTGAATTAAATAAATTAAAACCATATGTGTTACATGCAATGGCGCATCGACATGGCGAATATGATTTTGGATCGTACAAGCGCGCGTACATCTGGGCGCATGATAATTTGGCATTATCGGATTATGATGTGGTTTACATGATAAACGATTCTGTATATGGACCATTGTATTATTTATTGCCGTATTTGGAACGTATGGAATCAGCGGACACAGACGCATTTGGTATCGTTGAAAATCCAAAGCGCGAACACCCACACATTCAATCATGGTTTATCGGAATGCGAAAAAATGTATTTTTATCAGATTGGTTTAATACATTTATTACGTCTGTTACAAAACAACCATCCAAAGGCGCAATAACCGCATTATATGAACATGGCTTTACGCGCGGCGTTGAACATGCCGGTGGTAAATGGATGTGTTTGTATTCTGTACCTGGTCGCGGTGTGTATAACAATATAAAAAAACTGTATCGCAAAAAAATGCCTTTTATGAAAAAGGTTGCGTTTACCCGTCACAATGGTGAAATTGGCCCACAGATAAATTATGTATTACGACAAATTGATACCGATTTACGCATTGCAATTATTGAAAATGCGCAACGCGTATACGGCAGAAAATATATTGATACAATATTACACCGCGGGTGGATTTCGGCAAAAATACATGGCGCAATTTATGGAATAAAAAAATTATTTCGGGGGCAATTATGACATCTACTAAACGTATCGCAGCAATCACAATGGCACGGAACGACGAATTTTTTTTGTCACGGTGGATTGAATACTATGGTTCACAAATTGGTAATGAAAACTTGTATATAATATTGGATGGCATTGACCAAGAAATTCCGACAAATGCCGGAAATGCAAATATCACAAAATTACCACACGTTGATATGTCGCGGGCCGCGGGCGATAAATACAGAATTGGAAAAATTTCCGATATGGCAAAACGTCTGTTTAATGATGGATATGATTTGGTTATTGGTTGTGATACAGACGAATTTTTAATCGTTGACCCGGCAATAAATAAAACATTATCTGAATACTTGTCTGAAATAAATATAAAAACGTCTGTATCGGGACTGGGGCTGGATATCGGACAAAATATGAATACAGAACAACAATTGAATATTGATAAACCAATGTTAGAACAACGCGGTTTTGCATTGTTGTCCACACGCTATACAAAACCAGTTGTACTAAACCAGCCTGTGCGATGGGGATCTGGCTTTCATCATGTGCACGGGCACAGTTTTCACATTGATGAAAATTTATACCTGTTACACTTTGGCGCGGTTGATATGCAAATGTTATTAACCAAGGCCGCACGCCGTGGTCCAGATTGGGTAAACCATCTGCGCCGTCGTGGAAACGGAACAATAAACGATGTTACACGCCGCATCGCACATGGTGAAAATTACATACATATTGCCCGCATTATGCAACGCATTTTCCGGCCAATTTACGCAATTGGCAAACCGGGCATGTTGGGTATTAAATGGGTTGTAAAAATCCCTGTGCGGTTTAAGAAATGCCAGATATAACCTGGCAATGACCGCGCTATATTTTATTCGTTAATACGGGCCGTTAATACTAAATCTTGGATTATTTTGTTTATTTGTTTTATATCAAACCTGTTCAGATTTTCTGTGGCACGTTTTACCATTTTGTCTGTATCAATGGTATTGTTGTAAACCGCATCCATGGCCGCGGCCAATGCATCAGCATCACCAACATTAAACAAAATACCTGCATTGCCATCCATTAAAATTTCACGCGGCCCAAATTCACAATCAGATGCGATATTAAGTGTTCCAACAGCAGCGGCTTCTATTAAAACCAGAGCAAACCCTTCGCCGTGGGACGATAAAATATTTGCGCGTGCACCCGCAATAAACCCAAACGGATTATCAACCGCACCGGTAAATATAATATGTTTTTTGGCCAAAACACGTTGCGCGAATGCATCAAATCGCGGACGGGCATAGCCATCACCAACAATCAATAAATCTGTATCTGGTTGATTATTTTTTTGCCAAAACATATCAAATGCATGAATTACGGTTTCAATATCTTTACCATTTACCAGACGCGCAACACAAACAAAATAATCGCCATCACGGCGTGGAACACGGGTTGCATTGTCACGTGCCACCGCAATATCAATTGGGTTATAAATACGAATAACACGGGTGGAAATATCTGGGTATGTATGACGAATAACATCCGCAAATGCATCTGTTAAAACAACAAATTTATAATAACCTGTAACACGTTTTATGTAATGGCCATGCATAAATTTTTTTACAGATGAATGCCACCATGCAATCTTTGGTTTGTGTATGCGTCGTAATTCATGCCACCAATCAAAATCATAGTAATCAATAAACACATCAATATCACGCAACATACGCGGTACAACAAACATACGCCGTATCGCGCGATATATGTCACGCACCCCATGTTGTAATACGCGCCATAAAAAACCACGTGGCAGGTCGGTTCCCATATGCGGGTAAATAACACGCAATTCTATTTCCGGATGCGATGCAAACCATTCGCGCCACACGACGCGTACCGGCGTATACAGGCAAACAACGATTTTTATTTCGGTGTTTTTGCACAAACGGTCCAACGTGCGTGTCAGAACACTTTCCACGCCGCCAATATTCATATCGCGCAAACAAAATGCAACACGTACAGTCATTTAATTATCCACGCAGAAAGCAACATATCTTGCAACGTAAATCATGATGCCAATGGCGTGTTGCACCATCCATCGCGCCAATTGATTCCAATTCGCGCAACAATTCGCGCGCGGTTGCTAAATCTGATTCTGATTTCAGATAACGCACCTTGCGAAATGCCCATTTTATAAAATACCAACGAAAGTTTTCTGACCATTTACGCATTTGATATTCTGTGGCCGAATTTTTATATCGCGTGTATGCGTCGCGAATGCCCGCACACAGCGATTGCATTATGCGCAACTGTTTCGCGCTTAATACAATTCCACCAAAATTTGGTATGTAATAATACAGTGGTAAATTCACAATTGTCACACGCGGATTTTTTAACATTATGGCGGACCACCATGGAAAATCTTCGAACAAAATCCCCTTGATAAACGGTGTATCAGCAATTAATTCACGGCGATACATATTTTTCCAAACCTGGCAATGCTTAATCAGCCAACGTCGCCGCACATTAAACATATTATGTGCACGTTCGGTTGCATATTTATATATGTCATTGGTAATCATACTGCTTATGCGTGTCGTTTTATAGCGGTGGCGAATACCATGCGGTACAACATTATCTGTGTCCATATGCAATATGTGCCGCACCATTAATTGCGGGCGATAAAACCGGTCGTATGTGTATGATACAATATCACTGTTATCACGGCACGCCATGTAATACGCAATTTCCATTGTTTGTGGATGAATAAAATCATCACTGTCCAGATACATAATGTATTTACCTGTTGCATATGGCAACCCATAATTGCGTGCATCCGACAGACCGCCATTTTGTTTATGCACAACGATAAAGCGTTTATCGCGTGCGGCATATTCTTCGGCAATTTTGCCGGAATTATCGGGACTGCCGTCATCAACACAAACGGCCGTCCAATCGGAAAATGTCTGATTTAGTACGGAATCCAAACACCGGCGCAGATATTTTTCCACGCCATACATTGGAATGATTATAGATATCGCTGGCATTACATTTCCTCTATATTACATTTTGTTAATCATTGTGTCGGCTACACTGCCCGGGATGGGATTTTTTGCCCATGGGCTGTTATACGTTGTTTTCTGAAAGAACGCATCACATGTATATTCATCAAACAGTTTTTTACTGAATGGTTCGTTCGCAATTGCCCACCACAGCGCATGCGTCGGGTCTTGGTCAACATGCGGCATTTTTGCAAAATACTTTTTTGCACGCGCATCGTTTGTAACCAATGTCTTGAACAACAATTGGTGCATAAAGTAATCAAACGCATGGTTTTCATGCATCCAGTAATCCAATATCATCGCACGCCACGCATCCAACAAATATGCCCCGCGACGTGCGCGAATAAAGCAATTTTGCATGTAACTGTACGGACTGCCTACTTTGGTTCCAGCCATATATACAAAAAAGTCTTCGTTTATAATCCAATCTGGGATTGCAGATGTCGCAAACCCTGTTGAATCCAGCCAAATACCACCATGTTCATATAATAATTCCACCCGGCAAATATCGGCAAAATGTGCATGCTTAATCTTGCCTGCGCGGCGTTTTGCCAAAATTTCCGGGGGCAGGGTGATATAGTCAAAAATTGTATTTTCATCCAATACAATTAATTCTTGTTTACAATTTTTTCTGATATTGCGAAAGCATGCCTTGACCAATGGTGGTGCGTTATCCTCACCTTGCAACCACAGTGTAAAAATCTTTTCATTTTTGTCATTTTTTTCTGGGCGACGTTCTGGCACGGCCGCGGCCGCCGGTAAATAACGCCGAAAATACCGCGGTATCGCCGTTTCCAACACGCGACAGCGATGTTCGCGCCGACGTTCCCGTGACCACCACAGTGGAACCAACACATGCCCGCGAATAATTATGTCCATTAATGCCAGTGTTCGTCCAATTCCCATTTTTTATACCCCCATTGTGTCAGTTAAATAATGCTGATTCCAAAATCAGAAATCAGCATTTATTTTTTATTCATCGATACTTTCTATATTATCATCCGTATCATCATCAATTGCCGGACCGGTTGTCATTTCTTCGGCAATGCCATTTGCCCGCGCCATTATCTTGGCCAATAATTCTTCCTGGGCCACCGGATGGTCACGCAACCATTGACGTGCGTTCGCTTCACCTTGGCCGATACGTTCGCTATTGTAAGAATAGAAAGACCCCGCCTTTTCAATAAAGTCGTACTTTACACCCATATCCAAGATTTCACTGATACGTGAAATCCCTTCGCCATACATAATCTTGAAATCAACCGTACGGAATGGTGGCGCAACTTTATTTTTAACAATCTTTACACGTGTTTCGTTACCAATAACGTTTTCTTTATCTTTGATTTGGCCGGTGCGACGAATGTCCAGGCGTACCGACGCATAGAATTTCAGCGCATTACCGCCCGACGTTGTTTCCGGGTTTCCAAACATAACACCAATTTTCATACGAATTTGATTAATAAATATTAATAACGTGTTACTGCGCGATACCGACCCGGCCAGTTTTTTTAATGATTGCGACATCAACCGCGCCGTTGTACCGACAAAAGAATCACCAATGTTGCCTTCTAATTCTGCCTTGGGCACCAGGGCCGCCACACTGTCTACAACAACAACATCAACAGCCCCAGACTTAATCAAAGTGTCAGCGATTTCCAATGCTTGTTCCCCAGAATCTGGTTGCGATATAATCAGTTCAGATACATTACAACCCAATTTTTTCGCATAACTTGGGTCCAATGCGTTTTCGGCATCAATATATGCACATGTGCCGCCTTTCTTTTGTGCCTCTGCCACGGCATGCAGGGCCAATGTTGTTTTACCCGATGATTCCGGCCCAAAAATTTCAACAATGCGACCACGTGGATAACCGCCAATTCCCAATGCAATGTCCAGCCCCAGCGAACCAGATGAAATCGCCTCTATATTCTGTTGGGAACCATCGCCCATTTTCATAATGGCTTCTTTGCCAAACTGCTTTTGTATTTGTGCCAACGCAGATTCCAGCGCAGGATTTTTTCCAGATTTAACGGCTTCTTTGACTGCTTCTTTCTTTGCCATAAAATTCCCCTTTTCTTAACGATGTGACAATAGCAATAAAAAGGGAAAAACGCAACATAAATTAAGTTCACCTGTCGCGAACAGGCAATACAACCAACACCGCAATTGTTCCGATTAATGCAGTTACCAACCAAACAGACGATGTCATTCCAAATATGGTAATAAATGCCGCCGCCATTACCGGGGCAACAACACTGGGTAAATTTGCCGACGTACGAAATACACCGTAAAAACGTGTTTGTTGTGACTTTTTTGTACCATCAAAAAACATCAAATCATGTACCGGTTCAATTAATGCACACGAAACCTGCCACAGAACAAATGTCGCCAACAACGGGTAACCGGTTGCAAACATTGCAAATGCAGAAAATGCCGCAAATGAACCAAAACCTAAAATTAACCACAATTTCTTGCCAAAACGGCGCACCGCATAACCCATTATTTCCGACAAGAATAAATATGGCACAATACCCAATGTTAATACCCAACCCAATGCATCTTTGGAAAAACCATTTTCAATGACAACAATTGGCACATACAGGTAACGCATTGCACGCAACGAATAAAAACTAAAATTAATCGTATACGCACGTAACATGCCCGGTGTACGAAAGAATGCAAGCGTATTACGCCACAGTGACCGAAACGTACGCCGCGGGTTTACCGGTGTAATAACCTTGTCCGCCTGTTCCACCCGCAGATATCTGAAAAAGAACAAACATGCGCAATATATCGCGGCCGATGCCATAAATGCGGCGCGATTTCCCGCATACCCCGCCACAAACACCGCAATTGTTGGCGCAAACAACGCCCCAATATTTAACCACAGGTGATATCGCGAATTTAATTTTGCCATACCAACATCATGTGAAAAATCAGACATAAACAGTGGTATTAACACATTAACCAATGTTAATGCTATTCCTGATGTGTAATCCAATGTGATAAATGATGATGCCTGGACAGAAAAACTCATCATCGCATAGCATACAGCCAATGCGGTCATCGATGCATAAAAAACACGTACCTTGGAAAACCGACGAAACAATTCATTTGCAAACAATGCAACACACATACAAAATGCAGAATATACCGCAACATATACACCAACAACGGCACTGGATTTTAATATCTCTAAAATTACCAGAGAATAAACCGCGTTATAAATCCCTTCGGCAAAGCCTGTAAACAGTCCTAAATTTGCAAATGAAAAACCACTGACTGATTTACCGATTGAAATATATTTGTCTTTTGACATATCAACATTCCCCCATTGCCGACGCGTATTATATCATAAAACATCAACAAATGCCAGTTTGCATCGGTTGATTAAAATATGCATTTTGTGATACAATGCGCGTATGACACGAATACTAGGGATTGATCCAGGATTATTACACACCGGTTGGGCCATTATTGACAGCGCGGGTTCCGCCCGTCATTATGTGGCCAGTGGTGTTATATTACCGACAAAAAATGGCACATTTGCCGAACGTTTGGCGATTATATTTAACGATGTATCAAAACTGATTGATACGTTTTCGCCAGATGTATGCAGTATTGAAATCACATTCGTTAATAAAAACCCAAAAACAACATTGATTCTGGGGCATGCGCGTGCGGCGGCAATTGTTGCAATATCAACCCATCAAATACCGGTTTATGAATACGAACCAAATAAAATAAAAAAGGCATTAACATCGGCCGGTCATGCCGATAAAGACGCAATTTATAAAATGGTTCGTATACTGTTACCGGCGGCCAATCCAAAAACACCGGACGAAACCGACGCAATTGCAATTGCATTGGCACATGCCAATATGGCCCGATGGGTCGGCTTTTAATATAATCAAATTTGCCACTTGCAATTGATAAAAGTTAATATATAATTGTGTTGTTTATGGCGGGATAGCTCAGCTGGTTAGAGCAGCGGAATCATAATCCGCGTGTCGGGGGTTCAAGTCCCTCTCCCGCTACCAAGAATTAAAGGACCGATTTTTACCGGTCTTTTTTTAACACTAATTACTGTTTTATATTTCACAATAGCATGAATTACCGTCACGGCCTATGGCAATGACTAATCCGCTGTTTTTTTCTATATCGTAACATTATTTATCTATTTTGAGGTACCCAACATTACAATTTGGTAAAAAGCATTTATTTGGACCATCTAATATTCTATCAAAATATCATAAGACAAATATTTTAATAATCTAACTCTTTCTCACACATATACTGGCTTATTTTATAACCAGATTTACACGTAGCGGCAATACACTCAAAATGATAATCCATCATCTTTTTATATTTGCAAGTTTGTGCATTGTCCTGACCCATTTTTGATGGGTCGCACGAACAGACATCACCATCGTGAATAGTATAAACCAAATCCCATTTTTTAGAATCAGAATTGTATTCACATTCTATTCCGTTATCACTTATGATGTTTGCTTGTGTACGGCACGATTGTTCTGATGCAAAACCTTCTACTTTGTCAGAACTGATGGAATTTGTTCGCTTATCTTCTTTTTTTTCTTGTGACATAGTCAATGTTTGTGTATCCGAACTTTTATCCGATAATCCCGTTGTTTGTTTTATGCATTTATCGCCAGATGGTGCGACAATTTCGCCCTTGGTTTCATCGCATGTGATTGGATTTTCTTTTTGACACATATGACCGAACACTTTATATCCGGTTTTGCAAGTGTCCGCAACACATACAAATGATTCTGGAATCCAAACATATTTGCAGGTGGCCGTATTTGTTTTATCAAAACATTCGCTAATTGGGCAAGGGTCCCCATCTTTGACAATCCACCGTAACTTCCATTTGCCATCAGAATCCTGATAGCATTCTGTTCCATGTATTTTAGACGCATATGATTTACATCTTTCTTGTGACTTTACATCAATGATGCTATCCGCTGTTGCAACAGGGTTATCATTATTTACCGTAATTTTTGTTTCCGTTTGCACCTGTGGGATTTCTGTTTTTGTGGTAACCGTTGTTTGTGGCGTCTGAATTAACGTTTTATCAATACATCTGCCGTTTGTATATATCTTTTCAGCGTCTGTTTCACACGCCATCTTGGCTTGCGCTTGTCTTTCTTGTTCCTCTTTTATGCGCTTTTCTTCAATTTCTTGTTTTTTTCTTTCAATTTGTTTATTTGTAGCATTGATTTGGCTGTCCAATGTTTTACTTTTATCTGCCTGTGACAAGTTTAATGCGACACCACCGGCGGTTAACCCCAGCGTAGACACACCGGCAATTGTTAATCCTTTGACGGATTTTACACATTTTTCCAGTTCTGCATATTTGCGTTGTTTTTCGGCCGTTAACCGGGAAATCTCAGATTGATATGTAATTGCGACCGTAACAGATGGCACAAGAATCATCAGACTACAAAAGATAGAAAACATCCTAATCATTTTATACTTCTCAACTCATCTTGTGCAGTTTTCAATTCAGTTTTTTTATTTTTAATTTGATTATTTTGCACCAATGCACCAATACCCGTACCAACAATGCCTATACCGCCTATGACCGTGGCGGCTGTCCATCCTTTCTTTTGCTTTTTACACTGGGCCATTTGTTCATCAATTGCCTTAATATCATTTTTTAACGTAGCAATAATTTCATCATTATTCATATCATTTACGTCAACGTATTGCTCTTGTGATGAAGTATTTACTGGTTCTGTCACAATACCGCCAAAGGCATTTATTGTTATCACAAAAGACAAATATACAGCAGATAATATTAACCACCCTGATTTTTGCCGAATATATGATAATGTTTTCATGTTTTTATTCTCTCCATATTCGTTATCAAATATCCTAAAAACACAGGCATTGTGACGAATTTTATAGTAAGTAAATCAAACCGAGGTTAGATTTATAGGGATATTTTTTTAATAAAAAATTGGTAAAAACGCTTGAAAAAATAGGAATAATATTGTAGAATCACAGGGCGTAAAATTATAGGTATTTAACCTCCGTTTTTTGTAGAAAAAACCTCGGTTTGATTTACATAAAAAAGGAGTGTTTTATGGGTATGGGTGATGCAAAACAGGAAACAGTTGTGGATATTAATGGCAAACATATAAGCCGTATACCACAAAAGCCATTGAACAGATATATTAAGGCTACGTTGTTAACTTTGTTGAAACGTGATGACATTAAAATTAAGGTTAATAGTGAACCAGGTAGTAGTACAGTAACTGTGACTGATTCAAACGACAAGTTCTTGTTTGCTTATGATAATGCATGGGATTACGGTTACTATCGTATTTTTATGGCCAACCCAAAAGAAGGTGCAGAACCAATTTTAGTTGCTGAAATGGACTGGTATGAAAGAGACGGTTATACCAATTATCAACAACAGGATATTTTTGATGTCAGTGATGCTTTGGGAGCCAAACTGAGACAATTAGAGTTTATTGAAAGCGCTCGTAATAATTTGACACCCGAAGAAATTCAAGCTATACAAGCATTGGGAATAGCGAGATAATAAAAAGATGTTTGGTTAATCCAAACATCTTTTTGTTTGTGAATCATTTATCTTCTTTCTAACGTTTTTTTTCATTATGATTATTTCTTGTTCGTGATAGTTGTTGTCACGCTGTATGGAACAGGAACAATGTGTTGTTTCTACCATTTCTTCAACTGTTGCGTTCGAACGTATACGTCTAGATTCTTCTGCTTTACGCATTAACTCCGGATTCGATACTTGTGTCAAACGCATTTTTCCATGTTATTTCCTTTTTATATGATAAAGGGTCCCAAAAAGGGACCATTGAATATGAAAATTGAATCATTACTCATTGGCTTTATCTTGACCTTTGCTGGTTAAGACTATGTGCTCTAAATCTTCACCTTCAATCCAACCATTTTCTATCATATCAACAAAAGCTGCATTTTTTTCTTCCTTATCATATTTTGTAAAAAAAGCTGATGGGAAAGATAATATTTTACCAACTTTGCAAAATTCTGGATTTTTCTTGATAAAGTCTAATACATAACTTTCAATTTGTTCTATTTTTTCTTGCATTTTATAGCCTTTTCGTACGTTTATGAACACTATAATCTTTTTTTACTAAATTGCAAATACTAGCCCCCCCTGTGCTGAACGGACATCCGACTGGACATCTGTGCCGTTTATGTTACGGACCATGTTATCTATATTGATTTCAATGATTCTTTGACCGTCAATTTCAACATTGGTAAACATGATACGCAAACTAATAACCATTGGTGTTGTGTTCCGGTCATTAACCAGCATCAAAGAAGTAAAAAAATAAAAACCGCCTAAATTAGCGGTTTATTGTTTGATAAATGTACAATTTATATGCAACCAATGACGGCCCAATTTGTAGTTTTTTTTGGTTCGGCGACCATGGTACGTATAGTAAAATCTTCCTTGCACACACCTGCATCATTGAAAGCAATTTCAACAAATACATTTCCCGTTTCTGCATACAATTTAAGTAAATCCAAATTGCCGGGCTCTTTAAATTTTCCTGTTGGTTGAACCTGTTTTATATTTTTTGCCCATTCATCATCCCCGGGGCATTCGTATACCAAATGTTCATCAGATGTTTCTATCCTTTGACACCAATAAAATATTGAATCATATTCACTGTATTTATTATCAGAACAAGCCGCCAATGCTAAAACAGGCAGTACCAATAATGCGTTTTTCATTCTATCTCCTTTGTTTATTTTTATGTTTTTATTACCTTAACAACCCCCAGGAAATACAAGCATTGTTGCGGATTTCGCACTGAATAAATTAAACCGTGGTTAAATTTATCATGATTCAGATTTATATGGATTTATGAAAAAAAATCTTGTGAAAACAGGAAAAAATGGTAAAATATTGGTAATGGAATTATAGGCATCTAATTAACGGTTTTTTGTGTAAATTTAACCACGGTTTGATGATAACTTTTTATTTTTTTCTAAATATTTATAAACGCACGAAACACTAACTTTCAACCTCTTTGCAATCTTTGTTTTGGGTACTTTATTTTCAAGCATTTTTTTAATCATTTCCGATTGGCCATCCAGTTTATGTTTTTTGTTTTTGCTGCCTTTTTCACGCCCAAGTCTTTGGCCGGCGGCACGACGAACCGCCAATGCCTCTTTGGTGCGTTGACTGATTAAATCACGTTCTATTTCGGCCGACAGGCCAAATGCAAATGCCAATACCTTGCTCTGAATATTATCGCCCAGAACATATCCGTCTTTGACCGTATAAACGCATGCGCCAATCCGCATACAATGTTCCAGTATTCGCATAACCATAAAAAGTTTGCGCCCCAGTCGTGATAATTCTGAACAAATTATCACATCGCCGGGTTTTAATTTTTTTAGGCACCCACCCAGCGCACGTTTTTCGGGTTCGCGTGTGCCAGATATACCGGCATCTTTGATGTATTTATCAATCGTAAATCCCAATGCATCCGCTTTTGTTTCAATCCCCAGTTTTTGATTTTCACAGTCTTGATGGTCTGTACTAACACGAATGTAACCATATATCATTTTATACTCCTTTTATTGTGATATTTGGAGTTTGGACAATAAAAAAATCCAGTGGAATTAATACCACGGGACTGATTAAATACACGATATTGTTATGTTTTTTTATACCATTTGGGAAATCAATTTTTTAATTTCTGCAATATGTTTATCGCGGTCTTTTGCCGATTCAAAACTGCGCGCGACACAAGAATTCAGATGTTCATTCAAAATTTCAACCTCTGCTGCGTGTATCGCAGATTTTACCGCCTTGAATTGAATTAATATATCAGGACAATATTTACGGTCTGTAATCATCCGTTTAATACCTTCTAATTGACCTATTGCACGGTTCAGACGTGGTATTTGTGCATCATGACTTGGATAATTATGATTTTCACAATCGCATTTTTTCATTTACTGCCCCATTTCAATGACATTGTAAAACTATTTCTTCGCCGGTCAAGGATGAATGTGTTCCAAACACACCAAAATGACCACACAAACCAATTGTATACAAAACAACACAGATACAAATAACCACTATGCGCCATTTGCGTCTGTTACAATTGCACATAAATATTTCCATCAATATAGATAAAATCAACAACAGACCAGAAAATATCAATATACCACCCATCACACCATGTGGCACAGATATAAGTGTACCCGCCGTTCCCAACAATGCCAATATAACCGGTAACCCACAACATACGAAATGTATTCCTACGCTGGCCGCCATACACGAATCAACACACTTTTGTATTTTGTTCATTTCCTTGTCCTTTCTGTTTAATCTGGGGGATTTCCCCCCCAGATAATATTAATTATTTATCGCATTTTGCACTGTCACATTTTTTTTCATCACCGCAATTACATGACGCGCCACATGTACAATTTGTGCATGTGCAATTTGGGTTTGAACATTTTGACATTTTTATACTCCTTTGCATTAATGTTTATATTTGCCATGGCACCTGACATCATATACCATACGGGGGTATAGTGTCAAACAAAAAAACATAATATCTAATAATTGATGTTGTATAAAATTGTATCTATATATAATTACAATAAAATTTATTATTTTCGGAAACTGATTTTTCCGACGCGATTATTACCAAAGTATTTATTTAATTTTTCGGTTATTTCGGGTGCACGATATGACAATGTTAATGCCATTGCCGGGTTTATTGGGCGTATTGTAATATTATATTTACCATCGCGCATTTTCTTGACCGCCGCCAGACACGCAACAGATGCCAAATCTGTGCCAATTATTTCATTCCAACGCGCGGCCAAATCTGCATCAGACGCACGCACACCAAATATACGCATCAACCCACCAACCGCACCCGCCAATGTTTGCGGGCGCGCAGTACGTACAGAAATTTTACTTGGTTGGTTTGACATAACTATACACTTTCGGCATTAATATATACATTGAACCCTGGGAATGTTGACCATGGGCAAATTTATATGCATCATCACCCGGACCAAAGAATATATCGGCGCGAATCCATCCGCGAATGGCACTGCCTGTATCTTGGGCAATCATCAGACGTTGAAATTTACGTCCATCATACGACAGATTTGTATCAACATACACCGGTAAACCCAATGTATATAAACTATCATCCATGGCAATACTGCGAATCTTGGATAATGGTGTACCCAATTTACCAATAACATCTGGTGGAACAGATTCATAAAAATATACATACCGCGGATTTCCATATATTACATCGCGTGCCAATGTCGGATTTTGTTTCAAGTGTGTCCACACCGCATCCGAACTGTACCCGCCATCTGGGCGAATCCCGCGGGATTTTAATTGTTCGCCAATTGATTTAAACGGCATATCATTGACGGCGGCAAAATTCAATTTTACCATTGTACTATCTTCTAATTTTAGCATACCACTGCCTTGAATCTGAATATTTTGCACATCAACAATATTTGCCCAATATAGTACGCGCCCAATTTGTTTTTCAACAATTGTCTTTTTTGGCACCCCTTTGTAATTTTGGCCATTTGTTGGTATACCCATTAATGGTTCATTACACGTTGCGGTCTTGGTACGACATGCAGGTATTATTGGTGAATAATAACCTGTATATGTACCGCTTTTACCACCATTATCGGTTAATATTTGGTATGGTTGAAAATGTGATTCAAACCATGCGCGCACGGTCGCCACATCTGCCGATGCCGATGGCAGGTTATTGCATTTTTCTGCAAATAATGCCTTGTCTGGGATAACACGACCAGTATATTGAATTTTTGCCTTGCATGAATTACGAAACGCCTGTAATGCATATCGTACATCATCATCGCGCCATCCCGGCATTTGTGAATATGAAACAGATTTCAGATTTGACGGCACAACAGAATTGTTTGACTGTTGATAATTACCGGTTAATATATCGTCACCACTGGGGCTGATATCACGGCACGATGTTAAAACAGACGCCAATAATACTACGAACACAGTATGCTTTATTACATTTTTTACACAAAAATACATTTTATTTCATCCCCCTACTTGTAAAAAGAATCTGACAATGCTATATTATCATAAAACGACGCGTAAAAAAAGGAGCAAAACGTCATGGCAAAATTTAATATTATTTCTCAATTCTTGAAAGACATATCGTTTGAGAGTCCAAATGTACCAGAATTGTTCTTTAAGAATGAAAATACCCAGGCAAAATTGGAAATAAACATTGATTTACAGGTCAAAGGTGCAGAAAATAACTTGTTTATGGTTGATTTGATTACCAAGGTTCATTCTAAGTTTGATACCGGTGACAAATCAATATTCTTGATTGAATCAACATATTCTGGTCTGGTTCAGATGGAAGAAGAAAAAGACGAAGAAGTAAAACGCCGTACATTATTAATTGATGTACCACACATGTTATTCCCAGCTGTGCGCAGTTTGATTACACGCATGACCGCAGAATCTGGATTTCCACCGGTTTCATTACAACCTGTTGATTTTGCCGCAATGTATGAACAGCGTAAATCACAGCAACCATCAAATGCAAAATAAAGAATGCGCCGATGGCGCATTTTTTTTATGAATAATTTATTATTTGGATTGTTTATTAACTAAAAAGTGCGGACACGCCGCACCAAATACTTATTTTTTCTTAAAGCCTTGTTTAGCCTTGAACTTTGGATTATCAGGGTCAATCAAGATAATCTGCTTACCACGGCGAATTTGCTTTACATTGCCGCGTTTCTTCCAAGCCTTTAATGAACTTAAAAATTTCATATCTAATCCTTTTTACGGGGGTATTATAAACGCTTTTTGTAAAAAATCAAATAATTATTAATATTATTGTTGTTTTTGTTGGGCCTGTTGAAATTGTTGAAAACTTTTATTAATTTATTTATTAACAGTTTTTTAACAAAAAAATCCAATATTTCTGCGGGTTTTTATGTAAATTGTTGAAAAAAACATCATAATAATTACCTGTTGAAAACATGGTCGGTTTTTAACACTTTTAACAAAAAATATAAAAAACTTTTTATACTTGTTGAAAATTGTTGAAATTGTTATAATTCTTGAACAGGTAACAGAAGAGAGAATGAAACAGCAAGTTCTAAAGGCTTTGGCGAACCCTGCGCGCATATTTTATGTGCCGTATACGTTGGCTGTTATAAATTTTGTTATTCAATTTATTATATTTGTTATAATCTTTACCATAGTGTTGACTATATTCAATTATGATATAAATCCATTGTTTTTCTTGTTGTCTGTGATTGGTGTTCATTGTATTTTGGCGGTTTATTCACGGCGTGACCCGCAAATGGGCCAGATTTTATCGGCCAGGATTCAATTATTTAAGCATAAAATCCCGGGGAGGTTGGCCGCATAACCATGAATAATTTAACCGGTATTTTTGACTATTTCGCCGGCGGCGATTTCACAATCAGCCTGACTATACTGGTTATGGTTGTGATTTTTGTGTTTATAGTAATGATGATGTATATACCCGCATTAACCCGGCGAATTTTCCCAAATTTTGGTTACACCGGATATGCCAGTTATTTGCCATTTAACACGGTATATAGCGATGATACAATTGCATTAAGTGATGGTTCGTTAATACGTGTATATCAGGTTTCTGGGATTCAAACCAGTATGCAAGACGACGCAACACGTGAAAAATTTTTAGACCTGAGGGCCAGTTTATTTAACCAAATTCATGACCCAAATGTTGTATTACGGTTTTATACCGTGCGTGATGCGGCACAAACGTTTGGTGATTATGAATTTGATATGCCGGTATTACAAGAAATCTATAATAAATGGAATGCCCAGGGATTAAAGATTTTTACAACAAATTATTATATTGTGATATCTGTGTCCGGGGCAAATGCGCGTGATAAATTAAACCAATATTGTAATTATATTGAATCAATATTGGCGGCATATCGGCCACGCATGCTGAAACACGATTCACGTGATAATATGGCGCGATTTTTTGGGCGAATATTGTCACCACTGTCAAAGCCGGTACCGGCCAAATGTGATAAATACATATCAGAACTGGTCAGTGTTGATGATGTTACATTTATTGATGATGGTATTGCAAAGTATACCAGTGGCGGCCAAAGTATATACGCATCAATGTTATCTTTTAAGATTTCGCCAGATTATTTAGACGAAGATTTTTATGATTCTGTGAATACAATTCAATGTGAAATGATTTGTATGAATGCGTTTCGTATAATGGGTGTCGCAGATGTAGAGGCCGCAATCCGTCAACATCGTTCGGTTGCACCAGAAAATGAATCATCAACCATTGAACAAATATCGGCGGCCCAAGATATGATGGATGAAAATATATCTGGTAACCAGAGTTTGGTTAATTATTACCCACTGTTTATATTATTTGGTGAAACACCGGACGAATTAAAAACACATATTGCGGAATTTAAGAAAATTGCCGCCGGATTTGGTATTTCACCCATTGTTGAAACATATGCGGCGCGTGTATCATGGTTTGCACAGATTCCCGGTTTTGATGTATTCCCACGCAGTTTTAAGTTGTTGTCCCGTACGGCCGCAATCAGTATACCAATGTCGTCGGTGCCGCGTGGTATTGAAAATTCAGATTGGGGTCCGGGTCCGTTGGTTGTATTCCCAACCGCCCAAGGTACACCGTATCAGTTTCAGTTTCATGTATCAGATAAACCGGCCGCGGTGGGTCATACATTAACAATTGGGCCAACGGGCGGCGGTAAAACAACACTGTTTTCATTTTTGATTGCACAAAGTTTGCGACATCCAAAATTAAAGACATTCTTTTTTGACCGTAACAAAGGTGCAGAAATATTCACATTGTCGGTTGGTGGTAAATATATAACAATGCATGGTCGTGATAAAAATGCAGACAAATCTGTGATTGATTTCCAAACACACCTGAACCCGTTAAAGATGCCCGATACGGCGGCAAACCGGCAATTTTTGCGACAATGGTTTTCAATAATAACCGGTGTAAACGATAATTCATCGGCCGACGAAATTGCCCGTGCGGTTTCGGTTAATTATGATTATTTGTCTGATAATGACCGGATGTTAAAGAATTTGTGGGAAAGTTGTTTTTCATCGGCCGGTGCAATGCGGCCCGCGCTGAAAAAATGGATTGACCCATTACAATATGGCGAAATATTTAATGAAACAACCGATACATTGGATTTGGAATCGCGTTTAACCACATTTGATTTTACCGATATTTTACAAAATGAAGTATTGGCCCCGGCGGTTATTTCATATATATTACACCGAATAAATAATACAACGGTATCGGGTGGAAATCCGTCGTTAATTATGATTGACGAAACCGCACCAATGCTGGAAAACAAGATGTTCCGTGATAATTTTATTGTCGGCCTGCAAGAAGGGCGCAAAAATCGCCAGGCGTATATGGTTGCGTTTCAACGTGCCAATATTCTGGATAAATTAGGAATTGGTGATGTTGTCCGTGGCCAGGCCCAGACGGTACTGTTTTTCCGTAATCCGGCGGCCGATGCGTCTGATTATTCGCATTGGAATCTGAACCCATTGGAAATGGCGTTTATTCAAGGCAAGGCATATCCAAACCTGAAACGTGCGGTATTATTGTCGCGGCCGGTTAATGGCGAATCTGTTATTCTGAATACAGAACTGGGTGGATTGGGCAGTATGTTAAAACTGTTTGAATCCGGACGTGCGTCAGTATTATTGGCCGAAGAATTATATAAGATGTATGGTAATAACTTTGTCGGCGAATATCTGAAAAAGCATGGTTAAAATATTTCCGTTGTTATTTATTCTTGTTGCTATGCCGTCTGTGGCCGATGATTGTTCACAATATAAATATACGCCATCTGTTGACGTTAATATAGTTGATTCAGAAACAAATATAAAATCATCTGATAAAAAAATGGATGATATGTTGGGATATACCACAGGAAATTTCCATTATGAAATACATACAATGCCGGTTGCAATTCGTTCACCAAATGGACAGTGTATATCAATACGTGGTATTGATGTTAATGTTGGTGTTAATCCAATTGAAATTATTATTGATAATCGTATAAAACCGAAATCATGTGCGTATAATATTGTGTTATCACATGAACGCGATCATGAAAATGTATATCGCACAACATTAAAAACATATATTGATGATATACGGCGTGATGTATATGATGTTGTTGATTCAATTAAACCTGTTTTTGTACCAAATGAATCAGATGTTAATTCTGTAATAAAACAAATTCAGTCAGAAATTCAATCAAAACTGACATTCCCAGATAAAATTAATAACATAATTGAATCAGAACAGGTAAAGATTGACACCCGTGGTGATGATTATAAAATATGGCAATGTGATGATTTTTTTAATGAAATGAAAAATTCTTGGAATGGTATAGTGATTGACTAGATGTATAAAATTTATTGTATATTTTTATCGTTGTTTGTTATACCGCATGTTTTTGCAGATGATTGTTTGGGGTATAAATTAAATCCAACGATTAAATTAATGTCACCACAATGGTCAAAATCTGTTGTGCAACCATTGGAACCAATGGATTTAACGCATGGTCATGTTTCGGCAACAATGGTTGATAATTATGAAATTGTTGCCGATGTTACATCAATCGAAGATGGTTTTTGTGTTGGGTTAAAGGCGGTTGATGCAATTGTTGGGTATTCTGATTTCTTGGTAAATATTGATATACGTCATCGCCCAGATTCGTGTTCATATAATGCGATTTTATCACACGAAGATGAACATATTCGTGCATATATATCGGTTATTGATGATAATCGTGAAATGTTAAATTTGGCAATAAAATCCGCGGCGGATTCAATTGTTCCGATATTTGTATCAAATGCGTCTGATATTGATGGGGCGGTTGATAAAATAAATATACAATTACAATCACACCCAGATTTAATATTAGCACACCAAAAATTAAAGGCAGATGAAGAGATACGAAATAAACGTGTTGATATAAATGAAAATAATTCTGCGTTGCAAAAATGTGGTGATTTTTAATTTTTGATTTGCATATTACTGTCCGGGGGATGGTTTATAACAGCAATCATTCATTCTGTCCCAACATCAATAACAGACTGTGGTCTGCGCATATATTCGGATTATACGGCGGTACCGGGTACTCAGTTGTGTTACGGTGCTAAACCGGGGCAGGGCGGTAAATTAGTACCGGTAAACTAATTGAATAATTACATTGCGCGCAACAGGTATCCGCGCCGGAACATACATCTGCGGTATGCGCCGGTTGTTCGCGACGTTGCATTACGCGGCACAGACATTAATGCACGTTGACCGATATCTTTGTATTCATTTGATTGAAATGTTACCCACATACCGTCCCAGTCGGGCATTTGTGCACTCTGATTTGGTGATAATAATTTTGCAATTCGTGAACGCGGCACATACGACGGTGTATTAATCCCCAGGCATGATTTATGGTCACGCACAAATTGTTCGGTTGTGACGGCCTCGTTTTCCCAATTCAGAACCGTTGCATCATCCAAACTGCCACGATTGACAGATGCACACGCGGCCAGCAATAATGTTAATGCCAGGATTTTTATTCTCATGCATATTATTATAATTTAATTGAATTGTGTGGGCAATAGTTTTTATAATGCATCAAAGGGAAATGGAGATTTACCATATGGCGATAACAGTTCAGAATTTTATTAAACTGGCAAACTATTATAACCAGACTGCAAAATTAATGTCTGCGATATGTGTGCAAAAGGGCGGTATTGCCATGGAAAACTATGTCGGGCGATTTTTTGTTGCCGATGCGTTGGAATATATTGTGGAATATGGTCGTCGTATCGCAGAAAATGGCAATGCCGGGCCGGAAATAATGGATGTGATACAACGTTTCCAGAATCAGTTTAATGCGGTGAAACAATATGTTACACCGTCGCAAAAGCCAATTCATGAAATGACACTGGAAGAATTTGAGAAATTGATGAATATTTAATATATTATCATTTAGACAAAGGAAAATATTTATGAAAAAAAACATTTTGTTATTGTCCATGTTTCTGGGGGTGGTGTGCGCATGCACACGCACAACAAATCAGACAAATGTGCCACAATATGATACTGTAACGGTTGTTGATAATTTGGTAATTGATGAAAATTCTGTACCAATTTTTCCAAAAAAGGCGGCATTAACAACCGATACAGCGCGACGTTTTTCTATTGAATTACCAAAACGTTGTCGTGTTGACTGGAATAATCAAAATGTTGCGTCGGTTGTTCCGAACGAAGAAATTTCTATGATACGTCTGGAAACAGGTGACCAATTTCCGGAATTAAAGGTTTCAGACTATGATTTCAAGGATGTAAGTGTGCGTTCTGGGCTGGAAAAATTATTATCAGGAACCGATATTTCTGTTGTAGAAGATGCGCATATGTATGAAAAAATATCGGGCAGTATTGAATCTGGAACATTGGCCGATGCGGTAAACCTGATGACAAAAATGGGCCGTGTATATTATTCATACGATTCTGCACGTGCAGAAATAAAATTAAGCCATCGTGGTAAATGGATGATAAAGATGCCACGTGATGAAAATATAATTATGGCGTTGCTGGATGCAATGCATGGCGCAGATATTCGTAACCTGTTGGTGAATTGGAACGATAAAACCATCGTCATGGAAGGTAATTATCAAACCGAACGCGAAGTACAAAAGATTATTTCTGATATTGCATCGAAAAAACATGTCTTGGCATGGGATATTGATGTTTACCGCGTGTACCCAAAGACGGATAATCCGATTATATGGATGAATCTGTTACCGGCGTTCGGTGAAAAAAATGTTCGTATGTCAATTCCGGGGGTTGTTGGACGCGCATTGGTTGTTGGTCCGGAAATAAACACAAAAACATTGCAAGAATTTTTGGCAACCCAGGCAAATGTTGTTCTGATTTCCCAGGGACGTTTTTCAATACCAGATGGTTGGCAATCGCGATTTGATATTGGTCAATGTGGCAAAGAAGAACGTCTGGAAACCGATTTGATGATTGGTGCAACTGGGAAATATGGTGACTTTGGTGGGTATGATAAAATTGATGCCAAAATTGTATTACGCACCACATCGGGTGAATTAACGTCATTTAATATACCATCAACACTGGGCGATAATTATGTAATTGTCGGAATACCAACACATTCATTTGTAACAACCCCAGAAACATTAATCAGCCCATTTGCAGAATTGGTTGTATTTATGTCGCCACGTGTTATAACGATATCAGATGCCACCGCAAAAAATGATGTACCGTTATCAGGTGACGCATTGCGCGAATATCTGAACAATTAAAGGAAAAAAATTAGATTATGTTTAATAAATTGGAACGCAAGATAGCATTTCGTTACATGTTCGCGAAAAAGCGCGGATTTGGGTCTGTTGTAACATGGGTGTCTTTGATTGGTATTATGTTGGGTGTGGCAACGTTGATTGTTGTTATGTCGGTAATGGGTGGATTCCATGATACATTATTATCTCGCATTGTTGGTATGAACGGGCACGTCGTTGTTTATCACCAAGATGGTGCAATTTCTGACTATGACTTTTTAATTGATAAAATGCGCCAAAATCGTACGGTTGCCCAAAATGTAACCAGCATTATACCAATTGCCGAAGGGCAAGTTATGGCCACCGCAAATGGTAACAGTACCGGTGCAATGATACGCGGAATACGTATGTCTGATTTGGAAAGTAAATTAGATGGCGCAGTTCGTGTTACAGGAACCAGATTATCAGATATACGTGATGGCGAATTGGTCGCAGGTTCTAATTTGGTGCGCGCATTAAATGTTACACGGGGAATGAATATATCACTGGTATCGGCAAACGGTGCAACACCAACGCCATTTGGAACAATGCCACGAATAATGTCGTACCCGGTTATGGCATCGTTCTTTATGGGTATGTATGAATATGATTCTGGGTATATTTTTATGAACCTGGAAACAGCACAAAAATATCTGAACAGTGATGGTGCCGTAACACATATTGATTTGTTCTTGAAAAATCCAGATGACACAACCGCGGTGCGTGATGCAATTGCAACATTATTACCAAATGGATTTGTTGTGCGTGATTGGCGCGATTTGAATCGCGGTTTTGTTGGCGCGTTACAGGTTGAATCAAATGTAATGTTTTTAATATTGATGTTAATCGTTATCGTTGCTGCATTTAATATCGTGTCGTCATTGGTAATGTTGGTCAAAGATAAAAATAAAGATATTGCCGTGTTACGTACATTTGGTGTATCGCGCAAATCAATGATGAAGATATTTATCTTGGCCGGTACCAGTATCGGTGCAATTGGTGCCGGAATCGGAACATTATTGGGTGTTATTGTTGCAATATATATTGAACCGATACGTCACTTTTTTCAATGGATTACCGGACGTGACCTGTTTCCATCAGAATTATATTATTTATCAGAATTACCGTCAAAATTGGTGCCCAGTACAGTAATTGGAATTGCAATGTTGGCGGTATTTTTGGCGTTCTTGGCAACATTGTACCCGGCGTGGCGTGCCGCAAACACCGACCCAGTAGAGGTATTGCGTAATGAATAAAAAATTGCAAATGTATGTTGCAACGTTGGCGTTACGGCATCTGCCGTTTGGTGCGACGTGGACGTCATCTGCCAAAAATTTATCTGATGATTTGGCCAGGCGCGCAATAGTGTTACATGAAAAATTATATTATGAATATAAATTACCATATGGGTTAAAACAGTCTGAATTTATGCAGAAATATGCGATTGAATTTTTCTGTAATAATTTTTTTGGTCAATTTTCAGGACATGTTATACGCGATAAAAAATTAACTGTGCGTGACAAAATTGATGTAATAAAATATGTCTTGGCGATGCGTCGTAAAAAAAGTCCGACACTTCAAGAATACGAAAAACAAATTCGTAAACTAAATCCAGAATTGTCCGAGATAGCAGCAAATACACCGCATAGTATAGTTTATGGTGCAATGTTTGGGTTTGCGCCTGGTGAAATTGCCTATTTTGCCGATACCGCCCATAGGAATTTATCAAGAGAAGATGAAGTCATAAATTTATTGCAAAAACGATATGGAATAAAATTAACCTATGTATTATCACCAAAAACTGCTAAAATGGTAATAGATGCACTTGAACATAGTGAAATAAATTCCAAGGAACGATAATGCCATCAATATTAAATTCTTTATCACGGGTAAAACGGGGCGACATTGTTATGTCGGTGCGTGATATAACCAAGACTTTTATCGAAGGGGGCCAGCCATTGAATATATTACGTGGTGGCGGATTTGATTTGCATCGTGGTGAAATAATCGCATTGGTTGGACCGTCGGGTTCTGGGAAATCAACATTGTTACAGTGTGTTGGTTTGTTGGACAAACCAACCGGGGGCAGTATTATCATTGGTGGAACGCCGGTTCAGAAAATGAATGAAGATGAACGAACGGCATTACGACGTAATAAATTGGGGTTTGTATATCAACGGCATAATTTATTATCAGACTTTACAGCATTGGAAAATGTTATGATGCCATGTTTGGCCGCCGGTGTGGACGATGGTGCGGCGCGCGCACGTGCATTTGGATTGTTACGCGCGGCAAATGTTGCACATCGGGCAAATCATTTGCCCGGACAAATGTCCGGTGGTGAACAACAACGCACGGCGGTTGCGCGCGCATTGGCAAACAGTCCAGAAATATTATTGGCCGACGAACCAACCGGCAGTTTGGACCCAAATCATGCAGAATCTGTGTTTAATTTATTGGTTGATTTGGTACGGCGGAATCGTATGGCAATGTTGTTTGTAACACATGATATGAACTTGGCCGCACGTGCCGACCGAAAGATAACAATACACGATGGAATCGTTAAATAATACAAAAACAAGAACAGGAGGGAAAAATGAAACAAGAAAAAACCAAGGTAACATGTTGCAGTACACGTCAGAAAATATTTGGCATAATTGCGCTGGGGGGATTGTTTGTGTGCGGTATGATGGTTGGATTAACATTTAATGGCGGAAATACCAATAAACCAACACCGGAATCAATGACTATTGATGACGAATGTTCTGTAATGGAAAAAATGCTTTTGTCACAATTGCGTCCACGGGATTCACAAAATTCAGAAGATCATTATTATAATTCAAGAATATATGGAAATCTTGCAGATATTAATTGTGGTAATCGTGGTGAAAAATATTTTGCTTTGCGTAAAATGGAATCTGCATTAGCAGAAATGGCAGAGGACACATCATCTAAACTAGATACAGCAGAAAGAACATGTAACCAAATAGAACAATTATTAACAAGAAATTTATATGAACAAGATGATCGTAGTTCATATAATCATATATACAATGCAAAAATTTATGCAAATTTATCGGAACGCGGTTGCCCGGAAAATTCACAAAAATATGTTGATTTGGCAAAACGTGAACTGGAAATTGCCCGCGCACTGGAAGATGATAAAATGGATGACGACGAAACAATTGCAGTTGTCGAAACATACAAACGCATACAAATGCAAAATGCCGCCCAAGAAATCTTGGACAAGGCCAAGAAAATAACCGACCCAGCAATTGACTTTATAATTCAACTGGAAAAGATAATAAACGAGTAGGCAGCCATGAAAAAAATTATCACAATATTATTTGCCGCCGTTGTTGCAATACCCGCGTTTGCAGACGACGATATGGCGGCAAGTGCCGTGCAATCGGTTGCGGTGCGTCGCACATGTGCAGAAATCAAGGCAGAAATTGACAAAATTTCCGGGGCTGTTGAACCAACAGATGATGAAACAGAACTGTTAATTTCAGACCGTGAAGAATATCGTACAAAATGCACGGCCCGTGCGTCTGGTCGTGCCCGTCGCGGTGCACCACCGGCGATGCCACCAGAACCAAGACCGCAAAACGATACGTCGGAAAATGTGGAACCGGTGGCGGATGTGGCAAATACTAATGAAGTGGAAACAGATGCCCAGGCCGTGAATACAGAACCGTCTGTGCCTGAAAAAACTGATGCGGAAATCGCCGCAGAGATAGAGGCAAATGTTAATGCGGGCCTGTGTCCAGATGGTGAAAAACCAAACAGGTTCGGCTGTTGTGCCGACGAAACGTTCAAAGACATGGGTAATGCCGGATTTAATTGTTGTCCAAAATCAGGTGGTGATTGTTTCCCGCCAATTAAATAAAAATGGAAAATCAATTTATTGATAAAAAGTTTGATGCAACCCGTGCCGAAAAATTTGGATTTATAAAATCGGGTTGCATTTGGCAATATGAATGTGGGATTTTAGGCGGTAAATTCATATTACGTATTTGTGTTGATTCACATGGTGTGCGCGATGGTTTATATGATACGGCAACGGGTGATGAATATATTCTGCATCGTATTGATGCGGCAAATGGTGCATTTGTTGGCCGTGTGCGTACGGCGTATGATGACGCGATTTCATATATTGTGCATGAATGCTTTACCATGGACGTATTTCGTGCCAAACAAACACACCAGGTAATTGAATATGCTGCACGTAAATATGGAAATGCGCCGGAATACCTGTGGCAGAAATTTCCGCGTAACGCGGTTTTGCGGTGTGCCGACAATAAAAAATGGTACGCCGCGATTTTAAGTTTGCCGCAAAACCGTCTGTATGGAAAATCAGACGACATTATTGAAATAATTGATATTCGAACCGCAAACGTCGGTGAAATGGTTGATAATAAAAATATATTCCCCGGTTGGCATATGAATAAACAAAATTGGATTACCATAGTCTTGGATGGTCGAATGCCAATTCGCAGAATATATCAATTACTGGACATCAGTTTTAATATTGCCCGTGGAAAGTAAAAAAATTGGGGCGAAAAACGCCCCGATTAAAATTTATTGTTTTGCCGGTGCAATAATTATTGACTTGGTGCGTTCATCCGGTTTTGATTTTGATTCCAATGTTCCGCGTTCGCCAACAATTGCGACAATGCGTGCAAATAATTCTGGAACGGCATCTTTACCACGTGCCAATACTTTCTTGGAACCACGGGTCATCACCGCAACCTTTACCTTGTCACCGTTTTGTAAAAACTCAAAAACCTTTTTCATTTTTATGTTCAGGTCGTTTTCTTCGATAAACGGTTTTACCCAAACTTCCTTCATACCGATTGTTTTTTGCTTTTTACGTGTTTCGCTGGCCCGTTTTTTCTGGTCATACTTGAATTTGCCATAGTCCATTATTTTAACAATTGGCACGGCACCATTTGCATTTATTTCAACCAAGTCCAACCCTTCGTCCATTGCGATTTGCAACGCTTCTTGCGTTTGCATAATTCCAAGGTTTTGACCAGTATTGCTGATTACCTGAACAGATTTTGCAAATATACGATTGTTCATGCGCGGGCCCGCATCCCGGCGATTGTCGCGGTTTGTTGTCGGTTTTATGATAGGCTCCTTTGTAATACCATGTGGATGATTATTAAATATTTTTAGGCTGTTTTCAACAAATTTTGCACAGATTGTAATGCCGTCCATACGTCCCGCTTGGCCGATGGTTTCAATATCAGATAGTTTGGATGATAAACTGGCATTAATTTCACATTATTTGGCATGTCTTGCCATTGGCCGTGCGCCCGCCCCAGGTTTACATTACCGATTTCCATTGCCGGTATTGTTCCAAATGTTAAAATCACGCGTGGTGCCATCATTTCCAGCACACGGTTCACAAATGGCCGTGCAAAGTCCATTTCAATGCGTGTCGGCGTTCGCCCACCGGGGGTGCGCCAAAATAGCATTGGCATAATTGAAACGCTTTCACGTGACATGTTAATCGCGGCCAGCATTTTATCAACCAATTCACCGGCGGCACCCGACATAATGTTGCCTGTTGCATCGTCGTCAGACGATGGTATATCGGTAACAATTACCAACCCGTTGGGATTTGTCGCGATGTTTGGCAATACCACGTTTGCACATCCCGAACGCAGTGGATGATTAAATTCCGCAATCATACGCATTAATTCGGAAATATTTGTTGGCCGTGCGGCCATTGCCGCCGCGGTTTCGGGTGAAATCGGCTGAATTGGTGAAATTGGGGGAACAATTTGGGGCACCGTACGTCCGGATGTGGCCCGTGAATCCACATTTTGTTCTGTGGCCCGTTGTGCGGCGGCGGTGCGTTCAACATATGGTACATCGTCTAATTCCCAGTGAACACCGGCCAAAACCAAATCTTGCAAATCAACGCATTGCATTTTGTTTTCCCTTGATTTGTAGAAATCTTTGTTATAAAGTATAGCACGAGCAACAAAAACTCAAGGGAGTATTTTCATGAAAATTAAAAACTTTGCTTTATTGGCTGGTGTTGCTGGTGTTTTGGCGGCGTGCCATCATGGTTCCACGTCAATTACAGAACCGGCTGACCTGAACGAACAGCGGGTATTTTTTGCGTTCAATTCTTCTGAAATTTCCGAAGAAGCACGCGATAGCTTGGTTGGCCAGGCGTTATACCTGAAAAACCACGAAGATGTCAAGGTCCAGATTGCTGGTAACTGTGACGAACGCGGTTCAACAGAATACAACTTGGCGTTGGGTGCACGTCGTGCAAACGCGGCCAAGGCTGTTATCGTAAAGAACGGTGTTGATTCTAAACGTGTTTCTACCATTTCTTATGGTAAAGAACGTCCGTTGGTTCAGGGTTCCGGTGAAAAAGTCTGGAAAATGAATCGTAACGCAACAACAACGGTTAAAAAATAAAAAAATCCGCCCGTATGGGCGGTTTTTTATTGATACATTAAACACGTAACCAACGTTTTCATTTTGGTTGCGTGTTTTTTATATTTGCACATACGGGTATTTGTGATTAATATTATATCGGCGATATTGGTCGCACGGGGCGTGATAACCCTGAAATTAAGAACATTTTTATAAAAACTCTGTGCCTGGAAATAACTTTTCGGGTCAGAGGGCGGCGAATATATTGAATTAGCCCGCTATTTCTTGTTCTTAATAGTTATCAACCTCTGACCACCGAATTTCGTGTGGTATTTTTTTATCAAAACAGCGGGAAACAAGGGGGAAAAATATGAAAAATGTTTTTTGTGGAATATTTATTTCAGTTGGGGTGTTCTGTGCGAATGTAAATGCCGAATTACCGGAAAATGTAAATTTCTGTATTCCAAAACAGTATAATATAACATATGACTGTGGTGCGTTTGGTGGAAATGCACCGATAAGTGTACGATTGGGCTATGGTCAAATGTATACAAGTGCCGATATAAAATTATGTGGTGGTAACGCATGGCGTGTGGACGATGATACGGGCACAATAATCACACCAAACACGACATTACCATATACATATACGCGTGATATAAAACTTACCGCGGTGCGATGGCCAGAAATATCGGTTGATTATACAAAAAATATGATTGGTTATTCGTGTACCAATTTATCCGGCACAGGTGGTAATTGTCCAGAAAGTAATCTGGCCCCAGGTGAATGGCAAATTAAATTTGTATATGGTGATGTCAGTGGTGTTGCAATATGTTCTGGGCACCACGATAATGAAAATATTGCAGATGTTTCATTAAATCAAAATCTTATAAATGATGGTGGTTATTGTTTTTGTAAAATAACAGGCATAAACGACCAAATATTTTCTGATGGTGTATGGATTATGAATAATGTCACATTTGGTACAGGTGTTAATACAGCAAATTGTCGTAGTATATGCGCATACTATTGTGCAACGCGTATTGGTACAGATAGTTATAGTTTACGCAGTGCAATATACACATATACCGGATTTACAGCGGTTGCCAATGACATATAATACGGGCGTGGATTGTATTATCGGTACGAACCTTGTGATACGATGTGTTGCCGTCAATTAATACATCAACCATAACGGATGGTGTGTCCGGGTTAATTTCGCGCTGATAATTTATTTCCAAGCCCGTTAATTTATGCGAATTGCGAAATACATAGCCAACGCTTTCCGTTGCCCATACAGCGTATACCGCGTTGTTTATATGTTGGTTTTCATCCACATCATCAAAGCGGCATTTCATAACATGCGTGTTTGTTGGTGTAAAGTCTGCAAATTTATCAAATGTGCGATTCCATGCGCGGGTTTCGTTTATCGTCCATGTTGGCAAATGTTCACGCAGACGCAGTGGCATTCGCCGGGCCAGGTCAATTAAAATCCATTGTGATGTTGCCCGTACCATCAGACGATTGTCGGAACCACGAACCTCAAAATCGCGGGTCGCGCGCAGGTTGTCTTGGACCGACGGCCACGATGAAAACGTCAGCATTTCACCATTCGTTGGCATTTCCAAAATATCAACCAAGTAATGCGTTACAACCCATGCAATGTGGTTTTCGTGAATAAACGTACGCCCACACCCCAGCATTTGCGCATGCGTGTCACCCATGCCCTGTAATTCATTCATTAATATGCCGGGCCGCATATTGCCCCAGCGGTCACACTGGTACGCCTGTAATTCGCGTTGGATGATTAATTTGGAATCATTAGACATTTTGCATTACCCCCGTTATGCGTTTGTTGCCGGGTTTTGTGCAACGACAAAGTCAACCGTATCACCAAAACGGATTTCATTTGCGCGTGCCGCAGATTTTATAACCCCATGCAACGCCGCCGGTGTATTTTCCGGAATGGTTAATATATCCAATTTTGCACCGTTGCCGATTTTGCGTTCTGTTCGCAGGCCGCGTACATTTCGTACGATGTCCAATGCGATTTGCATATCGGAAACATCTGTTTCATATTCTGGCATAACAGATGGGTATGCTGTTTTATGCAATGTCTCGCCGCCTTCGGTTTGTCTATAAATTTTTTGCCATAATTCTTCGGTTGTAAATGGAATAAATGGCGCATACAGTCCAATAATCGCACGCAGCACGGTATACAGTGTCCACTGGGCCGCGATTTTTGATTCATGGCCATATTTTTCCGGTGACCAAAAACGGTCTTTGATAAACTCCAGATATTGGTCACAGAATATATCGTAAAAGAATGTATCAATTGCCGCGCGGGAATTGTAATTGTCATATTTGTCCAGGTTGCGCCGAACATCCGCCACACAACGGTTTAATTCATTTAATACCCACCTGTCTTCGATAAAACGTTTATTAATCGGAATTTGTTCTGATATATCTGGATTAAAATCATTCAGGTTCATCAGTGTATATTTCGCCGCATTCCACAGTTTGGTTAACAATTTCCCACCACGTTTTACTTCGTCATCGCTGTATCGCAGGTCGGTTCCAATTGGTGCCGTTGCGACCCAGTAACGCAATGCGTCGGACCCAAATTTTTCAACCGTGGTTAATGGGTCTGTGCCGTTGCCCTTGGTCTTGGACATTTTTTGCCCACGGGAATCACGCACCAGACCGTGAAAATTCACGCACCTAAACGGAACATCGCCCATAACGTACATGCCCATCATTATCATGCGCGCAACCCAGAAAAAGATTATATCGGCACCGGTATATAATAAATCGGTCGGGTAATATTTCTTTAATTCATCTGTATTGTCGGGCCATCCCAATGTTGAAAACGGCCACAGGGCAGACGAAAACCACGTATCCAACACATCGTTATCACGTGTTAATTCTTTTCCACCAGATTGTGCGACGGCATCTGCTTCGGTTTCTGCGACGTATACATTACCGTCGACATCATACCATGCAGGAATGCGATGTCCCCACCACAATTGCCGTGAAATGTTCCACGGGCGAATTTCATGCATCCATGCCATAAACAGGTTATAACGATGTTCCGGCATAAATTTAATACGCCCAGATTCCACCGCCGCAATTGCAGGACCAGCCAATTTTTTGGCATCAACAACCCACTGTTCCGACAGATATGGTTCCACCGGAACGCCACCACGTTCGGAATATGGTGTTGGAATAATACGGTCTTCTGTCCTAGTAACCAATCCGGCGGCATTTATATCATCCATAATTGCCGCGCGGGCCGCGTAACGGTCCATGCCCCAGTATTTTTTTGGAACAGGCGTTGCCGAAATCAGTTTGGCATCCGGCGTTAATATAACAACAGGATTCAGATTATGGCGCAGACCAACATCCCAGTCATCAAAGTCATGCGCAGGTGTAATCTTAACCGCACCGGTACCTTTGTCTGGGTCGGCATGTGCATCGGCAATAATTGGAATTTCAATGTCGGTTAATGGAATAATTGCGCGCCGTCCAATCAGATGGCGTAATTTTTCATTATCGGGGTGAATCGCGATTGCGGCATCGCCAAATAATGTTTCGGGCCGTGTTGTTGCAATTTCAACAAAACCGCCGCCAACCAATGGGTAATTAAAGTAATAGAATTTGCCGTGTTCTTCACGGGTTTCAACCTCTAAATCCGAAATGGATGTTTGCTGCTTTGGGCACCAATTTACCAGACGTTTTTCACGGTAAATTAACCCCTCGCGGTACATTTTAACGAACAACTTGGTAACGGCGTGTGATAATCCGTCATCCATTGTAAAGCGTTCACGTTTCCACACCGGCGTTACACCCAATGTGTGTAATTGGTGCATTATTTGACCGCCTTTGTCCGCCTTCCATGCCCAGGCAATTTCCAATAATTCTTCTTTTGTTTTTGTACGTGGGTTAATTCCACGCTTTGACAGGTCGCGTTCCACCAACAACTGGGTCGCAATAGATGCGTGGTCGGTACCGGGTTGCCATAACACGTCAAAACCGTTCATGCGTTTGTAACGGCAAATAATGTCGGTTAATATATTGTCCAACGCGTGTCCCATATGTAAACTGCCGGTGACGTTTGGTGGGGGCATCATTACACAAAATGCCGGCCGGTCAGATTTGGCATCATTGTCCCAGAAATTAGAATTATCCCAGAATTTCTGAATGCGTTCTTCTATTTCACGCGGATTAATATTTTTGCCCAGTTCAATATTCATTTTTAACCCTATCTATTTTTATACGTTCAGATTAGAAAATAGTACCAGATAAAAATGAAAATTCAAGGTACTTATAAAACATCATCGTACCGCATTATTTTTTGTATAATTATATAACCTGAATATACAAATTAGGAATATTATGATAAAATATCCACATAAAAAGGAGATGTTTTATGGCGGATATGCATAACGCTTTTGACGATTGGGCAACTCATTACGATATCAACACGAAAAAGAAAGTTTTATTTTCAGATGATGAAATATGGTCAAAACCCTGGTTCCAAGGGTTTGTTGATACAATAAGAAACGGTCAAGATATAGAAAAATTTATAGATGACAAAAATAAAAAGTTACATGATGAATATATACAGAAAGATATTGAAAATATTGCCGAAATAAAAACGTCAATTGAAAATTCCCGTGTACGTATAGGCCAGGTAGATGATATCATTACATCTTTACACAATTTTAGACATGATATTGAAGTTATATTAACAAAATATAACAAGAATATTAATCAAGATGCATTTAAAGATGTTCTGTGGTCATATTACCAACAAGGTGTTTTTGATAAAAATAGTCACTATTATAATAAATTGACACAACCACCATCTGGTATAATAAATCGGCTAACCAACGGATTTTCTGTAAAAAATCGAAACAAAGATTTGGATGCCTTTTTCCATAAGTACGAGAAATTCAAGAACACAATTGATAATTTATCTATGCCAGATTACAGTATTAAAAATTACATTAGTGGTGTTTTTCGTGCAATATGTTCATTAGATTGGCAATCCTGTGATAATAACACAGAATTATTAGAAAAATATAAAGAGTCTTTGATAATTAACAAACAGAAAGACGAACAAATACTGGCGCGTGCGAATAACCAAGTTTTGGAAAAAGAAAAATCTTTCCAAGACAGCAAATCTATTCGGAAAGAGGATTCAATCCTGCGTTCTTTTGCCCAAGAAACAATGCAAGAAATGCAAACCCCAAAAAATTTAGATTCATCAAAATATGTTGCCGGATTGAATGGGTTGCAAGACGATGAAATGGTTATGTTTAATGTTGGATTGCTTAATAATAGATTGGCAATTACCAATTGTTTATACTTAAACAATTTGACGATTGGTCGGGAATCTAATCAGTGGTATCTGCATCTTAATCCGTCTGAATCTACTGACCGGTTTGAATTGTTTTCGCCACTGATGACCGTAAAAGATGCCAAACAGGTTTTGCCAAAATTGATTGCTGATTTTGATAGGGCCCAGGTCAGCAGTGGTCTGGTCGTTCCAATCAAGGCAAAACAATTATTTGCAAGTTTTAATAAACATCCTGAAAAAACAGAAATACAATATCATGATTTAGAATCATTTATCTATGGGGTTATGTTAAAACAACGGTTACCAAGCCATCCACAATACGCAGAAAAAGTTCAAGAGTTTGGGTATCGCAGTTCAGACGATTTACCACATGCTTTTTGGTCTTTGAATGAAATATCAACCAAATACCCAAAAGATAAATTTTTATTTTCTGGCACAACCGCATCAGATGATTATTTGTTGTTAAGTGGTCGCGCCGGACGAACGGGTACAATATATGCAACACCTAATATTGAATATGCGAAAATTTATGATGGTTGTACGGATGTTGGTGGACAAGAGGGTACAACTGCTACGCTTAACCGGTATGTATCTTCTATAATAGGAAATGTATCTGGTGCAGATGTACACTGTGGGTTTATCAATGTTTATAAACGAAATCCAAATGATATGTATTTTCCTAATTTTGGCATGGAAGATTATCGTATAACAAACCGTATGTTAACAAATAATGAAGTGACGAATGATGATAAGGCGGAAACTTTTGTGACACCAGAAAAAAATCCGTTGGTTGAAAAATTTTTGCATATCAAATGGAAACAAGAACAATTCTTTGTGCCCGTTAATGAAAACAAAGATAATAAAATTATTCAGACAATCTTGAATAATCGTAAAGCAAATCCAAGAGATACATTTTATTATGATGACGTTTTTACCAGATTACAAAAACAAGAAAAAGAATATAAACAAATTTTGTTTAAGAATGCGGCCGACAAAATACCAAAACAAGATAACATTCAATTAACGGGTGAATTTGATTACGATAGATGACAACATAAAACGTACACCCCGCACACATGTGCGGGGTTGTAAATCTTGGTTGTACATGGTGTGCGGTCCTTGAACTGATAACTATATGGATTTAATAGTATTTGGACATAAAATACAACTGTTCAAAGATAAATTTAGACTAGGTAATTTGTGTTAAATGCCTTGATTTTTGTGTTTTTTTGTATAAAATTCTGTATTGAAAATATGAGTATATCTGAATGAAAGAAATAAAATTACCAAAGACTTTATTTTTATATAATCAAGATGGGAAACCTTCTATATTTGTTCCCGTTGGTGATGATACCATGTGGCTTAGTCAAAAACAAATGGCAGAGATTTTTGAGGTTGAAGTTCCTGCTATAAACAAACATATAAAGAATATTTTTGATTCTGGTGAGTTGAGCAGTGAATCAACTATTTCCAAAATGGAAATAGTTCAAGAAGAAGGTAGTAGACAGGTTACTAGGGTCATAGATTTGTATAATTTGGATATGATAATCGCTGTTGGATATAGAGTAAATTCTAAAAAAGCCACAGATTTTCGTATTTGGGCAACGAAAGTATTGCATGATTATATACAGAAGGGTTTTGCACTAGATGATAAACGGTTTAAGCAAGGAAATAAATTTGATAAGCAGTATTTCAAAGAATTACGTGAACGGATAAAGGATATACGGGTTTCTGAAAAAATGTTATATCAGCAACTAAAAGATATTTACGCATTATCTGCTGATTATAATTATGATAAAATAATGAATTTAATGTTTTTTGCGACTGTCCAAAATAAGGTTCATTTTGCTATTACAGGAAATACATCTGCTGAATTAATAAAATATCGTGCGGATTCCAGTAAAGAACATATGAATTTACAAACTTGGCATAATATGCCAAACGGCGATATTACAAAAACAGATATTGTTGTTGCAAAGAATTACTTAACTGAACCAGAGTTAAAAGAATTGCAATATATAATAAATATGTTTCTTGATTTTGCAGAACATAAAGCAGATGCGGAAGAACCGATATTTATGAAAGAGTGGGAACAGGAATTAGATAAATTCTTGGTGTTTAACCAAAAACAAATTCTTAATAACGCTGGAACTGTATCTCGTATGGATGCGTTGCGTCATGCTAGTTGTGAATACGCAAAATATAAATTACGTATAAAACAAGAAGAAAAATTGACATCTGTGAAAGAATATAGAGAAGATATAAAAGAATTGGAAAAATTATTAAAAACAGTTGAATAGTGTTGTGTTGATGTTGTGGTTATAATATGCTGTTTTTACTATAAAACACCACTTGAAAGAATCAGTTGGTTTTATTAGGAATATTGTGTTATCCAATGTATTAAGAAAACCCAAGTAATTGATATACTGGGTTTTCGAAATTAGCAAAGTAAGTTTGCTAAGTAGGTGTTGCAAGTCTTACTTTGCTCCGATTCGCCTGTCAAATAACATTTTGACGATTGTGTTGTTTACGCCATAACCAAAGGAGTAAAAAATTGCGAATTTTGACACAAAACTATAAATAATGTCTGGAAAGTACAATAAAGAATTTGTAATACAGGCATGACAAAAGGGCATTATTGATGGGCCTGTTGGTAAAATCGTCAATGACTTTTCTGTTGGACAATACCTGTTGGTAGAACAAGTTTTAGCTTGTGATGCGGAAAAGCGAAAAGTGTGCCATTGGCACCAGGAATTATTATTTCTGGAAGCACGATTTCTTGGCTTATGTTGTAGGTTCTTTTGTTTATATTCCGTTGATATTTTTGATTTTGTGGACAGTGTTACGATTTATAATTATTTCGCCAATTCTGTGGATTTTCGAAAAAGATTAAATTGATAAAAAAGTTACAAAAGTAATGAATTTTTATCACTTTTTTAAATATCAACTTTCGAACTTTTTGTATGTATTGGGAATCTAACAAAAAACCGTACCTTTGGACGGTTTTGTAAATCTTGGTTGCGGGGAATGGATTTGAACCACTGACCTTCAGGTTATGAGCCTGACGAGCTACCGGACTGCTCTACCCCGCGATAAACAGGGCACATTATATATTATATTTGGGTAATGTCAACTTATTTTATGGTATGATTTACTTTTAATAATTGTAAATTGTTTATCGTTTCGCTCTTTATGCGGGTCTTGAAAAATGCAGATTTTATTGCTAAACTTAAACACACTATAAAGGATTATGAAAATAAAATGATACATAACAAGACGTTCCGGCGGATATGGAAAGGATTTTGGACACCAATTTTAAGCGCAGGTATAATTCAATGGTTTGTGGCATTAATTATGGCCGTGCTGATTTGGTTTGTGTATTTTACATGTCGGAAAAAAATCACAAATTATGATATATTCTTAAAGTATCGGCGCAAGCTCGCAATTTTTGTATTTTGGCACGGGCGCAGTATGATGTTATCGCCGATTGTTGCAATTGGTGGAATGCGTGCGTACGCCGTTGCGTCACGTCATCACGATGGTCGCATGATGGCCAAGTTACAGCGGTTGTTTGGGCTGCGGCCGATATATGGGTCAACATCGGATGGCGGTATATCGGTATTACGCAGTGGTGTGCGTGTATTACGCAATGGTAAATATTCAATGTGCATTTCACCCGATGGCCCGGGTGGCCCATCTTTGCGCGTTCAGGACGGTGCATTGTATTTTGCAAAAATGACCGGTGCGCCGATAATTCCAGTTTGTTTTTCATCGTCGGGCGCATGGTTCCAACAGCGGTGGGACCGGTATTTAATAACATTGCCATTTTCCAAGATAACCTGTCGTGTGGGGGCGCCGGTTTTTGTTAATGCGCGTGCATCCCGCACAGAATTTGAGAATATTCGTAAAACAATTGAAGATTACATGGTACGTCAGGTTCGGGATATGGATGCCGAATTTGGTCATGCACCCGTTGAACAAGATCAAACCGCCAGTGAATTTAAGAAGCAAATGCGTGCATTACGTGCCGCGAAACGGGCAAAAAAATAATGAAGACACCATACTGGTTTATGCATAAAACAATATTGGCGTTTTTATTAACGCCGATTGCCGGTGTTTATTATTTTATATCACGTATGGTTTATCGTATTCGTGCACGTCGTGCATATGTTCCGCGTCGTGCGGTTATATGTATTGGTAATATTTTGGCGGGTGGTGTTGGTAAAACCCCAATTGTGCGCATGATTGCGAAATACATGAAAGCACCGGTTGTAATGCGTGGGTATAAATCTGGTAAAAATACATCAAACATTGGGGATGAAGCGTTAATGTTGGCACGTGATGGTTTGGCCGTGCATACCGGTCACCGCAAAAGCAATGTTATGTTATTGGACCGGCAATCAGATGATACACCCATTGTGATGGATGATGGTTTTCAGAACCCGGGTGTAAAAAAAACAATTTCAATATTGGTTTTTGATGAAAATATCGGCATTGGAAATGGTTTTTTGATTCCGGCGGGGCCATTGCGTGAAACGCCGCGTGCCATTCGCCGTGCCGATGCGATAATAATAATTCGTGGGGCGCGTAATAAAATGTTGCGTGTAAAGATACCGGAAAATATTCCCATTTTCTATGCCGAAAACCAAACGGTTTCACCGTATGATGCGTGTGAAAAATTATTTGCATTTGCAGGTATCGGGTATCCTAGAAAGTTTTTTTCCGTGTTATCAAATGTTGTTGGTACGCGTGTCTTTGCCGATCATTATCAATATACGGAATCTGATATTGAAAAATTAATAAATGATGCGGCGCGGCACAGTGCAAAATTAATCACAACCGAAAAAGACTGGGTTCGGTTGCCAAAAAAATATCAACGGCAAATTAAATTTGCAGAATTAAACACAACAATAGACAGCGCATTTTTTGAATGGTTAAAGGGGAAAGTTAATGGGTACAGTAACAAAAAAAATTAAAATTGTTGGCCATGGTATTCATTCTGGGTTGCCGGTTCACATGACAATTTGCCCGGCAAAGCGTGATGGTATTTCTTTTTATCGCACCGATATACCGAATTCTGGTGCGATTAATGCGCGATATGACAATGTGGGTGAAAGTCGTATGCGTAACACAACAATTGGCACACCGCATGGCGCACATGTTCAGACAATTGAACATTTAATGGCGGCGTTGTTTATCGCCGGTGTAGATTCTGTGAAAATAAAAATTGATGGCCCAGAAACCCCAATTTTAGATGGCAGTGCAGATTGTTTCTATCGTGATATTTCGGCGGTTACCGATGGCGTATTTTCGCATAAGCGTATTATTGTGCGGCGATCTGTTATTGCGCGTGCGGCAGAAATAAATCGTACATTGCCCATTCTTACACGTATAAAGTGGTGGTTTATAAATCGTATTGCGGGTCGTAAAAGCGATGGGTTTGTGGAATTGCGCCCAAATAATGATGGTGTGCTGCGCGTGCGTGCAACATTGGTTTATCCAGAAAAAATAATTGGGCGGCAATCTTATGAATATGTGTTTGATGGTACAAAAAAATCTGTTCGAACATTTGTTCGTGATATTGCGCGTGCGCGCACGTTTGGAAAATATTCTGAATGGGAATATCTAAAAAAACATGGAATGGGGCGTGGGGCAAATGAACACAATGTTATTGCATTAAATAATACGGGCGATGGAACGTTAAACAAGACAATTTGGCCTGATGAATTTGTTCGGCACAAAATAATTGATGCAATTGGCGATATGGCAACATCGGGTGGATGGATTTGTGGCGATTTAATATCGTACAAGGGCAGTCACGCGTTAAACAATCTGGTCTTGAAAAAGTTGTTTAGCGACCCGGTCAATTATGATATAGTATAGTGTAATTGGTTTGTGTTGATACAGGAGGAAAACAAGATGAAAAAATTATTGGCATTTGTATCTGTGTTGGGATTGTGTGCATGTGGTGGTTACATCAAGAATCAAAATGGCAGTGAATATTTAACCCAATTGGATGCCGAACCGTCGGGTTGTACGTTTTTGTATAAATTGGAATCCGAGGCATCTGTGTATGATGCCGATGATGCGCGTGTATATCTGGAAAATCGTATCGCAGACCAGGCGCGGCCCGGTAATGCATATTTGATAACCAGCCAGCGTACAAAACCAAATGAATGGGTTATGTTTGGCCCAGAACGTTCGTTCGTTTTAACGGCAAATGTTTATGATTGTCCGCGTGTTGGGCGTGTACAACCGGGGACGATTTATTATGATGCGTCACCGCGTGATGTTGTGGTTGCGCCGGTTGTTGATACACCATGTGGCACACCGGCATGTACAACAACAATTTATGAATCCAGTTATTAATCTTTGGCATACCACTTAAATGGTTTGCCAAGGTTTATATTTTTGTGTTATAATTGCCATAGATTTTTAAGATAGAGAGAGAATCTTGGCCGCCCAAGTTATATCAGTTAACCGCAAAAAATACGCAGTTGGTTTGTTTTGGCAACCAAGTGACGCAAATGTTCCGGCGCGCAATTCTGCGCGGGCGTTGGCGCGTGTGGTTGATGCGCGATTTAATTTGTTCGTTTCATGGCATAATATGATTGGATTGGGGGCGCGTCGTATGGGACACCGCAGTGGCATGCCGTCAATTGCTGCGGATATTATGGCGGTATTCCCAGAATATTCATCTTTTTTGGCAATGTTTTATAACGACGGCGCGTATATATTGGTCGCGGCGCGTAACGGGATAATTTTGGCAGACAAAATTTTTATGCATGAATCCGACGCACGTCGTGAATATTTTGCATTGGCCGAAATGCCGGATTGGGGTGCGTTTGTTGCACCGGCGGCATGGGGCGCACCGCGGGCGGTTGAACGTACATTGGCCGATGTCTTAGACGGACGACATGCGGGCGTGTTACGGTATATCAGTCGTGCACGAACAATATTATTTTCGCTGTTGTTATTATGTGCGTTTGCGGTGGGTGTATTTTGGTTATACCGTGATTCATTGGTTCAGGTATTTGCCCCGCGTCCACAAATTGCACATATTGACCCAGAATTGGCCGCGGAATATAAACGCCAGGTTGAAGAAAGTAATCGTCAGTTAGATGCGGAATATGAAATAAAAAAGAATGTGCCGGAACCCTTGGTATTGCCATACGATAATTTACCAGATGTGTATGAACGCGCAGATTTGTGTTACCAGGCAATGGGATTTTTGATGCAGCCAATTCCTGGGTGGATTCAGGTGTCTGTTCGGTGTGATGAATCCGATGCAACGGTTGAATTTCGGCGCGATTATGGAACGTTGGGCGATTTTTATGTTGTTGCGGGCGATTTAATGCCGGGTGCAATTGTCCAAGAACGTGGCGACAGTGCATTAACCGTTCGTGCGGTATTGCCAAAAATTGCAACACATGCATCCCAAGACGAACGCGATGCCGACACAATTGTTCGCAATATATCTACGATATTTCAGGGTATAGACATAACACCCGATATTGATGTTGTGGTTGATACCATTACAAATGGCGTTGAAACCGTTAATGTAAACGTATTAGAAATTGCGGCGGCATCAAAATTAATACCGTCACAATTTATGAAAATCTTTGATGATTTTGGTGGTGTATATATGACACGTACAGAATGGAACGCGACAAATCGCACATGGAACTATGAGGTGATAATTTATGCAAAATAACAAGAAATTATTTTTTATGGCAATGGTTTTCGGCATATTCACAATTGTCGCGCCATGCGTGTACGCGGCAGATGATGCAGATTTATTGACCGATGACCTGGTTGAATCAGATGTGGTTGACCCATCTGCGGCGGCGGTTGCAGATTATGATGTATCGGGTTCACTGTTTCAACAAATTACAGATTTGGAACAAGAAAAAATATTAATGCAATTGGAAAAAGAACGTGCCCAGTTGGATTTGGAATTGGACCGCTTGGCCGCAGAAAAAATAAAATTGCATATGGAAATTGATACGCTGTCTGGCCGGGCCGAACAGCAGCAGCAAGAATTCGAAATGGAAAAGGCAAAATTAGAAAACGAAACGGCGAAATTGGAATTGGAAAAACAAAACCTGATGTCGGGTGATGTAAAGCCGGCCACTGCACCGGTGCGTACATCTGCATCGCGCGCAAAATCCACCGCGGCCGAAGAAGATACAGACGAATTCAAGATTGTTGATAAATATAAATTAGTAAACGTAATTGGTGCCGGTAATCAATTACAGGCAACATTGGCAGATATGGATTCTGGCCAAAACAAACGTGTAAGTGTTGGTCGCACCTTGGATGGGTTTACCGTAAAATCGATATCTTTGGACGAAGGTGTCGTTTTTGAGAAAGACGGTAAAAAGCAAACCTTGAATATTGCCAGTACAAAATAAAAAATGCGTTATAAAGAAAAAGATATCTTGAACAATATTCCCGATGCGTCGCAACCGTCAATTCCGGCGGGATTGGACAGTGCAGAAAACAAAGATATTGTTGATTATTTATTTTCCAACGGAAATCGGCTGTTGACTGCAACCGGTGCCGAAATGGAATTGTCCAAAGATATGCAAAGTTTGGTTGCATATTTTTCTGGGGGTGAATTGATAATATCGCGTACACATCGTTATGATGGACGGGTATTGGCATTTGTTGACCTGATTCATCGTCGGACCAGTAATGTTCGTGTGCCGTTTTATTCTGATTTGGGTTTGGTTTCCAGTATTTACAAGGTTCATGAATCGAAACTGGGTGGGGGTGCGCGTGCCCGCACAGATTTTGATAACCAAATGCAAAAGGATTTTGTTGACATTATCGCGCGTGCTGCCGCGCAAAAGGTATCTGATGTTCATATAGAAGTTGCCGACCAGACCACAATATATTTTCGCATTGATGGCAGTATGCAACCTGTTTTGGAATATAATTCCGGTTGGGGTGAATCTTTTGTTCGTGCGGCGTTTGCGTCGGCAGATATGTCAAATGCAAACTATGCGCAAAATGAATATCAATCGGCCCAGAAAGATGGGCGCACGCCATTGCGTGGAACAAAAGACCTGTATCTGCCGAATGGTATTTTAAGTATACGTATGCAATTTAATCCGGTTGCATTCGGCACGCGATATGTTGTAATGCGCCTGTTGTATGATAACCCCAGTGCAGGCATTAAAACCGAACAGGAATTTGGCGAATATGAACAAAAACTGTTGGCGCGTATGCGGTCGTTCCCGACGGGGTTGGTAATTGTTGCGGGGCCAACAAGTTCTGGTAAATCCACGACATTGGTTCATAATATGTCATTAATGCTAAAAGAACGGCATTATGAAATAAATATGATTACGGTCGAAGACCCGGTTGAACAAAAGATTTTTGGTGCACACCAAATGCCGGTTGTTAATGCCGTAAACGAAGAACAGCGTGATGAAAAATATACCGAAGCGTTGGCCGCGGCCCTGCGCAGTGACCCAGATACAATGATGGTTGGTGAAATTCGTACGTTATCTGCGGCCCAGTTGACGGTTCGGGCGGCACTGTCGGGGCATAATGTTTGGACAACATTGCATGCCAATTCCGCCATTGCGGCGTTGACGCGATTGCTGGACATGGGGGTTGAAAGTTTCAAGTTAAAGGAAGAAACGCTGATGCGTGGGCTGATATCAATGCGTTTGTTCAAGAAACTGTGCCCACATTGTCGCGAACGGTTAATTGACCACCCGGAACACCCGGCGTACAATCGCGTGCGTGATATGTTTGGTGAACTGGGCTTGCGTCAGGTTTATATTCGTGGGGCAGGGTGCCGCGAATGTAACGGTACCGGCACAATTGGTCGTATCAAGGCCGGCGAAATAATAATAACAAATGGTGAATTTTTATCATTGGCATTATCCGGCGATACAGATGCGGCAATAAAATATTGGTTGGAAGAAATGGATGGCCGCACATTGAAAGAATCCGCCACGGAATTAATGTTAAAGGGTATAATCGGCGTTGATGAATTGGAACGTTGGGTCGGGTTATTGAACCAGCCGGGGGTGTATTAATATGAACCGCCTGGAATTATCTTATGCGCGGTTGGTGTTTCGTATGAACACGAACAAGCGTATGTCTGTTGCGCGAAAACTGGCATCGCTGTTGCGGAACGATTTTACATTGATGGATGCGCTGGGGCGGATTGAACGGATTGAATCAAACGGTGGAAAAAATCCACATGAACCATTTGCAATTGTTATGCGTCAATGGCAAAAGAATCTGGAACGCGGGATGAGTTTTTCTGATGCCACCCGCGGGTGGATGGCACCGAATGAAACACTGCTGCTGACATCGGGGAATATTTCCAGTTTGGTTGTTGCGTTGGAAAACCTGGAACGCATGGTGGGTGGCATTGGTCGCATACGGCGGGCATTTATGGGGGCGGTTGCGTACCCGTTGTTTTTGTTTGCATTAACAATCGCGATAATAATAATGGTTGGAATTTATTTGGTGCCGCCATTGGCCGCGGTTGCAGGCAATAATATCGCGTGGCGTGGCGTGGCCGCATCTTTGGTATGGGTGTCAAACTTTGCCGGGGCATATTGGTATATAATTGCAATCGGGTTTGTGACGCTGGTTTTGATTATCGCATTCAGTTTACCAAATTGGTCGGGTAAAATGCGTGCGCGCTTTGACGATTTGCCACCATGGAATATATACAAGATTCAGGAATCGGTCGGTTGGTTGACCGGGTTGGCGGCATTGGTTGCGGCGGGTATTACATTGCCCGATGCAATGCGCATGTTGGCCGATAATTCCAACCGGTATTTACGGTCAATATTGGATGCCACACTGCGACGAATTGCAAATGGTGAAAACTTGGGGTCGGCGTTAAATGGCACCGGGCGCGGGTTTCCAAATTCCGAAATTATTGGTGATTTGGAAATATACGCAGATATGACAGATTTTGACCAGAATTTAACCCGCATTGCAAATGATTACTTGGATGAATCTGTGCGCAAAATGGACGCGGTGTCATCTGCATTAAATAATATTGGAATTATATTAGTGTCATTGATAATCGCATGGGTAATATTCGGTACATTCCAAATGCAAGACCAAATAACGGCAATGTTTAATTAGGGGTTGTTGGTATATTGGGACTAATTTCACAATTATGAAATTAAGCACATAGTACCAACAACCAATCACCAACAACCATTATACCATAAACGGCAGGTTTTCTAATGTTCCCTCTGCAACGCGGACATTAACGTCAATCATCATAAATATTGAATCTGGGCTGCGTGGAATGTCGCATGAAAACATATCAGATGATAACAGGTGCGATGTATTTACCGACAGTTTCGTTATCAAATGGTCATCGTCCAGTAACGTATAAATTGGCCCAATATCACGTGGTGTATTTTCGCCGATTTCGTGTTCGTTTTGTGGTGCGCGCAGGCCGTCAAACAATGTTTTTATGCGGTTGTCAATATCAGACCGTGACACGCCAACAATTTCCGGATGTAACATCTGAATATCTAATTCCGCAATTAATTTCAGGTTCGGCGTTATAATCGGGTTCCAGTCGATGCCACCGACGTGTTTGGTTGTAATGGGGCTTTTGGTTGGGTTGGGCATCATAAATTGTGTCAGGTTATTCCACGGACTGTGTTCCACCAATTTTTTTAATTGCGGATGAAATTGCATCCGAATATCAGAAATATGTTGGGCACGTTTTTTGGGGTTGATATAAATATCGCCAAAATACAGTAACTTAAACTTCATGTTTATAAATCCTTTGTATGTTATTCCTGGGGCTTGGTTTTGGATTTCCGGCTTCATTGCTTGCATAAATTATGAATCAGAAAACGGCAATCCAAAATCATAAATTTTCTTGATAATTATAGCAGAAATTGCTATGTTTTTCACGATAAAAAGAAAGGGAAAATAAATGGCAGTTAATAATGAATATACCGGTGATTCAATCAAGGTCTTAAAGGGGCTAGAGGCGGTAAAAAAACGCCCTGGTATGTATATTGGTGATGTTGGCGAAGGGGGAAATGGTCTGCATCACATGATATACGAGGTTGTTAATAATTCCATTGACGAGGCAATGGCCGGTTATGCCGATACGGTTTATGTTTCATTAAATGCAGATGGCAGTGCGACAATTCGCGATAATGGTCGTGGTATGCCGTTTGATATTAACCATGAAACAGGGCGCAGTGCATTGGAATTAATCATGTGTGAATTACATGCGGGTGGTAAATTTGATAATGACACCGGCGGCGCGTACAAGGTTTCGGGTGGTTTGCACGGGGTTGGTGTTTCTGTTGTAAACGCGTTATCAACATGGTTGGATGTTCGTGTGTGGCGTGGTGAAAAACAGGCCTCAATGACCTTTGCCGAAGGGGTCCCGACATCTGATTTAACAATTGTTGAAAATAAAAGCGGTATTGAACATGGTACCGAAGTAACATTTTTGCCATCGCCAAATACGTTTACAGGTACAGATTTCAGTTTTGATGTAATGGAAACGTGGCTGCGCGAACAATCATATCTGAATGCAAATGTAAAAATTATCTTGGAAGACCTGCGTGGTGCAGAAAAAAAGACCCGTGAATTTCATTCGGTTGATGGACTGAAAGGGTTCGCAACATATCTGAATAAATCCAAGGAATTATTAAATCGTGAACCAATTCAGATGATTAAGCAATTGGATGATACGTATATTGAAATTGTATTGCAATGGACAACGGCATACACAGAAACATCGTTGTGCTTTACAAACAATATTCCGAACCGCGATGGCGGAACACACTTGGCTGGTTTCCGTGCAGGATTAACGCGTGCGATTAATAAATATATTTCAGAACATAATACCAAGAAAGAAATTAATTTATCAGGTGAAGATTTCAGGGAAGGTTTAACCAGTATTGTTAGCGTTAAAATTCCAGACCCAAAGTTTGGTTCCCAAACAAAAGATAAATTGGTGTCATCCGAAGTGCGTCCGGTGGTTGAAAGCACGGTTTCTGAAATGCTGTATGAATTCTTGGAAGAAAACCCGCCAATTGCCAAATTAATAGTAGACAAGATTATAGAGGCCGCCACCGCGCGCGAGGCGGCACGCAAAGCGCGTGAATTGTCGCGTAAAAAATCTGGCCCAGAATTGGGTGGTTTACCGGGTAAATTGGCCGGGTGTTCGGAACGTGACCCTGCGAAGTGTGAATTATTCATCGTCGAAGGGGATTCCGCAGGTGGTACCGCCAAACAGGGACGTGACCGCAAAACCCAGGCAATTTTACCATTGCGTGGTAAAATTCTGAATGTGGAACGTGTGCGTTTTGATAAAATGCTGGGGTCGGATACAATCGGTGCGTTAATCACCACAATGGGTACAGGTATCGGCAAAGACGAATTTGATATTGAAAAAATGCGTTATCACAAGGTTATTATAATGACCGATGCCGACGTTGACGGACAGCATATTCAGACGTTGTTAATGACGTTCTTTTACCGTCACATGCCGGAGGCCATTGAACGCGGCTATATCTATGTTGCCAAACCCCCGCTATACGGCGTTACACGTGGCAAGCAGCAGATTTACCTGCAAAATGATACGGAAATGAACGATTATCTGATGGAACAATTGGCAACTGATGGCATCATTGAATTGTCGTCTGGTACCCAAATTTCCGGGGCAGATTTGAAACGTTTGTTGGGATTGATATTGAACATGCGGAATTTATTACAACCGTTGAATCATATAATGCCATTGCGCTTTATTGAAAGTATGGCGTTAAACGGTGTGTTTGATAATGAAAATGAAACAACTTTTGCAAATACGGCGCGTATGTTGGACGCCCAAGAATTAGAATTTGAACGTGGTTGGCATATTACATCAGATGATTCAGGTATTACAGTTACACGCACATTGCGCAGTGTAACCGAAACGTATACATTACCACGTGAAAAATTAAACGGCATGGAAATACACGCGTGGCACAAAATGGATGGTCGTGACGAATTAATTGAAACATTTGCAGAACCAACAATACTGCGCGTAAAGGCAAAATCGCAAAAAATTTGGGGTGCATTAAACCTGTTGAATACGGCGTTTGAATATGCCAAGACCGGATTAAAGATACAACGGTACAAAGGGTTGGGTGAAATGAATGCCGAACAGTTATGGGAAACAACCATGGACCCAAATCATCGTTCGTTGTTCCAGGTTAAGGTTGCCGATGCATCCGCCGCAGACGAAGTTATTTCCATGTTAATGGGCGATGTTGTTGAACCGCGTCGTGACTTTATTGTGGAAAATGCGCTGGACGCGAATTTGGATGTATAGCCGGTGTTCACCAAAGAATGGTTTTATGATTTAGAAAACGAAATTCGCGCACGCGGCGCGGACAGTGATGCGCAATCGTTTGATGAAATACGTGAAATGTTGGCGCGTCCGCGACGTTTTACACCAAATCAGTTTGCAGATATGTGTGCGTATGTAATCTTGGCGGGCGGGTTTTCACAACGTGCGGCCAAGAAAATACATGCGCGTATTACCGAATGCATTCATGCGCATGGTGCGAATTTTGATGAATTGTTTGCAATCTTTCATAATAAAAACAAGATAAATGCAATTTGTAAACATTGGGAAAATCGTGATGCGTATTGTAATGGGTATTATGCATGTGATTGTGATACGGCGCGAATTGCATATTTACAGAAATTGCCACATGTTGGAAAAATAACGGCAAATCATCTGGCGCGTAATCTGGGGGTTGATGTCGTTAAATATGATATTTGGATTCAACGTCTGGGGGTGCTGTACAGTGGGAAATCAGAATTATATGATAAAATAGATAACGGTGATTTGTGTGATGAAATAAAAAATGCATGTGATGATATGTTTCAACATCTGGTACATGTCACAGGTTTCCCACGCGGATACATTGACGTTGTGTTGTGGAAAGCGTGCCAGATTGGATTAATAAAACCGAATTTATAATCTATTTTATTTTCTTGCGTATTGTGCGCACCAATTTACGTATGCCCCGAAATGGGTTACGTATATATTGCAACATTTTATAAAATCTAATTCGCGGATGGCGGCGTAAAAAAATCTTTTTAATTTGTTCGCTGCGCCCCTTTGGGCCGGAACGATTGCGTGATTCATCGCGTGGTTTTATTCTGTAAAAGAACAACGGGATTTCTGTGCGATATAATTTTTTACCATCATCCAAAAAGCATAACCAGAAATCAGCGTCTTCACCGCCCAAGCGATTTAAGTCGACGCAATACCCACCATACTTTTGCCATAATTTTTTGGGGAACATTGAAGAATTGTGAATACCCATACGCCCACCATACATGTTAAATTTATTAACCGGTGGCATATGCCAAACACAACTGGGGGCGTGTCCAAATAAAATTGCCCCAGGACAAACAACAGAATATTTTGTTGTTGTGATGATATCATATAAAACCTCTAAACAATTAGGGGCAATCATATCATCGCTGTCCAGGGGAAAGATATATTCCGCACGTGCCGATGCAATGGCATTATTACGCGCAATGCAAATGCCCATATTGTCCTGATTTATCACGCGGATACGCGAATCACGTTTTGCATATTTGTTAAATATTTCTAATACATTATCCGGTGAACCGTCGTTTATACAAATTATTTCTATATCCGTTAACGTTTGTGCCAATATACTATCCAGACACGCGGATGTATATTTTGCTGTCTTGTATGCAGGAACAATAACTGATACTTTTGGCATACAGAATCCTTTTACTTAATCGACCATCGTAAATTCTAATAAAATGTTACTATCATAACAACTTGATTTTATATCAGCCAAATGAATATAATCAAAATTGATATGGATGTAAAAATAGAGCAATCTTGGAAAGCGGCATTATCGGCGGAATTTGACCGGGAATATTTTCGCGCCCTGACTGATTTTGTGCGCGCGGAATACCTGTCGGGGCGGGCGGTTTATCCCGCACCAAAAAATATTTTCAATGCCTTTAATTTATGTCCATTGGATAATGTAAAGGTTGTAATAATTGGGCAAGACCCATACCATGAACCAGGCCAGGCGCATGGATTGTGTTTTTCGGTATTGCCGCCAACACCAATTCCGCCATCATTGGTTAATATTTATCGTGAAATTGAAAATGATTTAGGTCGAAAATCTGTTACAAATGGCGACTTAACCCACTGGGCAGAGCAGGGGGTACTGTTGCTAAACTCAACATTAACGGTGCGTGCGCATGCGGCGGCATCGCATGCGGGTCATGGTTGGGAAACGTTTACAGATGCGGTTATTCGCGCATGCAGTACACGTGATAATATTGTTTATATGTTGTGGGGTGCATATGCCCAGCGCAAGGCAGAAATTGTTGACCCGGCGCGTAATCTGGTGTTGAAAAGTGTGCATCCGTCCCCATTATCGGCGTCACGGGGGTTTTTCGGTAATCATCATTTCAGTCGCGCCAATGAATATTTAATTGCCCATGGTAAAACACCGGTGGAATGGTAATTTGACCATGGGCTTCAGATAAAAATATCAAAAATTCATAATTTCTGTTGTTTTGTTATCATTTGTATCATGAATTGTATGGATTAAAACGGAATTACTTTGCCCAGATTTTGTATTGGGCCCGTTTCAACACGTTTCAGTGTTGGTGTTGGTATTGTTTGCTTGTTTTTCTCTGTGCCGGTTGATGCAGATGACCCGCATGTAACATCTTCGCCCAGTGCGCATTTTCTGAATGAATCAACGCTTTTGCATTGCCAACATCTTTGCATATCAACCTTGTTCACAATGGTCAAAGTTTCTTTTTTTACACAGTCTTTTTTGGTTTTTAACCATATTTCGTTGTCTGCACATTTTTTGCAATATTTGTGGCCTTGGCTGTCCATTGCGATACCTTGGTAATTTGTTTCTTCACAATTAACACATGTATCAACATCTGGCGAAAAAAACACCAATGGTTCTGTGCATGGTTTAACACATTTTTTATTACGAACAATTTCATCGCTTTGACAGTCGTCACGTGCGGTGCATGGTATATCAGAAATAATATTGCCGCATGTATCAACGGTTTTAACATATGTACATGATCCGCCTTCGTCTGTTTTAATTGTAATATTTTCCGATATGTATTCATTTTTTAATTCGGCTGGTTTCGCCTTGCTCTTGGTTGTGTACTTAAAGAATCCCTTGCCATCAACCACACAACATAACAAATTATAATGGTCATGCGTACCACGTGCGCGATAATCTGTTACAACTTCGCCATGTGTCATATCACGTGCTTCGCGATTATCGCGAGAGAATGTTGTAGAGCCACATTTTGTTTTATTTGTTGACCCACAGAACCAATACTTATTGCGCCCATATGTATCAATAACGCATGAATTGCTGTCTTGTATTTTAAATTTGCCAAAGCATGGCAGTGTTATGTTCATGCATATCAAAATAAGAATAAATTTTTTCATAATTTCCCCCATAAAAAAATAAAAACCATCAACGGAAATTGATGGTCGGGGTGTTAGCGTATCATTTGCATCAATGACCCGGATGGCCTTTGGTTTAGAAACCTGTTGTATAACCACCGGCACCCCAGACCAACGTTCGGGGAACAATGACAAAATTCGGTGCAAAAGTGTTGTAAAATATATTTTTTTAACGACGCAATCGCACCGGATGCAAACGGGCACGCTAATGCCCCAAACCCAATTCCCATTGGATTCATTTACTATTATTGTGAAAGATACCAAAAAAAGCAAGTCGTTTAGTTCTTAGCGGTATATAAGTGTTTTCTTATAATTGTAAAATTCCATTTTATATCTGGGCAAAAATTACGCGCCATCGTTTGGCGCGTAACCGTTTTATTCGCGGCGGGTTGGGTATTCGCCGGCAATTAATTTTTCGCGAACAATGTGATGTTTTACCTTTTGCGTGCTGGTCATTGGTAAATCATCTGTTGTCATTGCAAAGTGCGTTACCCATTTATATGATGCAACACGCTTGTTCGCATTTGCAATCGCAATGGCCAATTTGTCCAATGTCATTTTTTCATCAACACTAAACACACCATATGCAACGGTTTTGTTTTTTACCTTGTGCTCAAAAACTGCGACATTCTTTACCCCCGGAATTTTTATAAACAAACCTTCTAATTCATCGGGGTAAACGTTTTTGCCACTGTCCAATACGATAATTTGCTTTTGCCGGCCGGCAAAATGCAATTCGCCATTTTTGTCCATTGTTACCATGTCACCGGTGTTAAAGAAACCACGGTCATCAAACACTGCGGCATTAACGTCTGGATTATTCAGATAACCACCAAACACCTGATGCCCACGCAGCCATAAAACACCCACGCCGTCGGCATTCTTATCACGAATTTCAATTTCGTTATTTGTTGTTGGTGCGCCAAATGCAAACGGTAAACGGTTTTTTATCGGCTTGGAAATACAGATTGGTCCAACGGTTTCGGTTAAACCATAACCCTGAATAAAACCGAACCCCAGTGATTGAAAGAATCTTTCTACCTCTGGCTTGGTGGCGGCACCGCCAGCAATTAATAATTTTACGCGTCCGCCAAATATTTCCAGCAATGGCTTTTGCACGCGGCGTACAATCCAACCCATTCCCATTGCCCGTAATATACGTGCATAGCGCAATACCGGGTACACAATCCACCATTTATGGCGCGATTTTACGTTATCAATGATTTTGTTACGAAAAACCTCGAACAAGCGGGGAACGGCGGGTATAACCTGGGGGCGGAATTCATGAAAATCGGCCAGGATTTCTTTTGGATTAACAGTCGGTTGTAACAAAACACCCGCGCCGTATTCAAGGGTTGCCAATACTTCTACCGCAAAACCAAATATGTGATACATTGGTAAAAATCCGTACATAATGTCACCCGCGGTGAAACCGGTACTGGCGCGCATATCTTCTAATGAATGTGCGCATTCAATCAAATTAAAGTGCGTCAGTGGCACAACCTTGGGTGTGCCGGTGGACCCAGATGTAAATGACAATATTGCCGTGTCCACAGATTCCATTTTTGCCGGGCTTAACTTTTTATTTATATCGCCGTCGCGTGCCGTTATATCGTAAAACGTAAATTTATTTGTTTTATAAAAGAAAGACTTTTCCGCGCATACAAATTTGCACTTGGTTATGGCGGTCATATTGTCATATTCATACGGTGTCAGATTTGTATCCAACATTAATACCGTCCCCCCCAGATACCAAATCGCAAACAGCGTGATTGGAAATTCTGGTATATTATGCGATAAAACGCCGACAACATCGCCACGTGAAACACCCGCCGCATGCAACGATGCCGCACGTTTTTTTACACATTCAACAAACCCGTTAAAGGTTATATTTTCCCGCACCAGGTATATTCCGTCTGGCCATGCCGCGGCGGCGCGTTCCAAAAACTGATACATATTCATCGTAAAAAAATCCTTGCTTGTATTTATGTAAATCAGTCGCTATTATACCCACAAAGGCAAGGAATGCAAACATGAAAATATTAACCCTGAATATTAATTCAATACGCGCACACGCCCCCAGTTTTATGGATATTTTACGTGGCGGTGAATACGATGTTATATTGGTTCAAGAATTAAAGGTTGAAACGGCGGCGTTTCCGCATAACCTGTTTGATGAATATGGTTATAATATTCGGGTGTTTGGTCAAAAAAGTTGGAATGGTGTTGCGGTGTTTTCTAAATATTCAATCGAAGATATCACACGCGGCATGCCAAATTACGCGGATGTAAATGCACGCTTTATTGAATGTGTTATTGATGGGCGCGTGCGTATTATAAATGTATATATGCCAAATGGCGATACGGTTGATTCGCCAAAGTTCCCGTATAAATTGGAATGGATGCGCGCGTTTGGGGAATATATTTCGGGTTATATAAATTCGCCGGAACCTGTTGTAATTGGGGGCGACTTTAATGTCGCATTAACCGACCGTGATATATGGAAACCGGCAAACTATATCGGCATTGCAATTGCCGCGCCGGCTGCACGGGAAATTATGCGGTCTTGGTTGGATGCGGGATGGGTTGATGAATGGCGCGCACGTCATCCAGATGATATTGATTATACGTGGTATGGGTACCGTGGGCGTGATACGGTTGCAAATAAACAGGGGCTGCGGCTGGATTATTTCTTGTGTAATCGGGCGGCCACCCAGATGGTTACAAATTGCGAAATTGACATAAACCCACGTATGGCGGAAAAACCGACCGACCACTGTGGATTAATGATTGAATTAAAATAATTTAATCGCGCCCATATATCATATTCGCAACAGGTTGATAAAATTTCTGTTCAACAATATCAAACATGCCGTTTTTTGGAACGATATAATTACCAATGCGCAGACCCGACGGTACCGCCACAAAATTACGAATCATTGTTTGGCCATCGCTGATTTTTACATCATATATTTTTGCCATGCTATAATTATTCGTGCTGGTTGCATTTACGTTTTGTGATGTTGAACGAAACAAACGTATTGTGTTACCAATCGTGTTATTCAATTCTGTGCACGATAAATCAAGATTGGTCGTGTAATCAAAAATAATTTTGCCAGAATTATTATAGTTAAATAACAGATTGTATTTTTTGCCGACAATCATATTTGTGTAGTTTTCAATGCCGTTTCCATAACCGGCCTCTGGGCCACAGGCGCAAAGAAAACCAGTATGGGCCGTATCAATTCCACAATAAAAATGTGGGAACATTGTTCCAATAATATGTTCTGGTGTTTCGCTATTTCTGAATTGTTCATATGTAAAATTAATTGCCCATCCGATATTATTTGTGGACATTACACCCGTATCAATGCCATATGATGCGTATGCAGAAAGATTGTTGTTTAAATACACATCCGCATCGGCATTAATCAGCCGTCCGCCCGCAATTGTGTACCACGGACTGTAATCTGCGTGTAATACAATGTCGTGCGTATATGCGTATGGAATTGTTGTATTTGATGTAATTATTGTGTCACTGTCATCAACACGCCATGCGGGCGCATTGTTACAACCAACACCGGTTGTAAAGTTATTACCATACGCGGTGGTTTGTTGTGTTGGCGCATTCCCACCCGCCGGACAATCGTATGTTACCCTATATTGTTTCGGTATACAGAACTTTACATTTTCTGGTAATTCGGCATTTGCATTTGCCCAGAACAACATCAAACCAAACAACACATAAAACACCGATGATGATAATTTGCCTGTCATATCTTTTTTTCTCCCTGTTCCTTTATTTTTTCTAATAAAAAATATCCCACGCGAAAACCGCAGTGGTTGGAGCTTCAGAACAATTAGAGGAATTGCGTGTGTTATTCTAAATATTCCACACACTCCAACCGATAAATAGCCGGCTGGAATTTTAATTGTCGGTGTAATCCCGACACCTCTATGGGTTCTGACGCCCAATGCGACAATACGTCGCATCAAGAAAATAATATCACCAAATATCGTAACAATACAAGTAAATTACACAAATTCTATGTATTCAGAAAACCCTTTACATATGGGGGATTTTTGTCTATTCTGAGCCTATAATACAAAGGAGAAATCATGGAACAAACCGCTGATGTTATAAATGTTGCGACACAAAATGCCAATGGTGGTGGATGGTGGGGAATGCTGTTGTACTGTGTGATTATGTTTGCAATTATATATCTGTTTATGGTGCGTCCGAATAAACGTCGTATGGCCGAATATCAAAAAATGCTGGATTCACTGGCGGTTGGTAATCGGGTTATGGCGGCCGGTATTGTGGGCACAATAAAAAAAATAAACGACAAAACCATTGAAATAGAGGTGGCCAAAGGCGTTGTGATAGAGGTTAATAAAAACGCAGTTTCTGGCCCATGGGAAAAGTAAAAAGGTATTAAAAATGTTAAAAAAATTTGTTGTGATTTTTATCGCGATTTTTGGCGTAATGTTGGCTGTGCCGACAATGTGGTCGGGCGCGTCAAAATATTTCCCGACATGGATTCAGCCCATTCCGTTGGGGTTGGATCTAAAAGGTGGGGCACAATTGTTATTAGAGGTGGATACCGACACCATGTTTCGCGAAAAGGCGGCGCAATTGCATGACGAAGTGCGCAGTGCGTTAATTGACCGGACCAAGGGTGTAATACGCTTTTCCAATCTGCGTAATATTGACGGTGTTGTATCATTAACTGTGCGTGATTCAGATGATGTATCGGCGGCCAAGGGGCGGTTGAAAAGTGTTTTGGGTAACACGGTTAATATATCGTCACATGGTGACGTAATTGAATTGTCGTATACGGACAAGCAAAAGCAAGAAATGTCAAATGACGCATTGGCGCGCAGTATTGAAATTGTTCGTCGTCGTATTGATGCATTGGGAACCAAGGAACCGTCAATCCAAAGCCAGGGCGGAAAATATATCTTGGTTCAATTGCCGGGTGTTGATAATCCGGAACACATCAAAGAATTAATCGGGCAAACCGCCAAGATGACGTTCCATCTGGTAAATGAAAGTGTTACGCCGGAACAGATGCAATCTGGGCGTGCACCGGCCGGAACGGAATTTTTACCGTACATGGATGCGGGCGGGCAATTAATCCCGGTTTATTCCCGCGTAGAAGTGTCGGGTGAAAGTCTGAAAGATTCACAGGCAGACTTTGATCAAAATAATATGCCGGTTGTAACAACAAACTTTGATGCCACAGGTGCACGAAAATTCGCAAAATTAACAACCGAACATGTTAACGAACGGTTTGCCATTGTCTTGGATGGCAAGGTTTTATCGGCACCAACAATTCGTGAACCAATTCCGGGCGGTCGTGGACAGATATCGGGTGGATTTACATTACAGGGCGCAAAGGATTTGGCGGTTCTGTTGCGTTCCGGGGCGTTACCTGCGCCATTACAGGTTATCGAAGAACGTACCGTTGGTGCGGGATTGGGGGCCGATACAATTGCGTCTGGCAAGATTGGTTCCGCCGTTGGCGTATTGTTGGTATTGTTGTTTATGATTTTATTCTATCGTGGTTTTGGTTTGGTGGCAGATATTGTGTTGTTGGTAAATTTGGCCATGATTGTTGGTGTTACCGCACTGTTCGGCGCAACAATGACATTGCCAGGGATTGCGGGTGTCGTATTGACCCTGGGGATGGCGGTTGATGCGAATATTTTGCCGTACGAACGTATTCGTGATGAAGTGCGTGCCGGTGTTCCGACCTTGCGCGCGGTTGATATGGGATTTAACCGTTCGGTAAAAACAGTTATGGATGGAAATCTGACGAATTTGATTTGTTCGTTGATTTTGTTCCAATTTGGTGCCGGGCCAATTCGTGGTTTTGCCGTAACATTATCAATTGGTGTAATTACGACATTGTTTACATGCTTGATGTTGTCGCGTGTAATAATTGATATGTACATGAATGGCAAGAACAAGAAAATTGGTTTTATTAAATAAATTGTTAAATAAGAGAAGGTAATTATCATGAAACTGCATTTTATGAAATATCGTAAAATATCATACTGGGTTTCTGGTGTGTTGGTTGCGTTGTCAATCGTATCGCTGTTTGTGCGTGGGTTGAATTACGGTATTGACTTTTCCGGGGGCATATCGATGGAGGTTACACCCACAACCGCCGAATACACAATAGACAAGATGCGTATAGACCTGGCAGAATTTAAACCGGAATTGCAAATGGTTGATAATGATTCAATTTTGGTGCGCGTTGGCCTGCCCAAGGGTGCAACAGATGCCGCACAAAATGAACGTGTACGCCAGATTAAGGACATAATGGGCGAACGTGTTTCTTATTCCCAGGTTCAGATTGTTGGTCCGAAAATTGGTGGTGAATTGGTGCGCGGTGGAATCTTGGCGATATTGGTTTCATTTGTTTTAATGAGTGTTTATATCTGGATTCGGTATCGTGGCGGTTATGCGGTTGGGTCATTTGTATCATTGGTATTGGACTTTATATTAATGTTTGGATTCTTTTCTGTTGCAGGTTTGGAATTCAACCAGACATCCATTGCGGTTATTTTGATGGGTATTGGTTATTCTATTAATGACAAGGTTGTAAACTATGACCGAATTGATGAAAATATTAAAAAGTATCACAAAATGCCAATGAATGATTTAATTGATTTATCAATTAATGAAATGATGCGCCGTACCATCATGACTAGTATTTCAACAATACTTGCCATGGTCGGGCTGTATGTATTCGGTGGATTGATGTTGCAAGACTTTGCGATTGCAATGACATTTGCGATTGTGATGGGTACCGCAACCAGTATTTATATCAGCAATGTTATTTTGTATCACTTTAATTTGCGTGATACGAAATATTAATGCCGGTACGGTACATCGGGGGAATTGTGAAAAACATGTGCAGAGAGTATAAAAACATCAATATCGTATTTTCCCACACGTGTAATCTGGTTGCGCGTGTGGTATGCGTTGTGTGTATTTTATTCGCAACAATTCCATGTTTCGCAGGGACAATATTTGACCCAGATGAACCGATTCAAGACAATTTACCGGTTGTTCAGATGTCAGAAACATTTGCAGATATTTATGAAAAACTGGATTCTGTGAAATTTGCAGGCAAAAATATAAATGTTGCGATTGAATCATTGGAAAAATTAAATCCGTCGGCGCATATCGCTGCAACCGATGAACGTGTCGTATTGGTATGGGGGGACAGCATTATTGCAAACTATCCACGTCCCGCGGCGCATGATTGGAATGCATTTGGTGAAATAACGACCGCGCTGATATTAAAAATGCGTGAAATGGATTTGAGTTTACATTCCATGGGTGAAAACGATATTTACCAAAATGCGGTTGCGGCATTAATGCACGGCGTTGACGAAAATGGCCAATATATTATGTCACGTGCCGCGGCGGTTGAAAATGATAACCGTCTGTTAACCAGTGTTGGATTAACAGGTGTTCGTGACGCGCGTGGCAATATGCGTGTTACGGGTGTGTTTCGTGGTGCGTCGGCCGATAATGCCGACATTCGTACCGGTGATATTATTGATATAATAAATGGGCGAAATGTATCAGATATGTCTGATGATGAAATGGATGCAGCAATTGCAGGATTTAATTCCGGTACGGTAAAGATGCATATATTAACACCCGCCGGTAATCGTAATGTGGTGTTGCGTCGTACAACGGTTGTTGCGGCCGATGCCGATATAATTCATCGCGCGGAATCTGATTCTGGGGTGGGCATATTAGAAATAATAATACATCGCGTATCGGATGGTTCGGTTGCAATTGTTAATGAAGCGTTGGCAAAATATGAAAACATTGGTGGCATAATACTGGATATGCGTAACGCATCGGGTGATGATGAACGCGCGGCGGCGAAAATGGCTGGATTGTTTATCGGGGCAAAACCGATTATGCGCATCCAAGAAACCGCCCAATCGGAATTAGAGGTTGTGCCCGGTGGCGATGCCGTAACGGACGCGCATGTTGTTGTATTGGTATCAAATACAACCCGCGGCACAGCCGAGGCGATTGCATACGCATTTTATGAAAATGACCGCGGTGTCTTGGTTGGCACACCAACAGCGGGCGCGGCGCGAATCGCAACGCAAATAAACCTGAAAAATGGGGGCGCGTTGTCGGTTATGAATAAATCATTAAAGACAGGTTCCGGTCGCGCTTTAGATGGTCGCGGTGTTTTCCCGATTGTGTGTCTGGCCAACATTCGATCAAATTCACAACAAAATGCATTCTTTCTGAATGTGATAAATCGTGACTTTAATGCGGTGGATTATAACACGCGCGATGATATAGATGCCGATACAATTCGTCGTGGTTGCCCAAATATTACCAGTGGCACCGACGAAGACGCATTATCGGCGGCGGTTGCGTCGCAAATATTAACCGATGACAAAATTTATATTCGCCTGCGCGGGGCGGTTGATAATTAAAACATGGGGATGCCCAGATGTTCTTGGATACAGATAGTAATAAAATAAAATGGAAACGTTTATTTATCGCAACGGTAATTGTGTGTGCAATTATTATTGCGGGAATATTATGGTTTGATGCACCATTATATATGGCCATTCGGCATGCGGATTGGAATGGTTGGCAAATAATTGGCCGGATATTCAGTGGTTATGTATGGATTGCCACTGGTGCGATATTTTTGGGTGCGTTTTATGTAAAAAAGTGTATTACAACACCGCCACGCATTCGTAATAACCAAAACCGTATCAGCCCAATTGTATTTATAAACGACGTATTGCAAAAAATCCGGGGCAGTTATGTGTTCTATATATTTTGTTCATGCTTGGGGGCCGGGATTGTGGCCAAGGTAATTAAAACAGTTGTTGGTCGTTTTCGTCCCGTTTTTTTTGAGGCACTGGACCTGACCGGGTTTCATCCATTGTCAACCGAATGGGCGTTTAATTCAATGCCGTCGGGGCATACAACGGTATCGTTTGCCGGGTTGGTTATGATTGGTTTGTTGGCACCGCGGTATAAATGGTTAACGTGGGGATTGGCGGTTATAATCGGCTTTTCACGTGTTGCCGCCGGCTTTCATTGGCCAACAGATGTAATATTGGGCGCATTTATCGGTATGGTTGCCGCCGATATTACCCGGGCAACATTTGCAAAAATAAACGCATAAAAACACCGGCATTTGCCGGTGTTTTTTATATTACTTTACCAGGTTGGCGCATGGTCCCCTTCTTTGACAATCGGCTCTTCTTCTTCCCAGATTGAGAGTCCCGTTTTCAGGTCGGTTAATGTTAATTGCATATAATATTCAACACGGGTGTCAACATTACTGAACCAGCCGGATTTCAGATTCAGGTTACGCTGAATCATTTTGCCAGATAAACTTATATTCGGTGCAACCAGGGTTCCTTGTTCTGCAATTGTTGATGCGTTGTATTCACTGTTGCCACGCATGGCGCGCATTTTATTAGACATGGTTTCTTCGCCGGTGAATGTTGTCGCAATTTGTGCGCGACCCGAATTTACGATGGTTTTACGAATCTTTTTAACCAACAAATCGGTATCAATACGTTGCATAGTATCATTTTTTATATCATCAATCGCAATTACCGGATTGGCAACACGGGCGAATGCGCCACTTTTTAACATAGAATCGGTCATTTTTGTCGCGGCGTTTTCCCAGTCACGATATTCCAATTCCATAACGTGTTGCATTGATTCAACATCGGCCTGGTTATTCAAGTCAACAACCCGTGTTTCACCACATGCACATAATGCAAGGCACAGGGCACAGGGCATAATGTGTTTTAGTTTGTTCATATTTTTTCTCCTTTTTTTATCTTGTTATCTTAAATCCATAACGTGTGCGGTCGTGTTTACGCCAACGCGTATATATACGATGTGATTACCGGCATTCGGCATTGGTACGTTTGCAATCACATTACCATTTGCTTTTATTTCAAGCAAGCCGCTTTTTGGTGTATCCGTGCGCATTACATATATATATTCGGGTAATGTTGCCCACGAACGCACATCGGCCGATGTGGTTGCAACCGAAAATATTGTTGCCCCCAATCCAAACAACGGCGAATAACGTGAATTGCCATTATATGCAACCGATTGTAATACAGCGCGTGCGGCGGCACCAATTGCCGCGCGTATGGCGTTATTTACGCTGTATTCATTAAATTCTGTCATAAACATTTTATCAATGTCTGCGATTAATTCGCCGCCCGATATGCGCGTTGTATCGTTTGTAAATTTTGGTGTTGCGGTTGCAATTGATATCATTGACATGCCGTTGCCAACAATCCATGGTATGGTTATGCGGCGTTCTGTTAACCGTGGGGCAATACCGGTTTCAATAAATACCCATGTGTTGTCATGTGGTGCGGTCTTGGCGCGGGCCATTGATAAATCTGTTGCAATGCATTGGGTGTTTTGCGTCATACCATCTGCCCGTCCCAGGTATGTTTCTGCATTTGCCCAATCGTGGTCGGCCAAGAAATAAATACCCGCCAAATATGTTAATGCAGGGTTCATTATATCGGCATATGCCGCCCATTGTGAATTTTCATTACGAATATTTTCGGCCAATTGTGCGGCTGTGGCGGTGTCGTTTTTCCGATTGGCCAGTAATTGTTTATATTCACGCGACATTTTTTGTTGCCGCGCATACGATTGATTTATTATTACACGTGCATCCGACCACCGGTTTTCGGCCAGTGCACTTAAAATCTGGTAATACGACACGAACAGTGAATCCATCATATACGGCCGGTATTGGGCGGCCATTGCACCACCGGAAACAGTTGCCATTTCACGTGACACAGAAAATCCGGTCATGTTAATATTGCGGTGGTTAAATTCTTCGAACGCGGCATCCGATGCGGAATAATTTCCCATATTAAATAATGCACCGCCCGTTACCAATAATTCCAAATCATTCATATTGGAAACATCGGAATTGGCCGCAAATTCATTTGCCGTGGCGAAATCACCGGTCAATGTTGCATGGCGCGCCACATCCATGCGCATTTCAAAAGATGCGCCGCATGCAGACAATATTAACGCGAACAAGATGGTTATATGCTGTCTCAATTACCAACGCATCCTTAGCCACCGACATTAACCATGCGTATTTCGTGTGTCATTGGGTTATATACGCGTGGCGTACCGTCATATCCCATTGCCGCATGATGCGATGGTATCAAAAATTCTGGTAATGGTGTTGATTCACCCATGGACATAAATTGCGCCAATTTCGCATCTTTGTATGCATAGCGTTTTTCTGCCTCTATCGGGCGGTGGTACCATCCCTGGAATATAACCAGTTGTTTGTTATCATCCAACTTCATAATATCCATTGGTGAATATAATAATTCTTCACCGGTTTGTTCGGTTTCTTTGCCGTCGGCACCCTTGACCTTTTTGACTTTCATTTTATAACCCATCATATCTGAAAATCGTTTGGCAGAATCTGGGTCGTTTTGTCGCAGAACAATTTTTGCCGCAGTGGTAGAGATAATTGTTGCCGCCGCATCTGCACCATATTTTTCTTGAATCTGGTGTAAATCCTGGCCGATAATCAGGTATGAAATCTGTTGCCCACGCCCCAGGTCGGGTCCCTGAATCACCGCTTGTAACTTTTGCATTTTGGGCATTTCGTCCAATACAAATAACACCGGGTATGGCCCCATGCGTACGCCATCGCGCATTTGTTCTGGTGCATTGGCCAACAAGAAAGATGACATTAATTCAATAAATATACCGGTAATTGGGTTTAACGCCTCGGCATCGACCATGTTAATGGACAGGTACACCGTAACTGGCTTAATTTTTCCGTCGCGTGGGTCGCGCAGACCGCGTAAGTCTGCAAAGTGAAAGTCAGAATGACTGGTCCGGTTACGAACCGCGGCATTACGGAATATTGATAACCCCGCCATAACGGTTGATAAAATAGAACCGCGTTCTTTATCTGGTGTGTTTGCCAGTTGTGTTAATTCCAAAACTGCGCGGTGCGCGTATGAATAACGACGTGCCTCGTTCACGGCGTTTTCCAAAACATCTTTCATTGGGTCGGCCATCATAACCATTTGGTCACCGGCGCGGCGGCGTTCTTCCAATTCTTGGGCGTTGGCCAATTGCGCCGCATTTAACCAGTCCAGTATCATAGATAACGATGATTCTTTGCCTAACCATGCGTCTGGAATATTTGCCCATGTTCCAACATGTACATAATTTGTTGCATTCAATTCCCCGCGTTGCAGCATTGCCAACGCCGCATATGCGTTCGGGTCGTCACGCATAGACAGATAATAATCCTGTAAAACGGTTGCGTCTTCGGAATTAAATTCGCCTGATTGCATACGCGCAAAGAAATAATCATCTGCCTTGGCGCGTTCAATTTTTGATACGATGAATTGAATCATACCTGATAACGCCGCCCGTCCAGAAATTGTCCAGTGTGGGTCGGCGGATGACCCCGTTGCGTCCGGCACCAATACATTACAAATTGAATCGATATACAGGTCGCGTTGTTCTTGGTTAAACGGAACATGTTCGGGCGACAGCGGGTTCCACGACGGATAATAAACGCCGCGTTCTGGGTCATCTTGGCCCGCCCAGTTCATTATAAATACCGGTCCAACGGTTGCGCGATATGCACTTGTTTTTTGTTTTAATTCCGGTTTTGGGTCGTTGATAATCATTGAAACATTATTGCATTCCAAGATTGTGGGGATGCACACAGCCTGGGTTTTACCGGTTCCCGGGGGGGCAACACACAATGCAGACAGGCATTCATCCATCATCAACGGCTTTTTTTTGAAATATCCCAGTACCATCATAAACCCGGCAAATAGTCCTTCTTTGCCTTTACCCATTTTCTTAATATCGTCGGCGGTTGCCTTGTTTGATGATTTTTCGTCAAATTTATCTTTGCCATACGGGTTAAATTCACCGGTCAATGTTTTATCAGACAGGAAATAATACGCAATTATTGGCAACAATGGTGCGATACAGGCAAAATCGGCACGAACAATACTGCGCGTTATCCACGCGGGTATTTCGGCAACGACCGATAATCCGCACGTCATAATGACACCACGCATATATAACCCCGCCCATCGCCATGATGCAGGTGAAAAACCGTATCGCCAGAAATGTTCCGCAATAAAGGCCAGACAAAATGCCGCCGCGGCCGCCAGCCATATACCAATTGCCCAGCGCAGCGACCAGAAAATCTGGGCCATGGGCTTGCGCTCGTGCTCTTTATAGGCATCGGACTTGAATATATTCAGGCCCTTGGATGAACCGCCCGCTGATAAAATCTTGAATTTCTCTGCCATTGCTTTATGATTATATCAGAAAAACGAAATATTACCAAGGCCCATATGAAAAATATTCCGCGAATCTTTGTTGGAAATGATGTGGCGGCGGGTATAAAAATACCAGCACCGCGCGATGCTGCGCATTATTTAACGCGTGTAATGCGTGGGCGGGAATTTTTGGCGTTTGGTGGCGGTAATGAATTTTATGCAACAATTTCTGATGATGGGAAAATGTTCTTTATTGGTGACAAAACAAACCATGGCGACGTTATGCGCGATATAACATTATACTTTGCACCAATAAAAAAGACCGATGAATTATTAAACATGGCAACGCAAATGGGTGTTTCCCGGTTTATTCCGGTTATAACCGAACACACTGTTGCCAAGAATATAAATTGGGAACGTATGCACCGCATCGTGATAGAGGCATCAGAACAATCAAATCGCAACACGGTTCCAGAAATTTCCGACACCATACAATTTGGTGATTTAGACCATGCAAACATTGTCTTTGCCGATGAACGTGCGTCGCGTGGGCGCGATTTACCACAACGCATGCAATCAAATAATATATTGGTCGGACCCGAGGGGGGGCTTTCCGATGCGGAATTTATGACATTGGACAAATGCGGCGCGCATGGAATATCGTTGGGGCATAACATATTACGCGCAGAATTGGCCGCCGTAATTGCAATTGACAGGATTTGCAACGAATGAATGTACGTATCGCAAAATTTATATCAGAATGTGGTGCGGCATCGCGGCGTGTTGCCGAAGAAATGATTTCCGCGGGGCGTGTCGCAATAAATGGTGTAATAATTAATTCGCCGGTGCATTTTGTCACACAATCTGATACGGTGACAATTGATGGTACTGTAATTACGTCACCAGACGAAACACGTTTATATATGTTTCATAAGCCGTTAAATGTTATGACAACCGCCCGTGATCCAATGGGACGCAAAACGATATATGATTGTTTGGGTGATGAATATAGAAACCTGCGTTATGTTGGGCGATTGGATTATCGGACAACGGGATTATTATTAATGACCAACAATGGTGAATTGGCACGCAAATTAACATTGCCGACGGCAAATATTCCGCGTGTATATATTGCAACTGTAAACGCGATTAATGCCGACGGTCTGAACCGGGCGCGCCATGGTATTACGGTTGACGGTATAAAATACCGCCCAATGCAGATAGATGTTATTGGTGAAAATAATTTACGCGTCAAAATTACCGAAGGCAAAAAGAACGAGGTCAGGATTGTCCTGCGCAGTGTGGGGTGTCCGGTGCGTAAATTACACCGTATTTCGTTTGGGCCGATTGAATTGGGAAATTTACCGGTTGGGGAAATAAGTATGATTCCACAGAAAACCGTTGACGCGATTGTAAAAACTCTCTAATATTCAATCAACGGAAGGGAGATACACATGAAAAAACAAGCATCCACCAAAAAGACAACGGTTAAGAAAACCACACGCGCCGCGGCACGCAATGAAATTCCACGTACATCTGCGCGGACAAAGTTTAATCCGTGGTCGCTGTCAATATATGTATATTGGTTTATAATTTTATTCTTTATTGCGGCAACATTTTATATCTTGGGTCGCAGTCACGGTATATTAAATCAACGTCAAACAGATAATGTTGAAATTACCGAAGAAGCGTTAATCGGCGGTGCGCAATACTATGAATCTGGGCGGGAAAAACTGTTGGCGGGAAATGTTGATGAAGCGTTGGCAGATTTAAATGCGGCGATTGCGGCCGAAAATCCAACGCCAGAAATGTATGTCCTGCGCGGGGAAGCGTACATGTTATCTGGTAATTATGCCGCATCGGAGAGCGATTTTAATCGTGCGCTGGAAATATCCCCGACCAGTTCTATGGCGTTTTATGACCGTGCGTTGTTACATGCCAGAATGGAAAATTATGATATGGCGTTGGACGATATTAATAATGCCATGGCGGCGGCCGCCCAAGAATCAAACAGCGTTTTGGCGATGCGTGATTTATATGCAAAACGTGGCCAGTTGAATTTGTGGATAAAAAACTGGGATGGTGCAATTGCCGATTATACAAATTCTTTGGCGCGACCGGACGGCATGGTCAATTATAATGTATATGCAGAACGTGCCGAGGCATATACCGCAGTCGGCCAGTATAGTTCTGCTATTGAAGATTATGCGTCGGCTATACGCGTAATATCAGAACAAATTCAGGGCAAATATACCGCAGAAGAACGTGAATCGTTATCTTCGCGTGCCATGAGTTATTTTGAACGTTCTGCCGCATTGAATGTTCAGATTGGCAATGGCACGGCGGCAATGTCTGATTTGGATTCGGCGCGTACAATTGCGGTTGCACTGGGGGATAATGACAGTGTGTTGCGAATTGATGGTTTGATGTCATCGTTGGCCGAATAAAAGTGTTTCCTTTCCTTGGGAATAAAAATCCCTGTGTTATGCACAGGGATTTTTTTATTTGTCATCAAACGGATTTTCCGATTTTTTGTAATCAATCGTAATCGGCAAATGTTCCCAATGTAATGCCGTTGCAATACCGCGTCGCAGATAACGCGTATACGATTCTGGTATGTCGGATGCGCCGCCAACATTAATTGATATACGCATTGGGTGGCGGCCGGTTTGGCGTGCAAATTTTATTTTCATCGGACGTTTTAACCGTGACATTGGTGGTTGGCGTTCAATAACCAATTTTTCAACGATTCTGTTTAATAAACTGGTTGGGACGGTGCTCGATGAAATGTCCCACTGTTCATAAATACGGCGAAACATATTTTGCACGCCGGTTCCTGTTTCCGCAGAAATTGCCAATATCATCGGCTTTATTATCTGATGAAAAGAATTTGTAAACTGATGCTTTAATTTTAGTAATTTGTCATCGCGTAATTCGGGTGGTACCAAATCCCATTTATTCAGTGCAACGCATAAAATACGCCCTGCGTCGTATACACGTGCTGCGATTGATAATGCCTGATTTTCTATGTCGCGGGTTGCATCAACGATTAAGATAACAACATCTGCTTTGTCAATCGCATCCAGTGATTTTAGTGCGGCCAATGTTTCTACGTCGTCTGTCACGCCCGCCTTGCGCCGCAGGCCGGCGGTATCCATTATCATAATATCGCGCCCGTAAAATTTTGTTGTAAATTTTACCGTATCACGGGTAATGCCGGGCGCATCCATAACGATTTGGCGGTTTACGCCCAATACACGATTTACAAATGTTGATTTACCAACATTCGGTTGCCCCAGAACCGCAATTTTTATGCGCGTATCAGATTCGTTTGATGTATTTATTTGTGTGTTTGTTGCATCATTTGCGGGCGCGATTTTGTCCAAGAATTCGTATATCGCATCAAATCCATTCTTGTGTTCTGCGGAAATTAAGACCGGTGCACCAAATCCCAATTTATAAAATTCATTAATGTCCACCAATCGTTTTTCTGATTCTGCTTTGTTTACCAATAATAATACCGGCGCGCGTGTTTTACGGCGAACCATACGCCCCCATTCAATATCTGACGCGGTTACGCCTGTGCGTCCATCAACAACAAATAAAATCGCATCTGCATCTGTTATCGCAGATATTGCCATATTTGTTGAATCGGCGGCAATGCCGTTTTTCGCATTTTCCAGCCCCGCAGTATCGCGCAATGACCATGGGCGGTCACGAAATGTACCGTTGTTTGTGTCGCGTGTCACGCCCGGACGGTCGTGTACAATCGCATCACGCGTTCCGGTTAATGCGTTAAACAGTGTTGATTTACCCGTATTCGGACGGCCAGCAATAGTAACTTTTATCATCGTTTTTTCCATTGATTTTTTATAATTATAAGGCAAAAATACAAATAATCAAATAAAGGGTGAAATGGGATGAAAAAGAAACTAACAAACGCATGGAAACACGTTCGCGATGTTTTGGTTAATCCACGTCGCTATTTCACAAAAATTGTTGCCGATGGAAACCTGGATGATTCGATGTTTCGTGCATTTTTATATGGGTTGATTGGCGGCGTGTTGGTATTGATATTACGCGTTATTGGCGGGGCCAGTATAACACTTTCTGGACTTTTTACCGCGATTATTATAACACCGGTTGTGGCGGTTGCGTTGTTGTTTGTGATGGCGGGACTGTTAATGTTTGTATCGGAAATAACCGGCGGTGAACGTGATTGGGAAATCGCGGTCAAGGGATTGGCATCTGTGTTCTTTATGTACCCGATGATTTTGGTGTTGAACGCATTTGCCTTTAATTGCACCAGCATGTGGATTATCAGCATGATTGCCGATGCGTATGTGTTGTTCTTGTTCTATAACATATCGGTATATTGCATGCGTGGTCGGCGTGCAAATGTGGTTGTAATTATTGCAATATTGGCATTGTTCATGGCGACAATTTATATAACCGATTACCGCATTGGTTGGTTTATGTTAAAGAATACATCGGCGGCATTGGCGTGTATGATTTAATAGAGTTTTATTAACAAAAACACCGACAAACGCCGGTGTTTTTATATTTACAAAATAACACACTTGCAAAAGCGCAAATATGTTTTATAATCGCGCGTGGCGGGGATTGAAATTATTCTTTCTTACGCTTGCCATTTTTTTTGTGGGGGTATTCCCCCGGCAAGAGAGCGTAAAGACGAATGATTTTTCTCCGCAAAAATGTGAAAAATAATTAAATAAACAAAGAAAAAATGGAGAAAAACTAATGTTATTTGGTTTTATAAATAAAAAAGAAGAAAAAGGCCAAAAGTCAAAAAATATACTGAATAATCCCATCGCGGTAGAGGTAAAATATGGCGATGAAACATTACGTCTGGAAACGGGGCGCATGGCGAAACAGGCAAATGGTTCTGTATTGGCGACAATGGGTGGAACAATGGTACTTGCAACGGTGTGTGCGGAAAAATCTGCGGTCGAAGGCCAGGATTTCTTTCCGTTGACCGTTGATTACCAAGAAAAATTTGCATCGTCTGGGCGTATTCCGGGTTCGCGTGACCGCCGCGAAGGTAAACCATCAATGGGCGAAACATTGATTGCGCGTCTGATTGACCGGCCAATTCGTCCGTTATTCCCAGATACATTCAAGAACAAGGTTCAGATTGTTGCCCAGGTGTTTTCATATGACCGTAAAAATCAGCCGGACATTTTGGCAATGATTGCGTCATCGGCGGCATTATCTTTGTCGGGTGTTCCGTTCCAGGGGCCAATTGGCGCGGCACGTGTTGGCTATGCCGATGGGCGGTATATATTAAACCCGTCTAAAAAATTCTGTGAAGATTCTGAAATGGATTTGGTTGTTGCTGCAACATGCGATGGTGTGTTGATGGTTGAATCTGAAATCGGCGAATTAGATGAAAAAACGGTTTTGGGCGCGGTAAAATATGGTTTTGATTCACAACAGGTTGTTATCAAGGCAATTAATGAATTGACCGAACGCGCGGGCAAAGAACGCTGGGGCGTGCCAGAAAAATCACCGGAATATGTTGAAATGGAATCTGCGTTCAATGATTTCGCAGGCGATATTGAAACGGCACTGCAAATCAAGGAAAAGTTGGTTCGTTTGGAAACACTGGGGACGATTCATACGGCGGCCAAGGCGCGCATTGTGGAAATGTTCCCGGAAACAACGACCGCCACATCAACGTTGGAATCGTGGGCGGATGAAATTATTGAAAACTTAACGGCGCGTATTATGCGTGGGAATATCTTGGCCGGTAAACCGCGTATTGATGGGCGCGATACCAAGACGGTTCGCCCAATTGAAATTGAATTGGGTGTGTTGCCACGTGCACATGGGTCGGCACTGTTTACACGTGGTGAAACCCAGGCACTGGTATCATTGACACTGGGGGGGGGCAAAGATGCGTTACCCTTAGAAGGATTAGATGGTGGCGAAGAACGTGATTTCTTTTTGAACTATAATTTCCCTGGTTATTCCGTTGGAGAGGCCAAGGGCCTGCGTTCGCCGGGCCGTCGTGAAATTGGACATGGCAACTTGGCATGGCGTGCGCTGCATCCAATGGTTCCGTCGCGTGAAAAATTTGATTATGTAATCCGTGTTGTTTCCGATATTTTGGAATCAAATGGTTCTTCATCAATGGCAACAACATGCGGTGCAACATTGGCAATGATGGATGGTGGTGTACCATTGACACGTCCGGTTGCCGGTATCGCCATGGGTTTAATCAAAGAAGGCGATGATTTTGCAATATTGACGGATATTTTGGGTGATGAAGACCATTTGGGTGATATGGATTTCAAGGTAACCGGTACCGACCAAGGTATTACCGCGTTACAGATGGATATTAAAATCACATCAATAACGTTCGAAATTATGGAACGTGCATTGGCCCAGGCCAAGGATGGACGTATGCACATCTTGGGTAAAATCCACGATGCGATTAAGGCCCCGCGTGACAAGGTTTCTGAGTTCGCGCCCCAGGCATACAATATCAAGATTAATCCGGATAAAGTTCGTGATGTTATCGGCAAGGGTGGCGTTGTTATTCAGGCACTGACGCGTGAAACAAACACGATAATTGACCTGGAAGATGATGGTACGGTAAAAATCATGGCAACATCAAAAGATGATGCAGATGAAGCAATCCGCCGCATTAAAGAAATTGTTGCCGAACCCGAGGTTGGTGCAATATACCCGGGCGTAATTACCGGTGTAAAGGATTTCGGAATATTTGTTCGTATCTTGAATGGTTTCGAATCCATGGTGCACATTTCTGAAATCACAGGCAAGCGTTATAAAAAAATTGCGGACGCGAACCTGAAAGAAGGGGATGAAGTGTTTGTTCGCTATATGGGGATTGATAAACGCGGCAAAACACGCATGTCAATGATTGGTATTGACCAAACAACCGGTGAAGAAACAGATATGCCGGGTGATGTTGAACAAAATGCCGCCGAAGACGACGATTAATAAAATATAAATTGCCCCGCATTTATGCGGGGCGTTTAGGGTGGATTTGTATAAACAAGTGGGGGAATAAATGGATATGGAAAATTTGATGACTGTGGCAGCCCAGTTACAGGCCAAGGTTGCATCTGCCCAAGAAGAATTGGCACACACGTCGGTCAAGGGTATTGCCGGTGGCGGGGCGTGCATTATTGAAATGTCGGGCAAGTACGATTTGTTAAATCTGATGTTGCGGCCAGATGCAGTAAACGGCGATGCGGCGGCAATTACAAAATTGGTTATGGATGCATATAATGATGCCAAGGCCAAGGCCGACGCAAAAATAGACATGGTAATGGGCGCAGCCACCGCAGGCATGCCGATGCCAATGTAAAAATGTTTTGCCACAGATTCTAAATTATGGTGGTTTTATTCTAAAATATGATTTAATATTATCGCGACGCGTGTTCGCACGTGTTGGGGCGTCATAACCCTGAAATAAGGTATTGCCGTATGGGCGGCGATAGTAAATCTCCAATCTAAATTTGGTTGGAGGGGTGCTGAATATATTGAATAGGCCCGCTATACCTTATTGTAGTTATGAACCTCCAACCACTGCGGTTTTCGCGTGGGATATTTTTTATTAGAAAAAATAAAGGAACAGGGAGGAAAAAAAGATATGACACACAAATTATCATCGTTGTTTTCTGTGTTGTTTGGTTTGATGTTGTTCTGGGCAAATGCAAATGCCGAATTACCAGAAAATGTAAAGTTCTGTATACCGAAACAATATACCGTAACATACGATTGTCCGGCGGGTGGGAATGCCCCAACACAACAAAGCACCGCGTATGGTAATAACTTTACAACCGGTGTTGGTTGTAACAATGCGCCCGCATGGCGTGTGGGTGACAGTGACACAATTATTACATCAAATACAACAATTCCGTACGCATATACGCACGACATTGTATTACACGCAGATTACAGTCCATGGTACACAATTGCGGGCGGTAAACTGATTAATGCCGACCCAGATGTGTATATTCAATCAAGCGGTGAACAATTAATTCGCACAAATGTTGTCCCTGCAAACAATGTTGGCGTTAAAACGCATTTTGCATATATTCAATTGACCGAACTGGCATCGCCAATATTTGCGACATATTCCCCGCATTTTTATTGTGGAACCAATAATGGGGTTACGTTATTTACCTGTGGTTATGGGCCTGGTTCTGGTTATTCTAATCCGGTATTATCGGTTAATGAACTTGTTATGAATCACAAATACACATTGATGTTTAATTATAATAATTCTGGATATATTATATTTGATGATGTTGTAAGAAACATAAATTATTTTGACTTTGACGGTAATGACAAGAATATAACTTTACTTCATCCGAGCAGTGATACAAAAACAATCGCAAAACTATATGATATAACCATCAGCCGTTCTAACGATATTATTCGTACCATGGTTCCGGTGCCGGCGGGATTACGAATCGGCGATTACACGGTGCCCAGTAACGGTATGTGGGACATGATGGAACAAAAATTCCACCAAAATTCCGGTACCAGTGAATTTATTTATGGGCGGGAATCAGAATAAATCGAAATCGTTCATGAACGCCACTTTCATGGTATCATCAACCTCTGCCCCGGATAGGCCGGATTCACGCAAATATAAAACCTGGGCATCGGTTGGGCGGTATATTGCCGCACCATGGTCGGCCCGTTGTGGTACAGATAATATTCGTTGGGCCGGTAAAAATGATATTTTTGCCGAACGGTCTGCCATTGCGGTAAACCCGATGTCGGACATACAATCATCGCAATTTTTATCAATTATTGCCGTGCCGGCAATTTTAGATTTTGAATCGCGGTTGGCAATTAATTTTGTCTGAAATAAAATTGTTGTTTCTGGGGCCGTGTGGTGCGCCGTGCATTGGTAATTTAATTCACCCGAATTATTTAACATTACGTGCGCGCGAAAGTCAGATTTTTTACCGGTATTTTTTACAAAAATATTAAAAATTGTTGGTGTTTTATTTGTTATGTTTACCGATAAAAACACCGGTTGGTTTTCAATGTTTATTTCAATATTTAATGCATTTTCGCCGGTAATTTCACCAACATAAATAACATGTACCGGCAATCCATATTTACGGTTAATTGGCCCGTTTTCAATTGTTGACACGTCTGGTAAAAATACACCATCGCGGTAAACAATTGTTTCCGCACGTATTGGTTTTATATTGAATTCGTTCCACATGTATGCCATATTATCGTTGATTATAAAGGACTTTTACATGGGATTCAACTGTGGAATTGTTGGGTTGCCGAATGTCGGTAAATCAACACTGTTTAATGCATTAACACAAAGTGCGGCGGCTGATGCGCAAAATTATCCGTTTTGCACGATTGAACCGAATACCGGCCGTGTTGTTGTGCCAGATGAAACATTGCTGAAATTGGCGGCATCGGTTAATGCAGCCAAGGTTATACCGACCCAGTTGGAAATTGTTGATATTGCGGGTCTGGTTCGTGGCGCATCAACCGGTGAAGGTTTGGGAAATAAATTCTTGGGAAATATATTATCAACCGATGCGATAATTCATGTTGTTCGATGTTTTGATAATGATGATATTGTTCATGTAAATGGGCGAATTGATCCAATCGGCGATATTGATACGATTGAAACAGAATTGGCACTGGCGGATTTGGACAGTTTGGAAAAGCAGATTAAAAACCTGGAAAAGAAAGCACGTGGTTTGGACAAAGATGCGGCGAAATTATTAGATGCCGCAAATACGATAAAGCACGCATTGGAAAATGGTACGCCTGCGCGAAAAACAGGTGTTGATTCTGTGCCATTTAACCTGTTGACGGCCAAACCGGTTATTTATGTTTGTAATGTTGAAGAATCTGCGGCCGCAACCGGAAATAAATATTCAGATGTCGTGCGTGAAAAATTCGGGAACGAAAATCCAGTATTGATAATTTCATCAAAAATAGAAATGGAAATTGCACAAATTGTTGATGCAGATGAACGCAAGATGTTCTTGGATGAATTGGGGCTGACCCAATCTGGATTAGACCAAGTTATAAAAACTGGCTATGAAACATTAGGATTACAGACGTTTTATACCGTTGGCCCAAAAGAGGCGCACGCATGGACAATTACGCGTGGCATGACCGCACCGATGGCCGCCGGTAAAATACATACGGATTTTGAGCGTGGTTTTATTCGTGCCGAAATTATTTCGCCAGATGATTGGCTGGGGCTGGGTGGGGAATTAGCGGTTAAGGAGGCGGGTAAAATGCGAACCGTTGGTCGTGATTATGTAATGCAACCAGGCGATATTTGTCATTTCTTGTTCAATAATTAGATAGTTTTTGCATGCTTTAATAAAACATGATTAAAAAATCCCGGCGTTTGTCGGGATTTGTTGTTGTTTTTAATATGTGATTTATTTGTCACGAATTTGTGCGTTGCATTTCGTTTCAACATTCTGAATAACCGCGTTTTGTAAATTAATTAAATCAGAATCAGACATATTATCGGTTGGGATAATTGTCAATGTAAATGCAATTGATTTATGGTTTTCATCCATTGTAAACGCATCAAATACAATCGCATCACAGATTCGATTGTCGGCCGTCATTGCCGCGGCAATAATTTTTTCTGCGGGGAATTGTTGGTCAACAACAAATGCGAAATCACGTGTAATTGGTTGAAATTCTGAATGCCGCATGTTACCACGTCGATGGGTCTTTGGACATTTTTCTGTATCAAATACAATTGCAACAACAACGTTTGTTTTTATATGCATCGCGCGTGCAACAGCCGGGTGTAATTCACCAAATTCCGCGATTGCATTTTTACCCTGGACAATGCGACCATATCGAAATGGATGTGCCCAACGTGGCGCATTGTCGGTTTCAACAGTAAATTTCTGGCCACGCATTAATGCAATTATGTCGGCTTTTACATCATAAATATCAACATTGCGATTACGGCGCATCCAATGGCGTGGTGATGTCGTTCCAGTTCGAACAATACATACTTCACTGTGTTGTGCGCATGGTGTGTCGCCGGTAAAGACGGTCCCCACCTCAAACAAATCTAGGTTTGGGAATCCGCGCTTTTCATTTTCAGAAACTGCGCGCAATAACCCGCCCAGTAATCCATTTCGTGCCGTGTCTAAATCCGCGGTTATTGGATTGGCGATTTTTATTATTGGGCGTTCTGATAATAATTCTTCATCGCGTGCACATCCAAAACCAAATGATTTGCATTCATTCAGACCGCGTGCCGCCAATAATTGTTTTATCGTCAAATCCGTATCAGGGGTATGATGTGAATCGCCCATTGTATGGGTATTTGTGTTGGCGATTTTTTCATAGCCATATATGCGGATTAAATCGGCAACAATTGTTTCTGGAATTGTAACATCAACACGTGCCGCCCGTGGGGATAATGTCCACCGCCGTCCGGAAAATGTGCCTGTGTACCCCAGATTTGTCAGGATTTCTCGCATCGTTTCAATTTGCATTTCGACACCTGTTTTGGTGGCGAATATTTCCGGCATAAATTCAATTTTTACCGGGGTCAGTGTGTCAGAACCCGCCGCAGAAAATCCGACAACGTTGCCGCCGCATGTGTCTGTTATAATCTGAACTGCACGCATTAGTGCCGCACCGGTAATCGTTGGGTCAATGCCGCGTTCATATCTATACGATGCATCGGTTGATATGCCCAATCGTTTAGATGTTTTGCGAACGCACACGGGGTCAAAATACGCGCTTTCCAGTATAATATTTTTTGTGTTTTCGCCCGTCATGCCACGTGCGCCACCAATAACCCCCGCCAATGCCAATACACCTGTATCATCGGCAATAACAATATCGGTTGGTATCAGTTTATGTGCATTTCCAAACAAATCAATAAATTCTTCGTCTGGTGCCGCATTGCGTACGGTAATATTGCCGTTAATTTCATCTGCATCAAAGCAATGCATCGGTTGGCCCATGTCAAAGCAAATATAGTTTGTTGTGTCGATTGGGGCACTCTTGGGATTAATTCCAATTGCGGTCAAACGTGTGGCGATTGTTCTGTTGCTTTGACATATTTTTATGTCATGAATTTCGGCCAGTTTATATGTGCGACATTTATCTGTTTTTATATTTACCTGGCGTGCGTTACCAGAAACGTTAAATTCGCCATCGGTTGGTTCAATGTATTCACCAATGCCCGCCGCTGCTAAGTCGCGCGCAACACCGCGAACCGCCAAATAATCCGGGCGATTTGGGGTGATACCTGCGTCAAACACAATTGGCATGTCAATAACCGGTGTGCCGGGTATAACATCTGGGGCCAGTTCAATAATACCGCTATGATCGTCATTCAGTCCCAGTTCGCGTCCGCTGCACATCATGCCATCGGACAATACACCGCGTAATTTACCAGATGTGATTTCGTGCCCTTGGATAATGCACCCCGGTACCGCCAATGCAGACACCAATCCAACACGCGCATTTGGTGCACCACAAACAACTTGGCGCAGGGCAGGGCCGCCATCATCAACCATTAAAACATGTAAATGGTCGCTGTTTTCATGGGGGCGACATTCAACAATCTTTGCCGCGATTGGCGATATCGGTTTAATTAAATCTTCGACTTCTAATCCAATCCGCGTCAGTGTATTTGCAATATCGTCCACTGTTGCGTTTGTTTTCAGATATTCATGCAACCAATCAAGTGTCCATTTCATTTTTGTATTTCCTTTGATTAAAAACCTGCATCGCGCAGCCAGCGCACATCACTGTTATAAAATTCGCGAATATCATCCAAGTTGTACTTTAACATTGCCAATCTGTCCCATCCAAAACCAAAGGCAAAACCTTGATAAACATCGGGATCAATGTTACAGTTGCGTAAAACATTCGGGTGTACCATGCCGGCACCCATAATTTCCAACCATTTTTGACCACGCCATTTCATGTCAATTTCAATTGATGGGTCGGTAAAAGGAAAATATGATGGGCGAATACGCAATTCAATATCATTCATATTAAAGAAACGTTTCAAGAATGCGCGTACATCACCAATCAAATCTGTCATGGTTATATTTTTGTCGATATATAGCCCTTCGATTTGATGAAACATAGGTGAATGCGTAGCATCCATTTCTTTGCGATATGTTGCGCCGATACCGAATATTTTTACCGGTACACCTGTTTCTTCCATGGTGCGAATCTGAATTGCAGATGTTTGGGTGCGCATTACATTACCGTTTGCCAAAAAGAAAGTATCTTGCATGTCGCGTGCCGGGTGATATGCCGGTGTATTCAGTGCGGTAAAGTTATGCCAGTCATCTTCGATTTCTGGGCCGGTACGGCGTTCATAGCCAAATGATTCCAAGATTTCGGAAATTTCGCGTAAACTTTGTGTTAATGGGTGCAGTGTCCCGCGATTTTCTGGTTCTGGATTTAATGTTGCATCTAATTTTTCATGGGCCATTTCTGCCATCATTGCGGCATTTTCTAATTCGGCCTGGCGCGTCTTGAACAATTCGCGCAATGTAGTGTTTTCGCGGTTTAATTCGGCACGTGCGTTATTATCTAAATCACGCATGGTTTTTAATCGCGCGGTCATTGTTCCGTTTTTTCCAAACACAGACGTATACAGATTCTGTAATTCTTGTAATGTGTTTGTATTTTTTATTTGTTCCTGCATCTTTATTTCCCTTAACAAAAAATCAAAAGCCGTCGGCATGACGGCTTTATTATGACAAAACAAACTATTGCCGCCAAGGGGTTATTTTCCTTTGCCGCCGATAAATCGTTTTGCCGTTTCAACCAATTGTGCAAAGTTTGCATCACCTGCATATGCCATTTCGGCCAAAACTTTGCGGTCCAGTTCAATTCCGGCTTTCTTTAATCCGTTCATAAACTGGCTGTATGTCAGGCCTGCCATGCGTGTTGCGGCGTTTATACGAACAATCCACAAACTGCGAAAATCACGTTTCTTAACGCGACGGTCGCGATATGCATACTGACCGGCCTTTTCTGTTTTTTCGCGTGCCGCACGATATGTTGTGCTGTGACGGCCCAGATAGCCTTTGGCACGTTCTAAGATTTTATTGTGTTTTTGTCTGACGGTTGTCCCGCGTTTAACTCTTGCCATGATTGCCCCCTATTATTTCAATCCATACGGTGCCAAGATTTTCGCCTGGGGCACCATGTTTTCATTCAGATACTGCGGCTTTGACCCGGCGTTATTCGCACGCGCGGATTTTTTGCGCAATAATTTTTTGTGGGCATTTCTAGCAACGCGGATTTTACCAGTTGCAGTCATTGATGCGCGCTTTTTCAAGTACGACTTGGTTTTTAATTTTGGCATTTTTTACCTCTTTTTTCTACCGCCGGATGGCAATGCCATTGCCACTTTGGCGTTTAATGTACGCATATTGTGGCACAATAAAATGAAAAATCAAGTTTTTATTGAATATTGGTTTTTTAGCGTCTAAAATCTGGCCGATGCAACAGAATAAACTATCTTCCCGGGTGTGTAATTTGATTAAGGCGGCTGTTGCGGCCGCGGCATTGCCGGTTATCGTTATATACGTTATGGTTGCAAAACCAGATTATGTGATTATGAACAGTATGTCGCATGTTGTGTTGCCGGTCGCGCGCGGGTTGGGTGATGTTGTGTCATGGCCGGTGCGTGTCGTTGGATATGGTATTTCGGGTTTGCGTGATATTTCGGGCTTGCGGGTTGAAAACGAAGAATTGCGTGCGCGGTTGGCGGCGGCATTGGCACGCCAAAATGAATGTGATGTCGCAATACACGAGAGTCAGAAATTAGCGCGTGAATTAGATGTTGTGTCGACAAATTCGCATAATGTTATTATTGCAGATGTTATTCATGAAAATGGTGCGATTGCGCACAATACATTTTTTGTTAATCGTGGTACGGCCGATGGTATTGCCATGGGCCAGGTTGTTGTTTCAATGGATGAACGGTTGGTTGGGATTATCGTTGATGTAACCAGACGTAATGCGCGTGTGCGTACATTGATTGATTCTGATACAAATATTGCGGTTCGTATTGCAGGGTCCGAGGTTTATGGTTTCTTGCGTGGCAATGGGTCGGGTGTTCCAACGCTTGGTTTTTTCAGTGACCCAGAATTTCAACCCGCGCGTGATATAAAATTAATTACCAGTGCAATCAGTGGAATATTACCCAGTGGAATATTTGTTGGTACAATGAAAAATGATACAGATGTTGATGTAATTTCACCGCGTGGGATTTCGCGGGTTATGATTCTACAATTTGATGATGGCAATGAATACAGATGAATGGCAAAATAGTTGAAGTTTTGCGTGTTTTGTTCCCGTTCGCATTAACGTTGTTTTTGTGGCGGATGGAACATCCGTTCTGGAATCCGGGTGGTTTTTTGGCAATAATTCCAATATTTTACTGTTCTTTTATTTTGCGTATTGCATGGTTCCCGGCTTTTTCTGTCATTATGTGCTTTTTATTGGATTATAATTTTTCGTCGCACTTTTTTTGGACCGGGTTGTATTGCTTGGTCTATGCGGCGAATGGGTTCCAAGATTTGATTGATATTACGCGGTTGGAACGTAATGCGATTGGGGCATTTATGGTATTTTTGTTTGCGGCATTATTTATACCGGCCATAATTAATATTTCATGGAATGTGGTATTGCGGACCATATGGTGTTATGTGTTTGCAACACTGGTGTATTTTCCATTGTCTGAAATAATACGTGGGGTGAAACATGATTGATACCGAAGTTTCACGCCAATTTGATCGACGCAGTGCGTTATTCTTGACCGGTGGGGCAATATTGACGTCTGCGCTGGTGCTGCGAATGTTACAGATGCAGGTATTCAGTTATCGTGAATATAAACGAAAAAGTGAAAATAATTCATTTCGCATTCAATTAAATCAACCCGAACGTGGACGTATATTGTCGCGTAACGGTGCGCCGATTTCGCGCGATGGTCCGATATATCGTATATATATAATACCCGAAGAAACAGAAGATTTGGATGGACTGATTGCGACGGCGGCGAATGATTTAGGTTTATCGCAAAAGCGTATAAAACGTATCTATGCCAAAATAAAAAAACAGGCAAAGTTTCAGCCGGTTTTAATCAGTGAAAATACAAATTGGGGTGAATTGGCAAAATTAAGTGCAAAAAATTTGCCCGGTCTGCACGTGCGCAGTGGATTTGGGCGTATATATGAAATGGGACCAGCCGGTGCCCAGATTTTTGGTTATGTTGGTGCGCCAGAACGTGCGGTTGCAAATGCACCGTTTTATACCACGGGTATTACGGGGCTGGAAAAACGGTTTAATGATGATATGGCTGGTATCCCTGGGCAGACGGTTGCGATTACTAATGCGGTTGGTCGTACCACCGGCGAAGATAAATCGCAATATATCGCACCAATTATGGGGATTGACGTTAGTACAACAATAAACGAAAATGCCCAGCGCGTATTATACGATAAATTAACAACATATCATGCCGGTTGCGGTGTTGCGATTGATATTACGACCGGTGATATACTGGCCATGGCATCCACCCCCAGTTTTGACCCAAACGCATTTAATAACGACGACGGCGAAGAATATATTGAAATGCTGCGCGGGGATTATGCAAAACCATTTATGAATAAAACAATCGAAGGGTTGTACCCACCTGGTTCAACGTTCAAGATAATTGTTGCATTGGCGGCATTGGAATCTGGGGCAATCACACCAAATGATACCGTTTATTGTCCAGGACATTGGGATTTTGGCGACCGGCGATATCATTGCTGGGAACACAAAGGGCACGGACGGGTAAACTTGGCCGGTGCGTTGGCGCATTCTTGTGACATATATTTTTACCAATTGGCGTTAAAAATCGGTATTGATGCGATTAAGGCAATGGCATTAAAATTGGGGCTGATGGAAAAATATATGGATGATATTTTGGCGCGTGAAATGCCGGGTATTATTCCAGACAGAAAATGGAAAGAAAAAACAACTGGCACGCGCTGGGTCCAGGGAGACACGGTTATTTCCGGTATTGGCCAGGGATTTATTCTGGCAAACTGTTTGCAATTGGCCGTAATGATGGCACGTGTCGCATCAAACCGTGTTGTGATGCCACGCCTGATTTTATCTGGCGATGCGTTGACGTTTGATGAATTGGGGTTACAAGAAAAAAATATTGCATCGGTGTTAAAGGGGCTGGAAATGGTAACCCAATCAGGTGGCACGGCATCTGGGTCTGCAATAAATGTGCGTGGTATGAAAATGGGTGGAAAAACTGGCACATCCCAGGTGCGCAGTATTTCCAAGGCCGAACGCGCCCGTGGTGTTTTAACAAATGAACAATTAAAGTGGAATATGCGCAATCACGGTCTGTTTGTTGGTTATGCACCAACGGTAAACCCGCGATTTGCAGTTTGTGCAATTACAGAACATTCCGGTTCATCGGGCAGTGCCGCGCGTACCGTCGCCGCCGTAATGCAAGAATTGTTAAAGGATTTGGGTTAAATACATGGTACGTCAAACACGTGTTTCAAATGCAAATATGATGACATTTTCTGAAAAAATGAATCTGTTTTCATGGGGAATGTTTATTCCAATGGGCATTGTTTTGACGTTGTCTATTGTTGTGTTGTATTCTGCGGGCGGTGGTGCATGGCGACCATTTGCACTGTCGCAATTAACAAAAATACTGATTGGAACGGTTGTTTTTTTCTTGGTTTCTTTTTCTAACATAAAGACATGGATAAAATCTGCATATACGATTTATGCAATTGCGTTGATATTAATAATATTAGTAACGTTTGTCGGACATACCGGGATGGGGGCCCAACGTTGGTTAAATATTGGGTTTGTTCATGTTCAACCATCTGAATTTATTAAAATTGCGCTGGTACTGGCGTTGGCGCGATACTTTGCATGGATGAATTCTGTGGAATTGACCCAATTCAAGAATTATATTGCACCAATATTTATGTTGTTGGTGCCGTTTGGCCTGATTGTGGCCCAGCCGGATTTAGGCACGGCAATATCATGTGCACTTATTACAATTGGCATGTTTTATATTGTTGGTGCAAACAAGAAATGGTTTTTGATTGGTGCGATTTTATGCGCGTTGGCGGCACCGGTGGTTTGGTTTGGTGGTCTGCATGATTATCAACGTAATCGAATAATTACATTTATAAACCCAGAATTTGATGCGCGTGGCGCGGGTTACCAAATTAACCAGGCAAAAATTGCGTTTGGTTCGGGCGGAATTGTTGGCAAAGGCTATATGCGGGGCAGTCAATCACAACAATCGTTCTTGCCGGAAAAGCAAACCGATTTTATATTCACAATGCTGGGCGAAGAATTTGGTTTTATGGGTGCGTTTTTATTACTGGCGGTGTACAGTTACATTGTAATTACGTTGTTTTGGTGTGCGCGGTCATGTCGTAACCGATTGGGGCAATTGGTTTGTTTTGGTTTTATGTTGAACTTTTTCATTTATTACTTTATAAATATTTCCATGGTCTTGGGGTTAATGCCGACGGTTGGTGTACCATTACCGTTAATGTCATTCGGCGGCAGCAGTTTGTTATCGCTGATGTTCGGGTTTGGTTTGTGCCAAAGTGCGCATATTCACAAAGACCAACAATTATCTGCCAAAGGAAGTTAAGTCATGAATTTAATGATTGTTGAATCACCATCAAAGGCAAAAACAATTGAAAAATACTTGGGGGCAGGGTGGCGCGTTATTGCATCGGTTGGGCATGTGCGTGACTTGGTACCCGAAAATGGCAGTGTTGATACCGAACATGATTTTGCAATGCGTTGGCAAATTATGCCGGGCAAGGAAAAACAAATAAAATTAATAACCGATGCGGTCAAATCGGCAGACAATATATATCTGGCATCGGATCCTGACCGCGAAGGGGAAGCCATTGCATGGCATATATTAGACATATTAAAGTCAAAAAAATTATTGGCCGGTAAACATGTGTATCGTGTTGCGTTTCATGAAATCACAAAAAAAGTTGTTTTGGCCGAAATTGAAAAACCACGTGAAATTGATGCAAGTTTGGTTGATGCGTATTTGGTGCGGCGTGCATTGGATTATTTAATTGGGTTCGGCATTTCGCCATTATTGTGGCGGCGCAATTTGGGAAAGTCGGCCGGCCGGGTTCAGTCGGTTGCGGTAAAATTGGTTGTTGACCGTGAACGCGAAATAGAGGCATTCAAACCTGTTGAATATTGGTCCATAACCGCAGAACACGATGCCGGCTTTACGTCAAGTTTATCGCGTTTTGATGGTAAAAAAATTGACAAGATGACCATTGAAAACAAGGTGGCGGTTGATAATATATTACAGAAAATCGGCACACCGGAAATTCGTGCAACAGTTACAGGTATTGAAAAAAAGAAACTGTCGCGTCGGCCCGCGGCCCCATTTACCACCAGTACACTGCAACAAGAGGCATCGCGCAAATTATACTTTTCATCACGTCGCACAATGTCCACCGCACAGAAATTATATGAATCTGGGTTGATTACATATATGCGTACTGATGCGACAAATTTGTCGGTGGATGCGGTGGCCGAAATTCGTGCATATATTGGTAAAACCTATGGTGATAAATTTGTTCCAAAATCACCGAATGTATATGTCACAAAATCAAAAAACGCCCAAGAAGCGCACGAAGCAATTCGTCCAACACATTGTGATACGCCGGCGACGGGACTGACGGGCGATGAACAAAAACTGTATGATTTAATATGGAAACGTACAATTGCATGTCAATGCTCTAATGCAGAATTTGATTCGGTTGCCGCCGATATTGAAACCGAAAATCATGTTGCAACATTTCATGCTGTTGGTACAACACGTACATTTGATGGTTTTATGGCTGTTTATATCGAAGACCGCGATGATACAGACGATGGTACGGAATCAAAGTTGCCGCCACTGAATATTGGTGATGCGGTAAATATTACAAAACTGATTCCAGACCAGCATTTTACCCAACCGCCCGCCCGATTCACAGAAGCATCGTTGGTAAAAAAATTGGAAGAATTGGGTATTGGTCGTCCATCAACATATGCGACGATTATGTCGACAATTGTTGATCGTGAATATGTTGAACAAGATAAACAACGTCGTTTTCATCCGACATCGGGTGGATGGGTGATTGCATCATATTTAGATAAGTATTTTCATGATTTGATTGATGTGAACTTTACTGCAAAAACCGAAGATACTTTGGACGATGTTGCCGGTGGCCGTCAAGACAAAATTGCGGCCTTGCGCGCGTTTTGGACACCAACAAATGCACAAATAAACAGTGCGCGCGATATAAAAACCACCGAAATAATTAATAATATAAATGAATTTATGCATACTCATATGTTCGGTGATGATGGCGATAAATGCCCAAAATGTGGTGGTAAGTTAGGAATAAAACTGTCGCGATATGGTGCATTTATTGGTTGTGAAAATTATCCAACGTGTGATTATACAAAGCGCATGGTCGGCACCGATGCAACGCCGGATGCCGCGCCAGAATCGGGTCAGCGTAACACAAATGAGCCGGTTGAACTTGGGGACGGAATTTCTTTCCGCATTGGACGTTTTGGACCGTACGTTACAAATGGTAAGAAAAATGCTGCGGCGAAACAATATAATGCCGAAACTATCACATTGGAAATTGCGCGTGATTTGTTGTCGGGCGGCCCCAAACGTGCAGAACCGGTTGAAATTGGGATAAACCCTGTAACGGGTGCAATGATTTATTATTACCCAACCGGTCGATATGGCGCATATATATCGTCAAATCGTGTAAATGTCAGTGTCACAGAACAACCGGATTTACCGACCGCCACAGAATTAATAAATAACAAGAAGCCCAGTCAACGAAAGTTTACCAGACGTAAAAAATAATGGCAGAACGTCCGTATAATAATTTTACCGATGAATTGCGTACGCGATTGTCAATCGTGGATGTTGTGTCGCGTCGTGTTCCACTGGTTCGGCGCGGACAAAATTACTGGGGGTGTTGTCCGTTTCATAATGAAAAGACCCCCAGTTTTTCTGTTTCAGAAGAAAAAGGTTTTTACCATTGTTTTGGTTGTGGTGAACATGGCGACATTATTTCATTTACAATGAAATCTGAAAACCTGGAATTTCGTGATGCAATACGTGCATTGGCCGATATGGCGGGAATAAAAATGCCGGATTATAAACCAAAGTCTGCGGCGCAAATCGCCGCAGAAGAATCGTATATAAATATTACTGCGCATGCCGCCCAGATGTATCAGAAAAAATTGTACGAGCCCGGTGGTGAAACCGCGTTGTCGTATATTCGTGGGCGTGGATTTACCGATGAAATGATAAAAAAATATGGTATTGGATATGCGCCAAAAAATAATCTGATTGCAAACAGTTTTTCGAATATAAAAGAATCTGCATTAATTGCAACAGGGTTATGTCGGCGTGGTGATTATGGAATGTACGATTTTTTTCGTCATAAATTAATGTTCCCGATATTTAATGCGCATGGTGCGGTTGTTGCGTTTTCTGGGCGTTCGCTGGATGGGTCTGAACCAAAATATATAAATACAACTGATACAGAAATGTTTCATAAACGCCAAACTATATTTGGTTTTAATTTTGCGCGTGATGCAATCCATCGCAATAATCGCAGTATTGTTGTCGAAGGGCAGATTGATGCAATCCAAATGCAATGCAACGGTTTCCCGGAAACGGTTGCGCCATTGGGTACCGCATTAACCGACGACCATATTGCGATTCTGTGCAAATCAAATCGCAATATTACATTTTGTTTTGATGGCGATAATGCCGGACAAAAGGCTGCATCGCGTGCTGCGTCAATAATAATGCCATTTGTACGTGATACGTCTGATGTGCGGTTTGCGTTTGTAACGGGGGGCAAAGACCCAGATGAAGTGTTAAAGACCGGTGGTGCAGATGCGATGCACAAAATAATTAATACATCAATTGGCCTGATTGATTTTCTGTGGCAAATTGCAAATCGTAAATTTGTTACATCAACACCCGGCGGACAATCCCAGGCCGAAAAATTCTTGGACAAAGAGGTTGAAAAAATTACGGATGTAAAATTTCGGTCTGCGATAAAGTCAGATTATGATAAACGTAAATTTGATGAATGGCGTAAATGGAAAAAAACAAAATCTGTCCATGTAAATATTGAATTGCCGCCGGTTGATGATATAACAAAAAACACATTGATTTATATCGTAAATACATATCCAGAAATTATAGATGGTTACGGCGAATTTTTGGCGACACTGAATATTGATTTTGATGTACCTGTGCCAACGATGAATTTAACCCGGGATTCGGCAGAACGTTATATTGTATCATTAAAAATTCAACGGTATTTACAAAAACTAAATATAGACAAGAAAGAATTTACATCAAGATTGTTGATGGGTGATACATCTGTGCGTGATGAAATTAATCGCATTGATACAGAAATTGTACGTATGACGGAAAAATTAGAACGTTTGATAAACGTATGATATCTAAATTACCTTGTGTTTAATACTTGGTTTACGTTAAAATAATTCTGAATCCAATGGGAATTGGGTTCGGGACCCTAAGAAAGTCCACAATCAAGTTGATACGTGCAAATACGTATTGAATCCGTTGCAATAATGGCGCGGTGTGCGCCGGTTATTGTATATACCCCCGATTTTGGTCGGGGTGCCATCGGTTATATATCGAAGACCGTTGGGATCATTCTTGATTGTGATTTTCTTACACCCCGACCGCATTTTCATTGCGGTGTTTAATTTTAATAAACCAAATGGGGGAATAAAATCATGACAAGATTTATATGTTATAATAAACGTAAAATTTGCGGTATGGCGATTTTTGCGCTGGTGGCGTTTGGCGGTGTCGGCACGGCCCGCGCCGCAAATTGTCCGGCAAATTTTTATCTGAATACTGAAAACGAATGTACATATTGCGAAAATGCATATTATTGTCCGGGTGATGATATCAGATACGAATGCCCCGAAGATAAATATATTGGAAAATATGACCAGTTTCTTGATGATACTTTCATAGAGGAGTTGAGGCCCGGAGTGTCTTCTTGGGGCACAGGATTTACGTATGACGGTTCGTCACAGGCGGCGCGTTCCAAAATTACAAACTGTTGGCGCCATACATTTTTTGTTTTTAAGAATTATAGTTGCCTGTCAGAGGTTGCATACGACACAACCAAGCAAGAATACCCCGTTAGATGCGTATATTATTATGAGGCGGGAACCGGTTATTATCTATCGCCATATAGAAGTACCACGTATAAAGTTTGGTACAATGGCGTAAAACCATGCACCAACGCGCCGGCAAATGCGCACTATACCGGCCCCGGTACACCAGATAGTGTGGATGGCACAATTAAGGACGCAAACGATTGCCCGTGGGAATGCGATGATGGATTCGGTCACACATCCGATGACCGGTGTTTACCACTGTGTCGGATTGGTGAAACCGCAATGAACGGTATTAACATATATGCCGAAAAGCATACCAAATACGCCATGGCCGTACCACGCGGTGGCGCAACATGTTGGATTAGTGCAAAACGGGGGCAGGGTGGTAAATTGGTTCCGGTAAATTAGTTAAAAAACATATTGAAAAAAATCGCCCAATGCGTTACAATACGTGGCGTACAGGGAAATAAGCCGTGCACCAAAAAACCACCGTTTTTTGGTGCACAAATTGTTTTTTACAAAGCCCCAGAAATCCGCCATTTTATTTTCCTTTACCCGTGCACAAAAAACGGTGGTTTTTTGGTGCATGGGGTGTGGTGTTTGGCATGTGCATGTTAACCAATGCCCATGCCGCAACGTGTGATGCGGGGTATTGGTTGGATGATACGGGCACGTGCCAACCATGTAATCGCAGTAATGGTGAAACACCATCGTATTATTGTCCAGGTAATGATTTACGAATGCGATGCCCAGAAATTGATTCAGACCATATAGATTATTTACACAAGTATAGTTCGTGGGTTAATGGTGATAATGTCGTTGAATCCATTACCCGTTGTGAAGTTAATTTTGTTGTAAAAATTGACCATGGATACAGTTATTTTTCATGCGCATACAATGACACCAATTCTTCTTTTACATCTGTTAATGCAACATATAAATGTAATTTTAATTTAACATCGTCTATTCAGCGTTTCCCGATTTGTGATACAGGGTATTGGTTTAATTTTAGGACACTAACGAATTATAGTAATTTAAGTTATTATTATATGACATTTAAGAGTTTTGATGATGCGGCAAATATAAAATGTATTCCTGTTGGTTGGGGTTATTATTCATCTGATGTTGTGACGTTAACTAATAATTGTCCGGTTGGCACGTATACGGCAACGGATACCGCCGCCGCGGCATCAGATTGCATGCCATGCACAAACGCACCGGCAAATGCACACTATACCGCCGCAAATACAACCGATGGCACACCAAATTGCCCATGGGAATGCGATGATGGATTCGGTCACACATCCGATGACCGGTGTTTACCACTGTGCCGGATTGGTGAAACCGCAATGAACGGAATAAATATATACGCCGAAAAGCATACCAAATACGCCATGGCGGTACCACGCGGCGATGCAACGTGTTGGATTAATGCAAAACGGGGGCAGGGCGGGAAATTACAGATGGTGAATTAGTTCACATGCCACCCTGGGAAAATTCATTCTTGGTGTGTTTCAGGATAAAATGCATGACAGAATATAATTCTGTTGGGTGGGGGGACAGATATGTATTTTCCAATACCAAATTGTTCCGATATATATTTTGTTATATTTGCGTCGTGTATTATGTTGGATTGTTATCGTAACCGATATATAACATTGGTTTACAGCGAATTAATCGCGTACACGTGCAAAATCGTCATATTCATGATATTTTGCATCATTGGTATCGTGGTATTCATATGCTGCGCCACCCGCAGAATACATATTAAACAATTCTGTTACTTTATTGAAGGCGGCATTCATCATCATTTTGGTTGTTTCGGTGTCATATTCAATAACACGCACATCATTATTCTTTAATTGTAAAAATCGCATAACCGGTGTTTGGGTACGCGGAAATGGAAACCCGCCAGATTTCAGTATAAACGCCTCTATTGGTAATTGGGGCATATTCCCGGACATCAGTTGTGTTTTGTTTGGTGCGGAACCGGTCTTTATGTCCATAACCCCATCTGGCCAAACGCGGTCCGCGCGTGCACGGACGTTTCGTCCTGCGATTTTTACATGGCCGCTAATTTCAGAACGTGCATTTGTAAATATGCGTAATTCATCGGCAATTATCGGGGCGATTTCTAAGAAACGTCGGTGCCAAAAGTGGAACAGTATGCCACCATTTCCCAATATCTTATGTGCACGAGAATCCATTATATTGACAATCATATCGGCGGTTGCGCCATGTGGGGCATCTTTTACTGCGTCGTGTACCAGGTTGCCAAATGTTCGTGCATCGGGCCCAACCCAATAATCATCAATCGGACGCAGTCGTAAAATATGCGATACATAGAATGCATATGGGTTATGTATTAATTTTTCCAATTCTGTTACATACACATCAGACCAGTCGGCCGGTGGCGTAAACTGGGAATGATTCAGTGGTCGTGGCGATGGGCAATCCATATTCTTTACGGCGTTTATAATTTCATTATTTGTCTGTACCATTCCGGCACGCGCAATAACGCGTGAAATAAAACGCGATTCAATTGTCTGAACCCCGCCGGAAATGCGACTGCGCGTCCAATATACAGATTTTCCACATGTCAGGTTCATAAAATCCAATGCCATCAATGATACTTTGCGATCCGATGGCGGCAGGCCGATTTTTTCTGCGGTAAAACGGGGCAACCATGTATTTTCATATCCGCGTGCCGGGAACATTCCATCGTTTAATCCGGTCAGTATCACGACATCTGCGGTTTGCATTCGGGATTCAATCGTCCCCAGTACGACAACATCGGCGTTGTCATTTATTGAACCACGTATTGATATACCAGACAACGTATCCATGATTAATGCACGTGCATCATGTATATCAATTTTAATTCCTAAATCTGAAATCGCATTTGATAAATTGCGAATCGCAACGAATATTTCAACAACACTTTCGTCGTCCAAGTCAATTTCTGGTGTAAAGTTTAATTCATGCGAATCCACCATGTCTTGTAACATTTGGAATAAATTCCCATTTGCATTACTAAATCGGCGCGTAAATTCGTTGGTTCCATGTTCAATCCAGTTGTCAAACACGTTTAGTATTGCGCGTCCGGCATTGTGCATTGTACCCGGTATACCACCGGAAAAATCTGCAACAATTCCACGCGCAGCAAATGCCGCGGCAATGCGCTGGTTCCCGGCGGCGTCGGGTGTTATGACCAAAACAGATTTATTTTCGTTGCGTGCACGTATGGTGATTTCGGCGACGGTCGCGGCCTCGGCTGCTTCGGTTTGGCATTCAATCATGTTAACATGTGAAATATCTGACGCGTTGGCATAATCAGAAACATCATTACCAAATGCCGTATTCATGAAATCAATTGCTGAATGCCCGACATCAATTGGTTCAACGTCATGTGGTGTAACACCAATTCGATTCAGAAACTTAAATTCTGAATTATACGGATTTGTTGATAATTCCATGTCGCATGTGCGCCCAGAAATTTTGCCCGGTAAAATTATTCGCCCGTTCGGCATTTGGGCAATATGTGCCATTAAATCAGACGTGGCAGGGACACTGGCCGTTGATGCACATACAATAACCATTCGATATGGGCATGGTTGATTACCCAGTATATCAATCCATTTGCGAATATCTGAATTACGTTTCGCGGCATGCGTTATACACCCAGGAAATATTTCCGGCATAACACGCCCAATCAATGATAATATTTTCGCCTTGTGCTGAAAATGCGCGGCAAATCGTTCATCAATAACGTCGTTCCAATTAATATCAGAAATATTAATCCCTTCATTTTCCAGGTAATCTGTCATGCGAATTAAATCGCGTGCCAATGGTAATGCATTTGCGATTGTGCCAACATACCCATCAGATGCCAACAGCCGACATAGCGCGATAACGCGTGATGTATCGGATACAATGTTTTTGTCTGTGGTTGTTGGTGTTTCATCTGAAAAATCGGGCCCGGTTCCCAATGGAATCATTTGTGGTAAAATAACCGCATGACCAATTTTTGCAACCAATGCACGTTCCACAGTGCGGACGGCACGGCGGCTGGGCAAAAATAATAAAACGTCGGATAAATCATCAGTCGCGCCAATAACGTGAATTAACGCATCGGTTATTTTGGCCGGATTTGTTACGCAAAAGATATTTTTATTTGATGCCAATTATTGCCCTTAGCCCGTCAATGCCAATCCTTTTTTCCGCGGATGTTTCCAGTATTTGTGGAATCATCGCACCATGGGTTTCGTGTGATAATTTAATTTGGTCTTTTTCACGTATGCGTTTATCAATCTTGGTATAAACAATTTGATATGGTATTGCGTTTGTGTCACAAAAATCCATTAAATCCAAATCTGCATCACGTGGCCCAATACGCGAATCAATCAGTATAAACAATCGTTTTAACTGTCGCCGCGTACGCAGATATTTGTCTAATCGTTCCACCCATGAAATTGCGCGTTCCCGTGCCACCCGTGCATACCCATACCCCGGTAAATCAACAATCATTATTCGGTCGCCAATGTTAAAGAAATTCATTGTCTGTGTGCGTCCCGGGGTATTTGATGTGCGCGCAATGTTTTCACGCACAATTGCATTAATCAGTGACGATTTTCCAACATTACTGCGCCCAACAAACGCATATTCGGCAAATGCCGTGTTCGGCAATTTTGACGTGTCATCAAATCCACCAACAAATTTAATCATCATTACCTGTTCCGTGTTTTAGCATACGTTTATATGCCTCTTTCTTGGATATGCCGGTGCGTGCCGCTAAATCGGCTGCACCCTGTTTTGTCGACGTTGCCGCGATGTCATTTACGATATCAGATATTTCATTATCTGTCATTTTGTGTTCTGGGGCCGGCGCAACAACAATAACAATTTCACCACGTGGTGGCGTTATATTTAATAAATCAGATGGATAACCGATAATAGTTTCTTCGTGAATTTTTGTTATTTCGCGAACGATTGCAATCTGGCGTTCTGGCATAACGCGTGCCATTGCGGCAATCGTTGATATTATGCGATTCGGACTTTCGTAATAAACAATTGTATGGCGAATTTTGTTATCATCGCGCAATTTTTTTTCATCAAAGAAACCACAAAACGTAAATCGGTCGGTTGCAAAACCCGATAACACCAATGCAGATATTACCGCCGTTGGCCCCGGCACAATAAAAACCGATAATTGGGCAACACGCGCCGCACGAACAATGCGAAAACCGGGGTCTGATATGCCTGGCATGCCCGCATCAGAAACAAATGCAACCGCCATTCCGTTTGATATTTTTTCAATTAATCCCGGAATAACATCGCGTTCATTGTGTTCGTGACATGATACACGTGGTGTTTTTATATTAAAATGTGTGGCAATTTTGCCAAATACGCGTGTATCTTCGGCGGCAATAATGTCGGCATGTGTCAACACATCAATTGCACGTGGTGACATATCTGATAAATTCCCGATTGGTGTACCAACAATATAAAGCCCCGATTGCATTACAAATCCTTTTATAGTAAAATGATACAGAAATAAATGGATTTTTCAATGCGTATATTCAGATTTTTATTCTTGTTCACAATAATTACGGCATTGGCCGGGTGTGGCGGCGGCGGTGGCCAATGGGGGGCCGAATACACAAATACGCCGACAACAACACCGGCGCAAATGCAATATGGTGCATATTCAACATACGGTACACAATATGGTACAGAAACCGGTGCGCACGCAATGGCTGTTTTGTTACCGACCAGTGGTATGGCCGGTGATATTGGGCAACAAATCAAGGCCGGTGTCGAAATGGCTGTGTTGCGCAATGCGCCGGGTAATTTGACGGTGTCTTTTTATGATACAACACCTGGGGTGTCGTCTGCATTTTCGTCCGCCATGTCAAATAATCCAGAAATTATAATTGGGCCGTTGTTTGCATCAGATGCACGTACTTTGCGCGAAATAAAACCGACAAATATGCCAATATTGTCGTTTACGTCGGATGCGTCCGCGGTGGGTGATGGTGTCATGACAATGGCGTTAATGCCGACAAACAGCGTAGAAGAAATCGTTCGTGAAATTTCGCGTGATGGTGCGCGACGTATTATTATGATTGCGCCATCAACAAATTCGGGCCGCACAATGGCGGCGGTGGCGTATTCTGCGGCAAATATGTATGATGTGTCAACTGTTGGGTTATTGTATTATACGGAAAAAGATTCTGAATCAATTAAATCAATTGCGGTTGATGCATCAATGAATGCCGCGCGTGTATCTGCGAATAAACGTGCACGTGAAATATTGTCTGATATTTTAACCACAGAAAATCTGACCGCGATTGAACGTTCTGATATAAACCGGCAATTGAGTACGATTTCGCGTGGTGATACATTGGGTGATGTTCCGTATGATGCAGTTTTATTCTTGGGCAACGGCGACGATTCACAAACAATTGCATCTTTCCTGCGGTACTATGGTGTTGATGCACGACGGGTTCGCTTTTATGGTACGGCATTGTGGGATGGTGCGGCATTGGTGCGCGATGTTACGATGTATGGCGCGAAATACCCGGCATTGCCAGAACCAGATGCAAACTTTACCGCATTGTATTCTGATGCAACGGGTGTGACACCATCACGCATGGCAACGTTTGGATATGATGCAACAAATCTGGCCATTGGAATGTTGTATTCTGGACGGGTTGCGGCATCATATTTGATGGACCCCAGTGGCTATGTTGGAATTGATGGATTGGTGCGCTTGACCCCAGATGGGGTGAATGAACGTGGTTTGCGTATAATGGAATTAAATGGAACCGATACGCCACGCATTATACGTCCGGCACCGACAAACTTTATTACGCCGATTTATAATGTAAAGCAACGCTATGCGTCGCCGGTTTCGGCCCGCGGTATTGAATCAGGCGGTATAAACCCAATGAATTATATACGCATACCGGAACGCATGCGCAGTAAATATAAGGCAAAAACATACGGCGCACGTGGGAATACGTCGGTATCGACAAATGTGCCTGCGGTTTCTCAAAATATAATAACAGTTGCATCGGCCGGTGATGACACGGCAATTATTTCATCAGATTTTCAGCCGGTAAAAATAGAATCAGTTAATCGCACATATATTGACGCGGTTGAAATATCAGAATAATTTAGATATTGTTTTTATACACCATATAAAATATAATACTTATTAAGGTTTGATGGAAATCAACCTTGGGGCTGTCAGAAAGCCTTTATCACACCGATGCCGAACATCGTAATTCAAAGAATATTCCATGTTTTGCATCGATATTAATGTCCCTAATTTTGGTTGGGGTGCCTGTGGTTATAATGCAATGCAAAAGACCACAGGAGTCATTGTGTGATTTGATTTTCTGAACACCCTGACCGCGCTTTTCATCGCGGAATTTTTTATTCGTGAAACAGAAAGGGGGAAATTATGACAACAGTTGTCAGTGTTCAGAGTTCAGTTGTATCCAAAAAAGCAACGATGCAAAAAATATTTGATGTAATTCTATGGCCTGACCGTGGAATCTGGGTGAATAAAAATCCGCATACAAGGCATGCGTGTAAATTAAAAATTACTTTTTGTTCTCTGCTCATTGCACTTTGTTGCAGCATTGGCGTTGCCAATGCTGCAACATGCGATGCCGGGTATTATTTGTCAAACGGTAGATGTATTACATGTAATGATGTGGTTCTGCACAAAGAAGTCGCATACGGCTATTGCCCGGGGGATGATACGCGATATGAATGTCCCAAAAAAACATGGGGATGGGAAGTATATTACAAAGATTATAATGATATTTATTTGTTTGCAGTTTATAAGGTGCCACGAACGAAGTCTTTAACCGCCAAAAACATAACAGAATGTTATTACAATTTTAAGGTCGCAGACGACCATAACAGTATTTTTGCCGAGGCGTTTTATTCAGATTCACAAAACGCATATATCATACAAGAATACTATAATGACCCAATTACGGGTGCGGTCGAAATATATGGATGTGATAGTCGAAGTACAAAAAATTATATTTGCACCGGTATACGTGATTGTACAAATATGCCACCAAATTCACATTATGCCAATATGCCGGGGGTATCTGGTACCGCATTAACACCGCGTGATTGTTGGGAATGCGATGCGGGGTATGGGCATACAAGTGATGGACGGTGCCTGCCGCTGTGTCGGATTGGCGAAACGGCAATGAATGGCATAAATATTTATGCGGAAAAGCATACAAAATACGCCATGGCGGTTCCACGCAATGGCGCAACATGTTGGATTAGTGCAGTAAAGATGCAGGGCGGAAAATTGGTACCAACAAATTAAGAGAATAGTTAATAGTATCTGCCTGCGCATTTCGTGCGCGGCATTTTTTATTAACTGGGCTTTCCCGGTCATCAGGCCGGAAAATGACAGCGTTCTGATAAACAAATCAGGAATTAGCCACGATTTACCAACAACCAATAACCATCAATCCGTAACCCGTTTCAGAATCCACACGCGTATTGCCGATGACAGGTTTGTTCGGTTTCGTGTCCTGTCAATTTCGTTAATTATTGCTGCGACTGATTTGTTATCTTTGTCGGCAATTTTTCGTAATTCGGTAATAAATTCTGGTTCCAGCGAAATGCTGGTTTGGTGACCGGTCAAAGATACAGACAGTTTTTTCATTTATTAATATTTCCCTGCGACCAGACAGTCCATCATTGCACGATACGGGTCGTCATATTTTCGCATTTGTCGTAGCCCCAGGTTATCCAACATATAGCATGTACCAAATGCATCAAATGCGAACCAAAATAAATCATTGCGCCCAAATATCGTCATTCCGCGCAGTACATTGTTGCCAACCATTTCATCGTTAATTTGGTTAATAGATGGCACAGGAAAAAGGTTCCCTTTGACCAATTCTGTTGGACCAAAAATATAACCTGTGCCCAGATTAATACCTGCGGTTGCAGAATACAGTTTTATCATAAATTCGGGTAACCGGGCACACCGATGTGATTGTAATTGTGCGTCGGCAATCGTAACATCGCGCATTGCCGCGCGTGGCCAAAACAATGCGCCGCGTGATTTTATATCAATCAAGAATTCATTCAGCGTCATGTTTACCCTTTATTCCATTCCGCGGTTTTGTGCGATTTGTGCCGCCATTTGTGCCAATCGGTCTTCGGTTGCGTTTCCGCCATCACCCCCCCCGGCAGTATGTGTCGGCAGATAGATTTTCTTTGCCGGGTTTGGTACCCATACAATATCATTACCGGTTTGTGCAATTATAAATCTGTCCATATTATGCGAATGTGGGAACGTGTAACACATGAACATGTTTGCAACACTTAAATCGCCACCCCATACCAATGGTATCCGAAACCGTACCGACAAGTTTGGTGGCACCGCCCGTCCCATCATCAGTTCCATAAATTCATCTTGTGTTAAATTCATAAATGCCAATTCTTGGACACATTCGGTCAATGTCCCCAAGAATTGACGTACCGTATTTTTATAGCGTGCAAACCAATCGCCCGCAACCGGTACACGTACGGCGCGCACGGCCATAATTGGCATGTCGTCCATACCTAAATCTGCGATTAAACGTTCGGCCGCATTTTTATTTAATTGCATTATATCTTGCCTATGTATTCTGCGACGGTTGTTATAAAGTCAGAATATGAATCAAAGTTATCGCGTTCATCCGCGTCCAGTGGTGGATTTGGATTTTGTGTTATATATTCACGTAAATCATTCATGTCGTTAAATATCATAACTTGGTCTGCGTTTTCGCGGGCGGTTGGTGCAACCACAAATGCGCGTACATCAATTTCTGCATCTTCCAAGAAATCATCAAACACACCCTGTAACTGGTCAACGGCTGCCTGCATTTTTGCGGCGTCAATGGCGTAACCGCCAACCCATAAAACATCGTCTGTACCAATTGCAAACAAACTTGTCTTTATGGCACCGATTCTTGGTCTTGGCTTTATTATATAACCATTATCGCTAAAAATCGATTCGATGTCTGGTGACATGTCTGGCGTATCCGAGGCCGCCGACTGTTGCGCCGGGGCAGGGGCCGTATTATGTATTGTGGTCGTGTTTGTTGGTGATATGATTGGCATATTCAGGCGTGGGGGCCGCAATGTTGTGGGTGTATGCGTATTTATCGGCACATTTGGTTTTGTTGGTGATAATTCTGATGTTGGCGCGATGGGGCCAGTATTGTTTGTTACGGTTCCATCATATGGGTTGTGCATTAATGGTGGCGTGGAATCGTTTGTGCTAAAATCATGTTTCGCACGCACAGGCAGAACAATTCGGCGCATCCGTGGGCGCAATATAAAGTAAATGCCACCCATCAATATCAATCCAACCACAACCAAAGAAATATAAAACATCGGTTTAATTGCAATGTGATTTGCCTGAACATACCCCAGGTATTGCCAATGCTGAACCGAAAAAATATTAAATCCAAAGTATGTATTAAACCAAAAACAGCCCCCCAATGTTGCGGCCATTAACCATAATAATCCTAACAAAATATGCTCAAAATTATTTTTCATATGTTTCAATTGTATCATATTTATGATAAACTAAAAAGCATAATGATAGATATTAAATCTGATACGATTTTTTCTGAAATTGGTGGTGGTATCGCGGCATGGGTGCCATCAGATGTGTCTGGGGGCGATTTGGCGGCCGCCACGGCATCGGCGGTTGAAATGGGGTGCGATTTAATATCGGTTGCACCGTCAAATATTTCGGTTGTGTGGCCATGGTTGGAACACAAGTGTCCCCAGATACTTGCGCGTTTTTATCTGAAAACAGATGCGACAACAATGGATGCCGCAATATCAGAATTGGCCATAAACGCAAACGCCGCATTCAAGGCCGGTGCATGTGGTGTCCAGGTGTTTTTAAGTATGGCAGACTTGGCAGTTTTTTGTCGGCAAATTCATATTGTGCGTGATGATTTGTTCTTTAATAAAAAATTATGCGTCGGTATTGATATATCGGAAATTGGTTCTGGGGATTGGGGCCGGGTTTTTGATAGTTTATCAATGATTCGTGCCGATGCGATTGTGTTGGCATTGGCTCGCGATACGGGTGGTAAGTCTGATTTTGTGGGACGAATTTATGGTATGTTAAATACTGCGACAACGTGGAATGGGGCGTTTCATTTTACATTGGGCAATAATTTATTCAGAATTGAACAGGTGTGGCGGTTAATTCTGGCGTTGCGCCCAGGCATTGCACGGGATGCGCGGTTCTTTGTTACAAAATAGATGGGGGAAACATGAAGCGTATATTTATTACTGTATTGTGTGTGTCATTGTGTGCCGGTACCGCGGTCGCGCATGTGCCATTACACAACGGAACGCGTCCACATTACACACAATACACACATGGTCCACGTCCGATTCGTGTTGTGCGTGGCGCGCCACACCATTCGGCCAAGCATCCTGTGCGCATTTCGCACCATCGGCATAACATTGCGCGTGATGTTATTTTGCCGGTTGCGGTGACGCTGGCAATGGTTTTGTAAGTATCAGGTATTTTGGTGCGTCTGTTCCGGCCATATTTTTATTTTGGTACCGGGTTTTTATAGTGTTAATTTCCGGTGTTTGCCGGGTTAAGTTTGTTTTTTGTGACTGGTCAACAATCCATTCATAATATTCCCAATGGTCTGTCCCGATTATAATTTCACCGTTTTGTGTTAAATGTTGCCCCAGTGTATTTAAGAATTCGGCCGATAATAACCGGCGTTTTTCATGTTTTGCCTTGGGCCATGGGTCGGGGTGCAGAATCCAAATTTCATCAAATTTTAATTCTGAATCGCGTAACATCTGGCGCACATCATCGGCCCAGACGCGAATATTGGAATATTCCGGCAAAATATCGTCTGAATTATTGGTTATTGATGATAACAGACTGGCCACGCCATTGATAAATGGTTCGGCCCCAATGATAATTTTATCGGTATTTTTTATTGCCAATTCACGCAGATGTTCGCCTGCGCCAAATCCGATTTCCAAGATAATTTTATCGTTATTTTGTATGTTCTTGTATGAAATTGTTGGCAAAACCACGTCAATCAATCGCGTTTGACGCGCTGATAATTTTTTGCCGTGCCGCCGTCCAAAAGTTCTTATTTCTTGTTTTTCCATGAATTTAGTATAAAATGCCGTTATAAAAAATACAAGGATTTGATGATGAGAACAGGTTTGCCCGAAGATTTGATTGCGCGTGTATTGGGTGGCGCACCAAAGTATACAATTGCAGAATTAGAAGAAATATTCCCGCCACGTCAATTACCAGATGGCGCATTTGTAACACGTTTTGCCCCCAGTCCCACGGGTTACATGCATATCGGTGGCCTGTATCAGGCATTGATTGACTGCAAATTGGCCACACAATCGGGCGGGGTGTTTATGCTGCGTATCGAAGATACAGACACCAAGCGCGAGGTTGCCGATGCCGTTAAAATTATAATTGATTCTATTCATCGTTTTGGGTTGGAATATAACAATGACCCGAAATATGGCCCGTATTATCAGTCGCAACGTCGTGATATTTATCATTCGGTGGCTGCGGAATTATTACGCCGGGGGGATGCGTATCCGTGCTTTTTAACTGCATCAGATATGGATGAAATTCGTACGCGTCAATCGGCGGCGGGTTTTGCAACGGGTATATACGGTGAATTTGCGCGTGACCGTGATATCAGTGTTGATGAAATTATTGCGCGTATGGATGCGGGGGCGGTGCCAACAATACGTCTGTATTCGCGCGGTAATCCCGAAAGCCGTATATTCTGTAAAGACGCGGTGCGCGGGTCAATCGGGTTCCCAGAAAACAATGAAGATATCGTTTTGATAAAATCAAATGACGGTTTGCCAACCTATCATTTTGCGCATCTGTGCGATGATCATTTTATGCGCACCACACATGTTATTCGTGGCGAAGAATGGCTGCCGTCATTGCCACTGCATACGCAGTTATTTCGCATGATGGAATGGACACCGCCAATGTACATTCATACATCAACCATTGACAAGATTGACAGTGACACCGGTAAACAACGTAAATTGTCCAAGCGCAAGGATCCAGAGGCGAATATTGCATTCTTTTTATCTGCGGGGTGGCCAACGGATGCGGTGTTAGAATACCTGGGCAATATCGCGGCATCTGGTTACGAAGAAGCAAAACAAAAAGGCGCGGTTAAATCATTTTGGGAATATGAAATGCGCCCAAAAAAAATACCAATGTCGGGTGCACTGTTTGATATGAAAAAACTGGAATGGTGGGCGCGTGAATATATCGGTGCAATGACGGTGCCAGATTTGGTCGCACATGTTACAAATTGGGCAAACGAATACGGCACAGATGCCAACCGTATGCAAGTTGCAGACCAAGAATATTTAACCAATGTTTTAAGTATTGAACGCGATAATCCAAAACGTGTCAGAAAAGACTTTATAACATGGGCGCAAACGCTTGAAAATGTTGCGTTCTTTTGGGATGATTTGTTCGTTGTAAATACAGAATACGAATACAACGTTGATTTATTACGTGCGTTTTTGGAAACGTATAATGCATCGGATGATAAAGACACATGGTGGAATAAAATTGTTGCGATTGCGGAAAAATTTGGCGTTAAAAATGGTGATGTGGCAATGAATTTACGCGTTGCGTTATCTGGGCGTACAAACACACCGGATTTGTATTCAATCATGTCTGTTATGGGGGCGGGGCGTGTAATACAACGTATAGGGGGAATTGCGTAATGACGAAAACGAAACATGTTGTTCGTGCAAAATTAAAGTCTGTTCGACGTGACGAGCATGCGTCATGCGTGTTACGTGCGCTGCGGGCATCTGGGTTGTTCCGCTGGGAACGAAAATCCACCCGGTCAGAGGAAGTATTAAATATATTAACCCATGGTGTTGGCATTGGTTTGGCGATTGCGGGACTAACGTTATTGGTGGTGTTTGCGGGACTGCGCGGGAATGCATGGTCTGTTGTATCGTGCGCAATATTTGGCGCAACCATGATAACACTATATTTTGGGTCAACAATGTGCCATGCCCTGATTGGTAAGCGCGGTGAATGTTTTTTTGAGGTTTGGGACAACATCGCCATATACGCATTAATTGCCGGAACCTATACGCCATTTTTGTTGGTAAATTTACGTGGCGGGTTGGGGTGGACTGTGTTCGGAATTTTATGGGCAATAACGATAATAGGTGCAATTGTAAAGATTCGTAACCCCCATCAACAACCAAAATGGACGGTTGGGTTGTATTTGTTGATGGGATGGGCATTGTTGTTCATCTTGCCTGCGATGATACGTAATATACCGCTGCGCGGGTTATGGTTTATACTGGCGGGTGGATTGTCATATACCGTTGGTGTGATATTTTACCTGTGGCGGAAATTAAAGTTTTCACATGCATTGTGGCATTTGTTTGTGATTGCTGGAACCGTGTGTTTCTTTTTTGCCGTACTGTATGGTTGTATACTGGATTTATAACGGTAAATTTATTTATTGCATCACCGTTCAAACCACTTGTCCATTTCGGTTATGGGTATAAATTTATATACTGGGCGGCCATGATTACATTCGCCGGCGCGTTCGGTGTTTTCAATATCGCGCAGTAATGCATCCATTTGCGCCATGTCCAATTTCTGGCCCGCACGTACCGAATGATGACATGCATAGTTTGCCAGTTTCAGGTGCAATTTTTCATTTAATCCCGACGAATGTCCATTTGCGCGAACTTCATCCGCCATGTCATGTAACACCACTGCCCAGTCTAAATTCCAATCGGCGGGCCGTTCAAAGATTGCAATTGCATCGTCGCCAAATGCATCAATGTGTAATCCGCATTTATGCATTTCGTCGGCAACAGTTAATACGGCCATCACATCTTCGGCGCGTAAATTTACAACAATCGGGGTTAACAGTGGCTGAACCTTAATCCGATGTGTGCGCAGTCGTTCATATGTTATGCGTTCGTGCGCGGCATGTTGGTCAATAACAACCAGGTTATCACCAGTTGTGGCTAATATATATTTATTTGCAATTTGCCCAATTACACGCCCCAGTGGTAAATTGCCAATATTAGAATTATCAGGTGTTTCAAGTGGTGGTGGTTGCGTAATATCATGGTTTATGTTGTCGTATTCACGTGGAATATTTTCTGACACAAACATTCGCATGCCGGTGGCGGGCGGCTGTGGCACATGAAAGTCAAATCGGTTTTGTAAAATTTGCGGTGTTGCCATTGGTATGGGGGCGGACATAGCGCGTTCGGTTGCCAATGTTGTTGCCAACCGTGCCCGCAGTGTTTTTATTATAAATGCCCGTACATGTGTTGGTTCTAAAAAATGTACTTCGGTTTTTGCGGGTGACACATTTACGTCAACCGAACGTGAATCTAATTCCAGATACAGCGCGCACAGCGGAAATTCACGCGCATGCATTACGTCCATGTATGCCGCGCGCAGTGCACCAACCAATACTTTATCTTTGACCGGGCGGCCATTTACGAATAAATATTGGTCAACCGACGATGCCCGCCGCAGTGTCGGCACCGAAATAAATCCGTGGATTCGCATGTCGACATTTGTTCCAGATTGTGCGTTTATGTCCAGCATTTGTCCACATACATCATCGCCCATAACGGCCGCAATTCGTGCCACCATGTCTTGATTTTTTGGAAACCGCCATTTGTTGTTTAATGTAAATCCAACATCGGGCCGCGCCATTGCCAGGCGTTTTATTACATCCAACACAGACATCATTTCTGCGCGGTCACCACGCAAGAATTTTAATCGTGCAGGTGTCCGCCCAAACAGGTTTGCAACCCGAATACGTGTTCCCGATTCCCATGCGTCGGGGCGAATTTCGCCATTGCCACAATCCATGTGCCACCCATGTTCATCGGCCGCGTTATGTGTGTCAATTGTCATATCAGACACAGACGCGATTGATGGTAACGCTTCGCCCCGGAAACCCATATAGTTTATATTTAGTAAATCATCATCTGGCAATTTTGATGTTGCGTGCCGCATAATTACGCGTGGCAAGTCATCGTGTGTAATTCCGCGACCATTGTCAATAACACTTATCATTGTGCGGCCGCCGTCTGTGACATCAACAACAATTTCGTCTGCACCCGCATCCAATGCATTTTCAACCAGTTCTTTGACCACACTGGCCGGGCGTTCAACCACTTCACCGGCGGCGATTTGGTTAATTAAAAAGTCGGGCAGTACGCGAACTGTCATTTATTTTGGCCGTTTAATCCTTGAACCGTACATCCAATATTTCGTATTCTTTTTCGCCACCGGGCAATCGCACAACACAGGTGTCGCCGACACATCGTCCAATTAATGCACGTCCAACAGGCGATGTGCACGAAATAACCGTGCGACCATCCGATTCAATATCGGACAAAATGCGACATTGCATGCGGTTGCCTTCTTCGTCTTCGGCAATAACGCGTGCGCCAAACATAACGCGGTCACCGGTTAATGCATCGATATCGATAACCGCGGCGTTTTCAATTACACCTTCGATAAAACGTATACGTGCATCAATTTGCCGCTGTTTTTCTTTGGCCGCACTGTAATCCGCGTTTTCAGATAAATCCCCCAATGAACGTGCCCACTGAACTGTTTTCAATATTTCTGGGCGGTCAACTTCCTTTAATTGTTTTAATTCTTTCAACAGGTTATCAAACCCATTACGTGAAATCGGCTTTTTTTCCATTTTATTACTTCCTATTATTGATTATCACGAAAATTATACGCATTCATTTTAATTTTGCAATTATGAAATCTGGCATATATACTGTTATCTATGTTTGGTACACGTATTTTAACACGATTTTTAATGCGTCGGTTCTTGGCCGGGGTGGGGCTGGTGATGCTGGTGGTGTGCGGAATAATATTCGCAATCACGTTCGTAGAACGCCTGCCGTCAAACCCAACAATTGTTGCAGCGGTGTCTGAATCGTGGATGCGATTGCTGGAATATGTTCCTATGTTTTTACCGCTGGCCGTGTTTATGGGAACACTGTTGGCGTATTATAATCTGTTGCGGGCCAGTGAAAGTGTCATCGTGTCCAGTGCGGGCGCATCCCCGTACCAGGTTGCACGTCCGTTTTTGGTTGGGGCGGCGGCAATTGGATTTTTTGCAACAATGGTCGTAAACCCATATTCTGTACGGTTAAGCACGCGTAACATAACAACAGACCATCTGAAATTGGTTGACGGGGCAATATGGCTACGCGAAACAGGGGACGATGGGTTCTTGACCATGCGGGCGCGAACAATGCGGCGCGATAATAACAATTTGGTGTTTGGTAACGCAACAATATTAATTCAAGACCGGGAATTTCACCTGACCCGGCGTGTGGTTGCAGATTCGGTAACATTGGGTGACGGCACATTTGACAGTAACCGCGCCGTCGTCTGTGACAGTGACGGCATATTACGAACAGACACGTGGCATTATGAAACCCGTCTGTCACCACAAACAATATTGGACCGTTATTTACAGCCGGACCAGATTTCGTTTTGGGCATTGCCATCGTTTATTCAGAAAATGCGTGCGGTTGGTGTGCCGGTACGTGGGCACTTGGTTCAGTTGTGGACATTGGTATTTTTGCCGTTAACCTTGATTGCGATGACGGTGTTGGGTGCGGCGTTTTCCCAAACACGTCAACGTCGTAATTTCAGTTTTGGCGCAAAATTTGGTATTGGCATTATTACATGCTTTGCATTGTATTTTACAATAAATATGTTTAATGCGCTGGGGGCGAATGGAACATTGCCGCCAATGTTGGCAATTATTGCGCCACCGTTAATTATAATTGCCGCCGCCGGTGCATTTATTGCCAGTTTTGATACAATATAAAATTAGACACTTGGGGGTAAAATAATGCCATTACACAAAAAGAAAACCGGAAAAATGCGTCGCGTTTTGATATGTGGTGCGATTGTGATTTTGATTGTATTAATGATAATATCATTTGCGCCAAATCAAAACGTAACAGAAATTGTGCTGTATCCATGACCGGGTATATAGATATTTTTTTAGAAGCGGCATCCGCCGAAAAAGGGCGCAGTAAAAACACACTGGCCGCGTATGCATCTGATTTGGCAATGGCTGATGCTGCGTTGCCGGGTGGGCTGATGCATGCGACGGCGGATGCAATCCAAGATTACTTGGCGGCGTTGCCAGATGCGCCATCATCGGTCGCGCGCAAGGCCAGTTGTTTGCGCAGTTTTTACAAATTTTTAATGTTGGAAAAAATTATAAGCCAGAATCCGACCGCAAATCTGGAATTACCAAAGCGCGCACGCAATTTGCCAAAATTGCTGACCACAGATGAAATTGACCTGTTAATATCATCGGCTGGTGATATTCGACACGCAGCGCGTCTGCGGGCAATGATTGAATTGCTGTATGCATCGGGCTTGCGCGTATCAGAACTGTGCGAATTACCGGTAACGGCAATATTGGGTGACCGATTGTTAATTCATGGCAAGGGTGCCAAAGAACGCATGGTGCCAATGCATGCCGGTGCCCAGGCCGCATTAAAAAAATGGATGGAAATGCGCGGCGATAATGATTCTAAATATGTGTTCCCGACATGCAGTAAAACCGGCCACATAACACGCGGTGGTTTTTTCAAGACACTGAAAAAATGTGCGGTGTTGTCGGGAATTTCACCGGCGCGCGTAACGCCGCATGTGTTGCGCCATTCGTTTGCGTCGCATTTGTTGGCCGGTGGGGCAAACCTGCGGGCAATTCAAACCATGTTAGGGCACGAAGATATTTCAACCACGCAAATATATACCCATGTAATGCCAGAAAAATTAAAACAAACGGTAGAGGCATATCATCCACTGTCGGAAAAAAGGATAAATAAATAATGATAAAAAAGTGTGATAAACCGGGCTGTCAAAAGGCGGGAACATGTCGCGCGCCAAAATCGCGCGATTTGCGCGAATATTGGTTTTTTTGCCAAGAACATGCCGCCGAATATAACAAGAATTGGAATTACTATGCCGACATGACCCCAGATGAAATAGAGGCCGATTGGGAACGTCAAACATTTGGGTCGACAATTGAAAATAAAACAGAACAAACCGCAGATTATGTTAAATTCTTAAACGATTTTCTGACTGGACGTGGTGCGTTTGACCGGGTGCAGCCGCGGCGTGCAAATATGCCTGGGGCGGTTGTTGCGGCACTGAAAAAATTTGGGTTGCCGTTAACTGCGTCTTGGCGTGATGTTGGAATAAAATACCGTGCAATGGCAAAAAAATATCATCCCGATACCGCAGATGATAAAAATATTGCGGCTGCGGAATTTGCAAAAATTTCCACGGCTTATGAAACGCTAAAAAAGCATTTTGGCAAGAAATAGTTGATTGTACGATGTTGCCTTATTCTTTTTTTATGCTAGAATACAAATAACGCAATTGTTGCGTTTGGGCGTAAGAACCCACTAATCATTAAATTGTCGGCGTTGTCGAACAAGATGTCTCCAACCTGTTGGATTTTTCCCCATGGGTTGGAGGGTTGCGAATATTCTGAATAAGCACGCTATTTTAATGATTAATAGTTCTTAACCTCCAACCACTGCAATTTCGCGTGGGATTTTTTTATTAAATAAACAATGAAATGGGGAAACAGGATGACAAAAGTATTCATGTATGATTTATTCAAGAATGGGCAATGGTGCAAATTGTCAATTATTCTGGGCGTATTGATTTTTGCGACATATATTGGTGATGCCCATTCTGCAAAATGTGGTACAATGTATTATCTGGCAGATGGCGAATGTGTGCGGTGTTATCCGGACCTGTATATAAACAAATATTGTCCTGGGGACGACACGATTCATGAATGTCCCATTGATCCGAATAAAATGTCATATTACGAAGAATTGTATAATGGAATTAAATATTATCATACATACCAAAGCATGTTAACCCATGGCAAAATCACTGATTGTTATTTGCGATTGGAACTGGCCGACGATATGGGACGACGTTTTTTTCTCTTGGGATGGGACGAAGAAAAAGGCAATTATTCGCGAATTCTGAATAACCTTATACACAATCATTATTATATCGCGGAAACGGGCTACTATTTGGCTGAAAATGAATATACTGGGGCATCATTATATAAAACATATAAATATTCATTACCATGCACCAACGCGCCGGCAAATGCGCATTATACCGGCGCGGGCACACCGGATGTTGGCAACTGTCCTTGGGAATGCGATGATGGATTCGGTCACACATACGATGACCGGTGCTTGCCCCTGTGCCGGATTGGGTAATGGATGTGGGAAATTATAATCAACTCATTTATGTACAGTTAAAATTGTTTATTAGCACCTGGGGGATTTTTATGATAAAATGGTATTCATGGCAGGGCAGTCAAAATTTTTACCGGACAGTGTTTCATCCGCATTGCGGCGCATTGCGGTGCGCGTGTCGGGTGGTGCGATTTTTATAGTGTCCATTTGGGCAATTGTTGCATTGGTTTTTCACAATGCATATTTGGATGGTTTCGCCGCATCTGGTAATTTTGGGCATCAGACAATAATGGGTAACATCGTTGGGGTATTACGTTATGCATTTGGATTCTTGCCGGCGTTGTTCGTGTTGATGTGTTGTGCCCGCACAGGGATTAAGATTTTATTTACATGGACCGATGATACGGCACCGGAATACAATTTGCTGCGTGCGTTTGTTGCGGTGTGTGTTGGTGCGGCCGGGTTCGGAATGATTGCGCCACGTGCATCATTTGGCGGAATGATTGGTGCGGTTGCGGCGACTGATGCATCGGCAATTATGGGTGGAATGGCAATTATTCCCGGTATTTTATGTATTGTTGTTTTTTGTGTTTTGGGTGGGATGTTGTTACATGTTCGATATGCACATGTGCGCATGTGCGTGCGTGCATCGTGGCGAACCATGCGGTGGGTATTGTCACTGTTTCACCTGGTGCCGCCGACCGCGTCGGATGAAGAAGATACGTCTGATACCGATGATGAATTGGATGACACCGCAGAAGACACGGACACGGATAACGATTCGGAACCTGGTGATACGGACGATACGCCCCGCACCCGCCACACAACACGGCGCAATGCTGCGCCCGCGGCCGCATCGGCACCGCGTCGTGCACACAGCGGCGAATACCGCATGCCGGATGTTAAGTTCTTGGAAAAATCAAACTTTGGTAAAAGTATTGTGACACCTGAATTAAAACAAAACGCCAAAGCGATGGAGGTGCACTTTGCCGAATACGGTGTAAATGGGCGCGTTGTTGGCATTCGCCCCGGGCCGATTGTAACACTATATGAATTTATGCCAGATTCTGGTACCCGCATGGTTGATGTTAACAAAACTGTAAAAGATATGACACGTGCCATGGCAACTGAAAATATTCGTATTGCGCATATTCCACGCACCGAATTAATTGGTGTTGAAATGGTAAATCTGAATCGGCAAACTGTGCGGTTCCAAGGATTGGTTGCAAATGAAACGTTTGTAAATTCTAAATATAAAATACCATTGGCGTTGGGTGTTGATATTGGTGGAAATCCCATGTATTTTGATTTGGCAAAAATGCCACATATGCTGATTGCAGGGCGTACAGGGTCTGGGAAATCTGTGTTTGTGCAATCAATTATCACATCAATTGTGTATCATTTTACGCCCGATAAATGTAAATTGATTATCATTGACCCAAAGGGTGTTGATTTTGGTTTTTGGGATGATATACCGCACCTGATAACACCAATTGTAAAGCTGGATCCGGCGGCGGCGGTAAATGCACTGAAATGGGCGGTTCGCGAAATGGAAGAACGGTATAAACAATTGCAATTGGTTAATGCACGCAATATTGAAAGTTACAATGAAATTGTTGCAGAAAAGCGTAATAATGGTGAAAAAATTACGCGCCAAGTTGCCGTTGGTACAGATGAAGAAACGGGTGAATTATTATTCGAAACCCAAGACGTTGATATGTCTGATATGCCATATATTGCAATTATCATTGACGAAGTTGCCGATTTGATGTCTTTGGCCCGCAAGGAGGTAGAGGCATGTGTTCAACGTATTGCGCAAAAGGCACGTGCGGCGGGTATTCACTTGGTTATGGCGACCCAACGTCCAGATGCCACAACCATTACCGGCGTGATTAAGGCGAATTTCCCAACACGTGTTTCATTTCAGGCACGCAGTAATATTGATTCGATGACAACATTGGGTGAAAAGGGCGCAGAAAACCTGTTGGCGTGTGGAGACATGCTGTTCAGCGAGGCTGGTAAAATCCCGGTTCGCATACATGGTGCATTTATTGCGGATGATGAATTGTCGCGTATTGGAAATTTCCTGCGGGCCCAGGGTACCCCAGAATATGCCACCGGCGTTACCGATGGCGATGTCGCATCCGACATGGTTGGCGGTGGGGCACAACCCGCTGTGGCATCAACCAAAGATTCCAAAGATGCGGATTTGTATACCCAGGCCAAGGAATGCGTATTGCGCGATAAAAAGCCGACAATTTCATATATTCAACGCAGACTTGGCATCGGCTATAACAAGGCCGCCGGATTCATGGAACGCATGGAATCCGAAGGTATTGTCAGTGCCCCCGACGCAAATAACAAGCGACATATTTTATAGTGTCTAGTGGTTAGTAGTATGTAAGTGATTTCGTAATTACGACCTTAGTCCCGATTTACTAACCACTTACACTGGCCATTAATCATTAAAAAAATAAAACTGGCATTTAATGAAAAAATATATTAGCATACTGCGCGTTGGCCGGTTTAGCTCAGTTGGTAGAGCATCTCATTCGTAATGAGGGGGTCGTTGGTTCAAATCCGACAACCGGCACCAGATTTGGTACGCCCATATTTGTGGGCGTGTTTTTATACATTACATCAGTGATTATTCTGTCCTTTTTTTTGTCCATTTTTTATGTTATAATGTACGTAAATTAATCAAGGAGAAAATTATATGAAAACGCAGATGAATTTATTTGCATGGGCGGCGTTGGCAATGTGTACAACACCTGTTGTTGCGGCGACAAATGTCGGCATGCGTGCCGCATCCAGTGCAGATTTAACCGGCGCACCGGCAACACGCACGCGTGGTAACGTTAATTATAATAAATATGAAACCCGCACAACAACGCGTAATTATGACATATCGGACGGTTCAGATTTATACTATACCCAACCATCATCGCGCAGTGCAATGTACAAACAGTATGACAGCAATTATGGCACATCTGCGCGTCGCACGGTTCGCACAACACGTTCTGAAACCACCCGGACCGAGGTTAGACGTAAATACTATCTGGCGCATCCGTTCTTTCAACCGTTAGAAGGCAAGTTTGGTTCTGTTACCGATTTGTCGTATAATACCAACAGTTATGATTTTTCATTAACTGGGACCGCCGGTTTGTATGATGCCAGTCCAATCAGCGCAACGTTCGGCCAACTTGTAACGGTTCAGGGTGATGGTTCATGGAAATCTAAACTGTTATCAATCAAGGAAGATTTTAGTTACGGTATTACGGACAAGTTTGCGATTATTGGTATGTTGCGCTATGACGATTCTGATTATAAATTCAAATGGTCAAATGGGCCGGATGATGGAATGGACGACAATGGTTTGAATATGTATGGCGTTGGGGGACAATGGCGATTTGTTGACACAAATGAATGGATTGCAACAGTCAGTGCATATTTTCAACATCAAAAAGATATGGCAAACAGTTTTATATTGGATCTGAAAGCAGGTTATAAAGTGTCGCGGTCGACAATCTATGGTTTGGGACGCGGATGGCTGGTTGATTTTGATGGTGATTCATATGGTAATGGCGTAGAAGGTCTGGATGCAAACGGTTTGTATTCGTTAATGTTTCTGCCATATGCAACAGATGTGTCCAGCACTTTATATGTAGAAGGGGGCCTTGGCGTGTTCAGTGTTCTGGAAGAAGATTGGACATTGAATGTAGAGGCGGTATTTGGAAATTACGATTGGCATAACCAGGCGTCAATCAAGGGGGCAATTGGTTGGCAGCCAAATGACTGGTTCGCATTAAATCTGTATGCGAAAACTGTTTTCTATGACAGTGCCGATGGTAAAAAATTAGATTTTTACTGGTATCGTGATAATTTGACAGCAGATGCCGGATTGCTAGACCATGTTGGTGGATTAACGCAATTTGGTGTTGCAGAATTGGATAAATATAACGAAACATCTGTTGGGTTACAGGTTATATTCCAATTCTAAAATAAAAAGATAGTGAAATAATATGTTGGTAATGGCGACGCATATGCGTCGCCCGTGCCACAGAAAAACAGGGGGGACAGTATGTCACACAGATTTGTCGGTTTATTCATTTTGGTGTTGGCATTGCCATGTGTCGCGCATGCCGATGCAAATTCTGATATTTTTATGTATGACACGTCTGATCCGTTGTATTTGCCGACAACAAATGATTTCTTGTCTGAAACCGCATTAACGTATTCGGATGATATTTTACGTTTGGGGCAACAATTATCGTATGGAATAAATGATCGTTTAACTATTTTGGGAAATTTACATTATCAAATTGATTTTGATGGTCCAGCCGATGGGTTTTCCAGTTTTGATGTCGGTGGTAAATATCGGTTGGCGCGTTCTGGTGATAATTCTGCACATATAATTGCCGATGCAATTGCAGGTCTGCGATTCGGTGGAACCGACCGTGTGCGTACGCCATGGTTTGCCGATCATCAGTATTATGCGGGCCTGCGCGTTGGGCGGCGTTGGACAGGTTTGACCTTGGCTGGTACGATAAAATCCAGTTGGATTTTTGATGACAAACGCGGCATGGCATATATAGATTTTGTGCCCGAGGCATATTTTAGACTAATCTATAACTGGCGCATTGGAACGGGCTTTACGTTTCGCAAGGCCACGAATCCGCATTATGACCAAGATTGGTTAAACCTGAAATTAATACGCGAATATGGCCGTACCCAGTATGTTGGTATGTTTGATTATGAAATTGATGATGGCACGGTTCAGGTTGGTTTTCGCGTGAATATCTTGTTCTAGGTACGGGGTAACTTTAATAAACAATAAATGCGGGCAAATCCCCGCATTTATTGTTTATTAAGTTTTGTTCGTAATGCGTCCCAATAATCCAGACGTTTTTTTATTTCCCGTTCAAATCCGCGTTCAACCGGTGTATAAAATGTACGGCGACCCATTTTTTCTGGGAAACAATTTTGTCCCGAAAAACCAGATTCTGTATCCGGTTCATAGATATATCCCGCGCCATAGCCCATATTTTTCATCATCTTGGTTGGCGCATTCAATATGTTTTTTGGTGGTGGCATGCTGCCTGTTTCGCGGGCGGCGGCGTATGCGGCGTGTATTGCACGGTCGGCACGATTGCTTTTGGGGGCCGTGCCCAAATATATTACTAATTCAGCCAATGCAATATCCCCCTCTGGTGAACCCATGCGTTCGTATGCATTCCATGCGGCAATTGCAATTGGTAATGCATTTGGGTCGGCCAAACCGACGTCTTCCATTGCGAAACGGGTCAATCTGCGAAATATATATCGTGCGTCTTGGCCACCGGTCATCATGCGTGCAACCCAATATAACGCAGCATCTGTATCCGACGCGCGCAGTGATTTATGTACCGCGGAAATCAGGTTATAATGTTCGTCACCGGTCTTGTCGGACAGCGGCGCACGTTTTTGCACCGCAGTATCTAATTCGTCGGGTGTTAAATCGTGTGGAAAATTTGCCGATGCCAAATATTCGCACGTATTCAGCAAGAAACGTGCGTCACCATCGGCCATTTGACATAAATGCACCCGCGCATCTGCATCCAAAGGCATTTTTTTGCCCAAAAATTCTTCGGCACGTTGAACCAATATCATTAAATCATCACTGTCCAACGGTTGCAGTACGCCAATGTGGCATCGCGATAATAATGCGTTGTTCAGATTAAAACTGGGGTTTTCGGTTGTTGCGCCGATGAATACGACGGTACCATCTTCTAAATATGGCAACAGGGTATCTTGCTGGGTTTTATTAAACCGGTGAATTTCGTCGATAAACAATAATGTGCCTTGGCCAATATTTTGACGTAATTTTGCCGCGTCCATTGCCTTTTTTATATCGGCGGTACCAGAAAACACAGCAGACATTGGTACAAAATCCATATCAACCGAATTTGCCAATGCGCGTGCAATGGTTGTTTTGCCACAACCGGGTGGCCCCCATAAAATCAGGTTTGATAATTTTCCACCGTCAACCATACGGCGCACCAATCCGTTTTCCCCCAGTATTGCACGTTGACCAACAACGTCATCAATTGTTGCGGGACGCATTAAATCGGCCAAAGGGCGGTTTTTTTCTGTCATGTTTTATTTAGATTTTATTTGTGATATAATTGTATTAAATGATAAAAAGATAAGCAAATGGTAAATACAAGCAATAGTTCAGAATTTGCTTTGGCGGTCGCGCAATTGGCGGCGGCGGCAATGGCATCAGACCCGACACTGGGGATGGATGCCGCGGTTGTTGCCGCACGTGAAAGTCTGCGTGGTGCATCGGTCAGTTCGGATGAAATTGCAAAATCTGTTCAGCCGGACAAAATAAAATGCCTAGAAGATGGCACGTGGCACATAATGTTGCGTCGGTATTTGCGGCGACGTTTTAATATGAGTCCTGAACAATATCGGACAAAGTGGGGCCTGCCGACCGATTACCCAATGGTTGCACCAAATTATTCGGTTAAACGCACAAAAATTGCAAAAAAGACCGGTCTGGGGGTGAAAAAGTCATGACAAAGTTTCGCGATGCGGTAAATGTTCCACATAAAAAAGCCGGCGTTGCCCGGCGAAATATCGCAAAAATGCACCCACAGAAAACACCGGGCAAAATTATGCGTGGTGTCGGCATGGGGGCGGCCGGAATGACAGAATTTTTATTGTGGTTGGCAAAATTTGCGGCATTTGATAATCACATAACGCGCGCAATGGAACGACGCTTTGCACGAATGAATGTCGGTAAAAAATCAGATGGCACAGATAAAAAAATACCGGCATTTTTGCATAAACGGCCGGAATTATCATCTTATTTGGTGTATTGGATGATTGTTGCAATCTTGGTTGGTGGCGGCGCGTTTGCGTATAATAAAATCAATGATGACGCAGAAAATAAAACAGAAATAAAAGAATCTGATTTTGCGCCGGGAACATTCGGTGCGTACCGTGAAAAAATGTGTTCAATAACCCCGTATTTAATTTGTAATTTGATTGCATGCGAAGGGGTCAAAATAAACGATAATGGTATGCATTATCCGTACTTGGATTCACGTGGAATATGGACAGTTGGCTTTGGTTCAACGATGTTAAAGGATGGTACACGCGTAACCAAAGACACCAAACCAATAACCACCGATGAAGCATATGAATTGGCACGTTGGCATATCGAAGACGGTGAAACATTTTATTTTATGTACTGTTGGGATGTTGGTTACGAAAACATAGATATAAACACACCGAATCTGGCACTGGGGATTGGCAGTATAATGTACAACGCAAATACTAATTTAATTGCCAGTAAAAATTCGGCGGACATACGCGCCAGAAATGCTGCATTACGCCAAATTTACGCAGACAGTGGCTATGCCGTTACCAGTGATATGGTGCGTACGCGTTTTGCGCAAAATCCAGTAAATAATATGTACAGTTTTGGCAAAGCATGGACATCGGGGCGTTCAATACGCGATGTTGCGAACACGCTTGGGAACTTTTGCCCCGAAGGTGGGGGAATGCATTGGCGACGCTGGCTAGAGGCCGGGATGTTAACCGGTGATATAACACCACAAATGTTATTGGATTGTCCAATTGGTGGTATGTATGAATTCTATTGCTGTATGAATAAAAATAAAGAAAGTTTTTGGCGCGATGGTGTTGCAAACCGCGATACGTATAAAAAGTTTCGCCAATGGGTGGTCAATCCGGTAAACGCCAAAGGTATATCGTTGGCGAATTGGAAACGTACGCGCGATTACATGCCGGAATATGTATTGGCGTTTATTGATGGACGTGAACCAAAACTGGATGGGAAAATCGCCGAATCAACAATAACGCTTAAACGTGATAAAGTTGAACGAGAAACATATTTATTTAATTATGACGTTGCATATAACGCGGCCATTACTGCATATAAAAATGCAAATTATGATTCCGCCGCAAATATGTTGAATGCGCTGGTTTTGCAAAATCCTGATAATGCGTTGTTACGAAATGATTTAGCGGTGGTGTATAACGAATTAGGGCGGCCCGATGACGCAATTGCGCAGGTGCGTGAAATCTTGAAACGTATTGGCGATAAAAGTCAATATTCTGCGGCGTGGTATAACGCCGGTGTTGCATATGAACAAAAGGGCGATTTACAAAGCGCGTTGAAAAATTACAAATTGGCGGTCGCAAATGGTTCCAGGCGCGTTCAGACCGATGTTCAGCGTGTAACAAACCTGATTAATAAACAATCCAAACCCAAGGGTTATAAAAAAGCCACAAATATGATACAAAATAAGACAAATGCATCCGCTGCAGCACGTAAAAAATTTAATTCACGTAATAATAAATCCATGGTGTAAAAAAATGAAAGTTTATGTAAATTACAACAATAATAAATGGCGCAAATATAAAATCGCATTTGATAAAATTGCAAATGCCGCCGTATTAAAAAATCACAGCAAAGCCGAGGTTTCAATTACCCTGACCGATGATGCAGAAATACATAAACTAAATCGTGAATATCGAAATATTAATCGACCGACAAATGTTTTGTCGTTTGAATTGGGTGATGATATGTTATTGGGCGATATATATATATCATTAGATACGGTAATTCGTGAATCGCGTGCAGCCAATATATCTGTTGCAGAACATACCGCACATATGATTGTACACGGCATGTTACATTTACAGGGTTATGACCATATAATGGACGACGAAGCGTTAATTATGGAAAATAAAGAAATATCTATATTAAAGAAATTAGGAATAAAAAATCCATATACAGCAGACGAATGTGCGTGTGATGTTGATAATTGTCCCGGTTCGCGATTTGTACGGTTTATAAAGCGTATTCATTTGCCACACACTGGGGTTGGTGCGTATGTGGCATACTTTATATGCGGTGCGATTTCTGCATTGGGTTTTGCGCCATTTAATTTTTGGTTCGCAACAATTATTGGTTTTATGTGTGCGTATTATATGTCCCGGCGCGATGCGTCTGAAATCGGGTTCTGGGGGCAGTATGGTCGAATTGCTATGTTTGGTGCAGCGTATGCAATTGCAATGTTTTGGTGGGCATTGCATTCAATATTTGTTGTGCCCGAATTAATGCGGCAATTTGCGGTTTGGACAATTCCCGGCATAATCGGAATTGGTATTGCGGGTGCAATTATTTTCCCCTGGCCATTTATCGTGGCGGCACGTATACGCACGGTTCCCGCGGCGCGACCATTTTTGTTTGGCGGCGCGTCGGCGTTGATACTGTGGCTGCGCGAATGGGCGCTTACCGGGTTTCCATGGAATCCATTGGCAAATATTGCGATGCCATGGGGGGCACTTGCCAATTCAATGGCATTGTTTGGCGCATTGGGATTAACATTTGTTGTTTCTGGTATAATTGCGGCACTGGTTGAAATATTATTACGTCGTAATATTCAGAATTTTATAACACTGGTCATATTCTGTGTAATGTGTGTATGTGGAATATTTTATGGTAATATAAATATTACACAGTCTGATGCAAATGCAGAACGCGCTAATACAATTATTCGCATCGTGCAACCGGCACGCAGTCAATCGCAAAAAATATCATACACGCATGCCGATGCCGTGCGCCACGCCGAAGAAAATATTCACGACCTGTATAACTTGGGTATGATAAGTGGTAATCCAGACATTATAATATACCCAGAAACAACGTATCCATTTGTTATAACAGACGATGATATGCCGTTGGCACGGGCAATTGGGCGTAATGTAATTATTGGCGCGTCAACGTATTCAAATAATGCAGTATTTAATTCATTAATTGTGGCAAATGCAGATGGAAAGATAGCAAATACGTATAATAAATCGCACTTGGTGCCGTTTGGTGAATACAGCCCAATGGGTATAATGCCGGCACCGGTAAATCTGGGGGTGGGGCATGGACCGGAAATTATTGAAATAAAATCTGGTAATACGGCGTTACGTTTTGCACCGGCGGTATGTTATGAAATTATATTTTCTGATTCATTGGTGCCGCGTGGGGCGATGGTTGACGCAATTATAAACATTACAAACGATACATGGTTTGGACACACGCCTGGTGTGTATCAACACTTGGACATGGTGCGCCGGTATGCAATTGAATCGGGGTTGCCGGTCATTCGGGCAAATTATTCGGGTATCAGTGCGATTATCTTGTCCGATGGCGGAATATTATCATCATTGCCGGTTGGCGAACGTGGCGTAATTGATGGTATGGTATGGGGCGCACATGTCACGCCATATCGCACCATTGGCCGTGATTGGATGATGATATTTATATTAATTGTGGCATGCGTTGGCGCAATTGCCACACGCAAATATCTGCGCGATTAAACATTTATGCTTGTCAAAATAACACATTAAGTTTAATAATATTAGCGACGCGGTTTACACTGCGTTGGGATTCAAAACCCAAAAAACATACATGCCAGTGATGGCGATTTTACCCCATATCAATTCAGTTATTGGTTGGGGGGCGGTGAATATATTGAATAAGCCCGCTATATTGTATGTTTTATAGTTTTGAACCTCCAACCGCTGCGTCATTTGGGCAGTGTTTTTTGTGTTTGGAGAAATTTAATGCTGATATCGGCAAAAAATATAATTGGCACAATTTGCAGACTGGGTGTGGGCTGTATGATTGTCATGCCATTATATGCACGTACATTATTTGTTGGTGACGCACAAATACAAATCAGTAATGTTCAACGCACAGAACACGCATTGCATATCATGATTGGTGATGTTGTTTACCATGCCGACGCATTACCGGTGGACATACCAAACACATTACATGTACTGTATGGCGGTGTTGTATACAGTATATGTGGTGAAAACTGTGATGAATATTTGCCGGATTACAGTGACAGGTATACAGTTTCCGATGATTGTAAATTAATAGGTGTGGATGAAAACGCGTATATTTCGGCAAATGGATACCAAGAAATTGATACCGGTATTGTCGGTGCAAATACAATCAAGACAAGTTTAGATGTGCATGTCCCACAAACAATCAGCAGTAATTACACATATTATATTTACAAGGATTCATCAACCCAGAAGTATGATTTATGGGAATATAACAAGAATGGAACAGAACGCACCATCGCATTTAACTATGGCACACAAAATATTAAGTATTTTACATCAAATACGCGTTATGTTACGCCGAATCGGCGAATAATACATATTGAATCGGGGGCTGTGCGTCAAAATTCATCCAGCACAAATGTTTTGTATAAAAATGCATCTGACACGTTTTCAGGGGCCGGTAATCTGAAAATATTCAGAAATATTGGTACGGTGGCCGATACGATAAAATTGTATGGTGTAAAAATGTATAAAAGCGGCACATTAATTCGTAATTTTGTTCCGATTCCGATGGGTATGGAAATATGTGGTTGGCGTGCGCCATCAAACGGATTGTTTGATATTGTTGAACAAAAATTTTATGAAAATGTTGGTGTGGGCTCGCTGGGGTATGGTGTTGATGTTGACATTTAGTTATAAAAGTAATAAAATGACGGACATGAAGTGTATAAATTTATTTTTCGCTTTTACAACAACAACCCCGTTTGGGGTGCGATAGTTTATTATTTCTGAAATTCGGATTTATGATTTTGCCTTTCAGAAATTTTTATATTAAAATCAGCAATCAGAAATCTTAGAACATAAATAAAAAGGTTTATTATGTCTTATCCAATTGAAACGATTCGTCATTCGCTGGCGCATGTTATGGCGGCCGCGGTTCAGAAATTATACCCAGATGTTAAATTTGCGGGTGGTCCGGCCATTGAAAACGGTTTTTATTACGACTTTGATACCGAACACCGTTTTTCCGAAGAAGACTTTGCGGCCATTGAAAAAACGATGCGCGAATTGATTAAATCCAACGGTCGGTTTGAACAACGATTTGTCAGCCTGGCCGAAGCCAAGGAATTATTCGCAAATCAGCCATATAAAATGGAATGGTTGAATGAATATGATGCATCTGGTGAAAAATTATCGGTTTATACGTTCCGCGACTTTACGGATTTATGCCGTGGCCCGCATGTTGAATCCAGCAAGGATTTACCACGTGACGCGTTTCGTATTCGCAATGTTGCCGGTGCGTATTGGCGCGGTGATTCCAAGAATAAAATGTTGCAACGTATTTATGTAAACGCATTTGCCAGCAAAGATGAATTAGACGCATTCCTGAAAATGCAGGAAGAAGCCGCTGCCCGTGATAATCGCAAATTGGGCAAAGATATGGATTTGTTCCATTTTGAACCGGACTATGCGCCGGGTGCGGTATTCTGGCATGACAAGGGGTACAAGATTTACCGCCGGTTGATTGAATATATTCGCGCCCGCCAAGAAAGGGCAGGTTACCTGGAAATATCAACGCCATCGGTCATGGACCGCAGTTTATGGGAACGGTCTGGCCATTGGGCGAAATATGGTGAACATAATTATTCTGGTAAAACCCAGGATGGCAAAACATTCTGTGTAAAACCGATGTCATGTCCAGGTGGAATGTTGGTCTTTGGCCAGGGAATAAAATCGTACAAAGATTTGCCGCTGTATTTGGCGGAATTTGGCAAGGTTAATCGGTACGAGGCTGCTGGTGGTCTATCGGGCCTGATGCGTGTGCGTGAATTTACCCAGGATGATGCACATATATTTTGTACCGAAGAACAGTTAGAAACGGAAGTTGTAAAAATCTTGCGCTTTATCAAAGATATTTATGGCAAATTCGGATTTGATAAAATTTCCATGAAATTGGCCACGCGTAAAGATTCAGAATTCCGTATTGGTTCAGATGAAATTTGGGACCGTGCCGAAGGGGCATTGAAACATGCGCTGGATGCAAACGGTATTGAATATGAAATCGCCGAAGGTGACGCAGCATTCTATGGCCCAAAAATTGATAATTATCTGCGTGATTCAATGGGCCGTATTTGGCAGTGTGGTACGATTCAGCTGGATATGAACCTGCCGGAACGGTTTGATTTGTCGTATATTGGCGAAGATGGCGAAAAACATCGTCCGATTATGTTACATCGTGCGATGTTGGGGTCAATTGAACGTTTTATGGGGGTGTTGTTGGAATCAACGGGTGGAAATTTACCATTGTGGTTATCGCCAGAACCCGTTGTTGTAACGCCAATTTCTGAAAAGTTTCGCGACTATGCCGTTGTGGTGGTTGACGCGTTGCGCAATGCGGGTGTTTATACCCGTGCAGATTTACGCGATGAAAAGGTTAATTACAAGATTCGTGAATTATCATTGGCCAAAACACCAATTATCGCAGTTGTTGGTGAAAAAGAATCCATGAATCGTACTGTAACCCTGCGCCGCTTGGGCTGTGATAGGCAAGAAACCGTTTCGTTGGATGATTTTATCAATGAAATGCGTAAATCAATAAAAATGCCGTTATAGGTTATTGATAAATAGGAGATATATATGAAAAAAGTGATGTTATTTTGCGCTTTGTGTACTGTGATGTGTACATTGACATCATGTATGCGCAAATGTGAAAGCGAACCGATTGTTGCAGAAAATCATAAATTGATTGTTCCGCCGCACTTTGGTGATATGCCGAAATAAAAATGTCCCGGTATTTGCCGGGATTTTTATTATTAAAATAATTTTGCGTGTCGCGTTTGGTAATGGCGTTTTTTTATGATATAATGTGCACATGATATCAAACAAATGGGGGACGTTATGAACGACGACAACAACATTGATTTATTAGATTTGGACGATACGGCGGACGATTCGTTGCCGGCGGCAACGTCTGCGTTTGCGACACCGCGCCCGCGGCGGCCATGGCTGTTGCTGGGGGTGGGGGTGCTGGTTATCATATTGGCGACATATATAATCGTTCGCACAATTGGCGGCACGTCTTCGTCGTCGGTAACGGTTGATTTAGATGCACCTGAAATCACGGTTGATGGGCCAGATGCCCCAACACCGGATGTAATTACACCGAATGATTCGATTATGCCACCGCCGCCACCTGTTGCGGTCGTGCCACCAATGCCGGCCCCAGAACCGCAGCCTGCACCCGCACCGGTAAAGCCTTCGTCGGCCCCGGCCCCGGCGGCGGCACCGACACCCGCGCCATCCAATGTTGGGACACCTGTTCGCGTTATCGAAGACAGACGTGATGTAAAGTTTAATCCGAACAAGCCATCGCCTGCGGCCAAGCCGACAAAGTCTGCACATGCGCCGAAACCGGCACCAAAGACAGCCAAGGCATCCGCACCGGCGAATCGCGCCGCACCGCGCAGTGCATGGTATGTTCAATTTGGTTCGTATGGCACGCGCGCGGCCGCTGAAAGTGCACAACGTAAAATGCAATCGGGGCACAGCAATCTGTTTGCCGGACACCAATTTGTGATATTGGCGGCCCAGTTGCCAAATGGTACAACAACGCACCGTTTACGTGTTGGTTTCGCAGATTCTGCGGCGGCAAATGGTTTTTGTCGTAATGCGAAATCAGACGGACTGGATTGTTACGTTGCAAAATAATACAGGGGGGGATAATTATGTTTGGACGATTGGGTTGGATGGAAATACTGATAATTGTTTTGTTGGTGTTCATTTTGTTTGGACATAACAAGATACCGCAAATGATGAAAAATCTGGCCGATGGGTTGAATGTTTTCAAGAAAGAATTAAAAACCACACAACAAAATGTACCGTCAAATAAATCTGTGGCGAAACGTACGGTACGAAAAACCAAAACAAATGCTGATACTCCCAAGAAAAAATCGGTTAAAAAGAAATAGATAAAGAAACGGCTTTTTGCCGTTTTTTTATAACATTTGTCCGCAGATTATGATATTATACATACGTCGGTTTGACCGATGGGGTGTAGTAACCCGTTCTAAAGGCACGTGATGATGTGATTGTATATTTGTATATAAATCGCAGCGTTATGTGAATATGTGAAACTCCTGAATCCCGAATAAATCCGGTGTCAGGAGGGTTGCGAGTATATTGAATAAGCACACATTTCCTTTAGAATGTTACTAACCTCCTGACTGTCAAATCGTTGACGTTTTTTTATTTATAAAAACAGGGGGAAATTTATGATACGGAAATTCTTGTTTATGGTTGTCATTGCATTGGTGCCGTTTTGTGCAATTGGTGACGTTATTAATGTAATTGATAATGGGAATGGGTCGTTTGATATCGTGAATGGTAATGGCACAAGACTTGGTAACGGTATGTCGCGTGATGCCGCAGAAAAAGTTGCACAAAAATATGCCGATGTTGGTAACACAGTTAAGTGGTCTGGAAAAAATTCAACCGGTGCAAACCAGTTGCCGGCGGGCAATGCACCAAAACAATTGACCGCAGGCACATCGTCGGGTAATGCGCCGAAACAATCAACCACGGGTGCGTCGTCGGGTAACGCACCAAAACAATTAACGGCGGGAAAACCATCTGCAAATTTACCGGCGACAACACCTGCGGGGCGTAATTTACCGGTGCCGACACAGCCTGGGCGTAATTTGCCGGCACCAATAGAGAGTCCCAAACCAAGCGCAACACCTGCGGCCCCGGCGGCCGGTGGTGTAAATTGGGGTGGTGCCGCATTGGGGGTGGTTGGCATGGTGCTTACAGGGAAAGAGTTGATTGATGATGCAAAAGCCCGAGATAGAAAAACAACAGCGGCTGATTTAGGAAAAAGTACACTGGCCGGTGCAGGGTTTGCAGCCAGTACGGCCAGTGTTGTGAATGCGATACCGGTCGGTGGTCAAATTGCATATGGTGCGGCGGTGGTGGCGGGGGCTGTTGTTGGGGCATCTAAAAATGCCGGGCGAATGTTTTCAGAAACAGATTGCGACATGGACCCGGTTACAGGTCAATATGCATGTTGTAATATTTCGAATTTGACAGATATTGTGGCACGTCGTGTTAATATTGGTGACGAAATGTTTTGTGATTTTCCACAGGTCAAAAAATGCGTTCAGGGTAAAAAAGAATATACAACCGAACAGCCATGGCTAAAAGGAAGATTCTTGGACGATCATTGGTCAAAAACATGTACGACGAAACTCTGTAACGGTTATAAAATGCCACAATCTGGCGATTACCAGATTCAATTATATGGCAGCAGTGATTCCCCAGGGTCGGTATGTTGGAAATGGGAATGCGTTGGTGGTTGGCGTCGATGTGGTGATAAATGTATCACCAGTGTCGAATTATGCAATGGTGATACACCAACAAACGTAACAAAACCGGTTGTGGTTGACCATAAAGTTGGTGATGGATGTGTCAAATCCGACTTGCCACGTAATGCAACGGCGGGCCATTATATAAAGAGTGGAAATAAAATTGTATGTGCGGCCACCGCATGTGTCAATGGCGCATATTTGGTATATAAAAATGGTAATTCGATGGGTTGGTGTACATTTGCCAAATGTGCGGATGGTAAATTGGATTCAGAAATTCGCAATGGTATTGCGACGGTAAATCAACACGGTAAATCATTCTGTGTTGGGGTTGCCGATTCCAATGAAATGGCAGATGATGAACCGGTATTAGATACAGACCAAAATTTGACATATGCATCCGATGATGCGCCGGTATTAGATACAGACCAAAATTTGACGTATGTATCCGATGATGCACCATTACCGGCAATGCCAATTGATACCCGCAATGAATGTGAACGTGGGATTGATGGGTGGGTTATATATAATGGCAATTGTATAACAATTGCGGCGCGCGACGAACAGGTAACTGCACGTGTTCGTGCCAGTTTAGACCGTATTGAACAAATGCGTTCTGGGTTAAAGGCATCTGTATGGAAAACAGCCGCAGGAAACTTTAACGGTGCGCGTTTGGCATCAGATTCAATCGCAGGTGTTGTTGTTGGAACAGTCGGTGCCGTTGTTACCAGCAATGTTGTTAAAAAGAATCAATTAAAGAACGGATTTGAAGATATACAATGCACAATTGGTGGCCAGACGGTCGCAAATTATGGCGATGAATTTCACGTTGGCATGTAATTATGCATGCCAACGCTTTTATTTGTATTGCAGAGTTGTGTTTATTTTGCTAAAAATTTCTGTGCACGTGGAATTTTATATTCTGTGGGCGTGGGTCTTACTAACCCATTACAAAGATAAATTTGTCAGTAATGACATTAAATATTGTTCCAACCAAATCCTGATTGGGTTGGAGTGTGCGTAATATTCTGAATAGGCACGACAATTTCTTTGTATTGTTAGTAAGCTCCAGCCACTGTTATTTCGTGTGGCAATTTTTTTATTAAAAAAAGACAGGGGGAAAACATGAAAACATTTTTTACACCAAACCGTTTATTACGTTGTCATGCGATATTTTTCGTCGTGTGTGTGCAATTTTGTATCGGTGGCACGGCCCACGCCGCAACATGCGATGCGGGGCAATACATTACCGATGGCGGTGAATGTGTTGTGTGTACCACTGGTTACTACTGTCCGGGTGATGATGCGCGATATGAATGCCCAAATGGCGGTTATGTACCGTTGGTATATCAACTCGGCAACTCTATCATAGGTTGTGTAGATACAGTCGACGGTATCCGTTGGGTTAAAACCCCAGACGAATGTATGGGTAATGAAACGTATTGTTGGGTCATTCGTAATAATAATTATTATGCGACACATGGATTTGGTTCGCAACCATGTTATTACAATCCAGAAACCGGTACATATGATTATGGTTCAACCCGGGGTTGC
>JAFUTJ010000014.1 GCA_017471445.1 Alphaproteobacteria bacterium | reverse complement strand
TCTTAGTATAAAGATGTACATTGCGATGACAAAGGGTAATGTCAGAACGAATTCTATATTGTTCGCCATTATATGTAAAATAACTACCCCAAGAAGATATAGATGAGATACTTGATGATATAAAATCATCAAAAAACTGTTCATATTTTCCCGCCCATTTATCGTCGGGACATTGGTATCTGGTATCATCACCCGGACAATAATATTTAGTTTCGCAATATGTACATTCGTTTTTAGAATTCAGATAAAAATTTGCCGGACAATTTGCGGCGCGGGCATTGGTTAAAATGCACATGCCACAGACCACACCCCGTGCACAAAAAAACCACCGTTTTTTTGTGCACGGATAAAGGAAAATAAAATGGCGGATTTCTGGGGTTTTGTAAAAACAATTTGTGCACCAAAAAAACGGTGGTTTTTTTGTGCACGGGTTAATTCCTTGTACGCCACGCATTGTAACGCATTGGGCGATTTTTTTCAACATATTTTTAATGTGCGCCGCCAATCTTGGTTCGTCCGCCCATTAATGGCTGTAATTTTTTGGGAATATTCACGCTGCCGTCTGGGTTTTGGTGGTTTTCCAATATTGGAATTAACGCACGGGGCAGGGCGATTCCGGTATTATTCAGTGTCGCACAGAATTTCACATCGCCATTTGTTGTGCGATACCGCGTATTTGTACGGCGCGCCTGAAATGTACCGATTGACGAACAACTGCCCAGTTCTTTGTATGTATTTTCGCTGGGGACCCATGCCTCAACATCGTTCATTTTTACCTTGTTAAATCCCATGTCGCCGGTTGAGTTTGCAATCACACGATACGGTAATTCCAAATCTTCCATAATTTCGCACAGGTTTTGCAACAGGTGTTCATGCATTTCGTCCGATTGTTCCGGTGTGCACAGGACGTATTGTTCAACCTTGTTAAATTGGTGTACCCGCATCAGGCCACGCGTGTCGCGTCCGGCGGCACCGGCTTCTTTGCGGAAACATGGCGAAAAACCGGCGTATTTGATTGGTAAATCTTTTTCGGCCAATATATCACCAGAATGCAGTGAATTTAAGATGATTTCTGCTGTCCCGGCCAAACAACGGTCTGTATCGGTTAACATAAATACGTCACCATTCATGACCGACATATCAGAACCGATAAAATGGCCCGCACTAAATATTGTTGCCGGTTTGGTAATTGACGGACATGTGACAAAAGTAAATCCCTTGGAAATTAATTTCTGAATCACATATGTTTCAACCGCCAATTCTAATTCTGCGGCCGCACCCATCAGGGCATATGTGCGTGGCCCGCACAGGTTTGCAATTTTTTCCGGCATCCACCAATTATTCATGTCCAACAAATCCCACTGGGGACGTGGCGTAAAGTCAAATTTGCGTGGTGTACCAACACGGCGAATTTCTGTATTTGCGGTGTCATCTGGCCCAATTGGTGCGGCGGCATCTGGAATTTGTGGCACACGATACATCAGATCGGACATCAATGTTTCTTTTTCCGCCAATTCTGCCATATCGTTGGCGATTTCCGAACCGATTTCACGGGAACGTGCAATCAATGTTGCCTTGTCCGCGGCGGTTGGAATTTCACGCGAAATTTTATTCTTTTCTGCGGTTTTTGTCTGGGTTATGGTTTTTAGTTCGCGAATACGTGCATCCAATGCCAATATTTCGTCGGTATGGTCATCAAATCCCTTGACCCGACATGCGTTTTTAACAATATCTGGATTTTCGCGTATAAACTTAATATCTAACATTTATTTTGTCCCCCTTGGTGCGGTCATTTTATCTCACTATTTATATACCGAAAGTGCGACAAAATCAATATTTTGTTAAGGTGTGATTTTAATTTGCGCCCGCATGATGATTACGTTATACTGAGGGTCAGTAAATTAACACAAAGCGAAGGAATATATTCATGTACGATGTATTAATTTTGGGTTCTGGTCCGGCCGGATTAACCGCGGCGTTATATGCGGCGCGTGGCGGGAAAAGCACGCTGGTCCTGGGGGGGACAACCTTGGGGGGGCAGATGGCGGGAATTGCAACATTGGAAAATTACCCGGGATTTCGTGGTTCGGGTATGCAATTGGCCGAATTTATGGCAGACCAGGCCAAATCATTCGGTGCTGAAATTAAATTTGTGTCTGCGGCGGGGATTGCGGGCGATTGCGAATCTGGCTTTGCAATCGGGTGCGATGATGGTCAAACGTACACTGGGCGCACGGTTATAATTGCGACCGGTGCATCACCACGCAGGCTGGATATTGCGGGCGCACGTGAATTTATGGGGCGCGGCGTTTCATATTGCGCAACGTGCGATGGGTTCTTTTACTCGGGGCGTAATGTAATGGTGCTGGGCGGGGGGAATTCCGCGTTAAACGATGCGTTGTACTTGGCTGATTTGGCGAACAAGGTTACAATTGTTTACCGCAAATCAGAATTTTTCCGCGCGGAAAATGTATTGCGCGAACGTGTCGCGGCACGCGAAAATATTGAATGCCTGTTTAATACAGATTTGGAACGAATTTCATCTATGCCAGATGGCGAAAATGGTGAATTAATTGCAACCACGACCGATGGACGCGATATAGTGGTTGATGGAATATTCGTTGCCATTGGACATGAAGCGAACACAGATTATTTAACAGAAGACGTTTCGCGCGACGAAATGGGACGTTTAATGCCAGAAAAAATGCCAGATGGTGTTTTTGTTGCCGGTGATGTGCATTCGGGGGTAAAAATGCAAATTGCAACCGCGGTTGGTACAGGATGCACCGCGGCAATGGATGCGATTGCGTACCTGAACGCCAAGAAATAGATGTGTGTTCGTCGGTGCGTATTTTATGCTTGCATTTTGGCGCATCACGCGTATAATGCCGAATGTTTTATCGCCCTAATAGTCTAGTGGTAAAACACGTCCTTGGTAAGGACGAGTCGCAAGTCCGATTCTTGCTTAGGGCACCAGGAATAAAATATGCCGGTTTTTTCGGCGTTTTTTTATTAAAGATGTTGACAATACTTTATTTTGTTATATGCTATGGCACACAGTTTAATTTATATGGGTATAATTACAATGTTTGGTAAATACGATAATAAACAAATATTAAAAGACATAAAAGAATATCGCAAATTGCATGGTCGTTTATCACGGCGGTTTAATACGCATGATTATATGAAGTCAGAACGATTAATGGACCGCGGAATAAATGTTTTGAAGTTGGTGCGTGATAATATTGATAATATTTCACCGTCTGACATGCGTGTATGTGCATTGGTTATTAATACATTTGCGGGATTGGACCGCAATGAATTATTGCGTAAATTACAAAAACAGGCGGATTTTAACGTAATTGCTTTCGTGCGTGATTATGACCAACCTGCGGTTAAGCGTGCTGTGGCATATATGCATAGTCGGCGCGTGAATGTGTCTGGTAACGTATTACGTAAACGCGCCAACAATTACAAACAAGTGTGTAATAAATTGCATCGTAACTTTGAATCGCATCACAGAAATCGTGCGGCGGCCAAGTATCGCAGTGAAGCGTACGATTATGCATATGCTGTTGCGAATGGTTTTATAACGATTAATCCGGCGGATTATACAGCGGCGTATGATTATATAAATACGGTTTGCTTTCCGCATATTGATGGTGATGTTGCCGATATTGCAAAGCAGCGTATTCGCGCGGCAATGAATGCAAATACCGCAGACGTTGTAAAGCCGAAAAAATCGACCCGTAAACCGGCGTCGCGTCGTGCGCACGCACCCACAGTTCAAGAACATACGGATGGGCCAATTGCGCACCAAGAAGAAAAACAACCCCGTGTTAAAAATGTTGATATGCATAAATTTCGGCGTGCAATTTTTACCGGCGCGAGTGCAGTGATGGTTGCGTCTGTTATTGCCATCGGAATTGTGTTTGGTGTGAAAACAGGTAAACGATATTATGATACGAAACGTGTTGAGCCAAATAAAAAGGAAGTGCGTAACAAAAACGTTGTCAAAACGCCGGTTAATACGGTTTTGTTGCAAGATGTTATGCAACCCGTGGTGGATTCGGCCGATGCCGCCCATATAACGGCGATGCGTAATTATTATAATTCTGCAATTGATATATTTGCAAAACCGGCCGTGCGTGATTCTGTGATTAATAATATTGATCGGCAAATCGCCCAGGGCAATATTCTTGTGACGCCGGAAATTGGACGTGAACGCATTGCATATGCATACTTTATATACCGCGAATATGGTATTCGTTCCGATATTTTGGAATTGGCGATTAATGGTGGGCAAAAATTGTCACCGGCCCAGCAACAAGAACTAGAACAGACGATTCTTGATGCCGGTGAACGTGGCACAGGGGTGCAAAAAATGGCGCGCGAACGCGTTAATGCGCGTGGTGGAACGATGTCCAGCCACAGCAAATTCAAGAATGCCACCCCCCAGCAACAGCGTCAGCATCTGAAAAATCTGATGCAGTTGCGAAAGTTGAACCATCGCTAGGAATCTGGTATAATTTCGCTGATGGCAGAGAGAGGGGTGAATTATGAAATACATTTTACCATTATTCGTTTTTTGTATTTGCGTGTCTTCGCGTGTTGCATATTCAGATGATGTGTCGGCCGCGGATTTGGCCGAATGCGAACGCTTACAGGTTCTGATAAATGAAACCACAGATGCAGATGTGGCCGCATTACGTGCCGAATTTGATGATAAAGGCTGTCCTGCATTAATAGATGGCAATGCTGCAACAGATACATTGGACGATGTAAAATGTTTAGATGGCACCGAACCAAATGCAAATGGTTGCTGTAATGATGAAGTTTATACAGACATGGGCGATGCCGGGTTTAATTGCTGCCCGGCCAATGGCGGTGACTGTTTCCCGCCATTGTTTTAATGGGCTGGGGGTAATATAAACCTTGCAAATAAAAAAATTTCCGACTAGAATTATGCCGTATTTTCGGGCGCGGGGCTGTTGATATGACTGACACCCATGTAGGCACCAAAACCCAATAAAAGTGATAAATTCGGGTGGCACCGCGCGGTTAAATTCGCGCCCCGACGCAACAAAATATCGGTGCCGAAAAAAGCAAATATTTTCGCAGCCCCGATAAACAACAAAGGGACCAAAATGTTATCATTAAAATCAAAATACAGAACGCATACATGCGGCGAATTGACCGCAAAGAATGTTGGTGAAACCGTTACATTGTCAGGCTGGGTTCATCGTAAACGCGACCACGGGTCGTTGTTATTTGTTGACCTGCGTGATAATTATGGAATTACACAAATTGTTTTTGACGGCGGTGACGAAGCGTTACAACGTGTTCGCCCAGAATCTGTTATTATGATTACTGGAACGGTCGTTGCGCGCGATGCATCGGCGGTTAACGATAAAATTCCAACCGGTGAAATTGAAATTGCAGCAACCAAGTGGGATGTGTTAACCAATTCTGATGTGTTACCGTTCCAAGTGTTTGGCGATGATGATACTGTTGCCGAAGATTTGCGTTTGAAATACCGTTATATTGATTTGCGGCGTGATTCGTTGCATAACAATATTTTGATACGTAATCGCGTAATGAAATTTCTGCGCGATAAAATGTGGGATATGGGATTTTCTGAATTCCAAACCCCAATTTTAACAGTGTCCAGTCCCGAAGGTGCACGCGATTACATCGTCCCCAGTCGTAATCATCATGGCATGTTTTATGCACTGCCCCAGGCACCGCAACAGTTTAAGCAATTGATTCAGATTGCCGGATTCGACAGATATTTCCAAATTGCACCATGTTTTCGTGATGAAGACCTGCGGGCGGACCGTTTGTTGGAATTTTACCAATTAGACTTGGAAATGTCGTTTGTTGATTTATCCGATATTCAGGCGGTTGGCGACATATTGATTCCAGATTTAATCCGTGAATTTGTTCCCAATGCACAGATTGATGAAAATATTCCGCATATACCATATGACACCGCAATGTTGAAATATGGTTCGGACAAGCCGGATTTACGTAACCCGATTATAATACATGACGTAACAGATGTATTCCGCGATTCTGAATTTGGCATATTTGCAAATGCAATTTCAGGTGGTGCAATTGTTCGTGCGATTCCGGCACCAAATACTGCGGATAAACCACGTTCGTTCTTTGATAAACTGGGCGAATATGCAACACGTGAATTGGGCCTGGGGGGATTGGGATATATCATATTTGGCGATGAAGCCAAGGGCCCGGTTGCCAAGAAACTGGATTCTGCGCGGATTGAAAAACTGCGTGCGATTTCTGGCGATAATTCATCATTGTTTTTTGTATGTGATACAAAAGAAAATGCACCCAAGGCAGCAGGTAAATTACGCATAAAATTGGGGGATGATTTAGGCTTAATTAACAAAAATGAATTTAAGTTCTGTTGGATAGAAGAATTTCCGTTTTATGAATTAAACGAAGAAACAGGCGCAATTGATTTCGGGCATAATCCGTTCAGTTTACCCCGCGGTGAATTAGACGGCGACCCATTGAAAATCAAGGCAAACCAGTTTGATATGGTATTAAATGGTGCCGAAATTTGCAGTGGTGGCCTGCGAAATTATAATCCAGAAACGATGATAAAGGCGTTTGCCATTGCCGGCTATGGTGCGGATGTTGTTCGTGAAAAGTTTGGCGGTATGTACGCGGCGTTTCAATATGGTGCGCCACCGCACGGTGGGTGCGCGTTTGGTATTGACCGATTGGTTTCAATAATATTGGGCACAACAAACCTGCGCGAAGTGGTTTTGTTCCCAACGAACCAACGTGGCCAAGATTTAATGTTGGGGGCCCCGCGCGAGGTGACAGAACAACAATTACGCGAAGTACATATTCAGGTTCGCAAAAAAAATTAGTAAAACAAAATCAAACCGCCCGATATCGGGCGGTTTTCTATTTGGTTGTATTTTTTTAGAAACCCTTTGGCGTGTCCATTTTTATTTTTGATACACGTTTATCTAATGCCGACACAACATCTGATGTAATGTCCAATTCTTTTGCGGTTTCACCAACGCGCGCAAACCGCCCATCAATTACCAATCCTAAGTTCTTTTTTGCAATAATCCCTTCGATAATTGGGTCCAGATGTTTTTTCTGAACGTCATTCAGTGCCTTTTGATACGACGCTTCGATGCTTTGCGCGCGTTCGGCCAAATCACGTTGTAATTTTCCAACGCGGTTTTGATAATCAGACACACGGCGTGCCAACGCATCACGTGACAATACGTCTTGGGACTTTTCAATTTCGGATTTTTCTTTTTCCAATGCCTTTTGTTCTTTGGTCAATTCATCGCGCAGACGTGATTCATATTTTTCTTTCTGGGCACGTAAATCTTTTAATGCAACGGCATCCATCTGAATTGCGTCCATACGAACAACGGCCATACGCAGACCTGCTGCGGTTTCTGCGTCGGTTGAAACGCCGCTTAACGCTTGGTCAATTGTTGCATCGCCACCGCGATTAAACGCACGAACGGTGCATATGCCAACGATTGCAACTATAACCACGATTGCTGCAACGATGCCAATTTTGACATATTTTTTTGTTAATTGGTTTGTGTTATTTGTGTTTGTATTTGCCATCTTTTTTCCTTTCTGTTGTTGATGGTGCCAGTATAGCAATAAAAATATTAAAATGAAAGGGAAACTTGTCCTAAAAAAATTATCTGGCGGGCGCAATGCGTAATTCAATGCGCCTATTGGTCAGGCGACCTATATCATCCTGGGCGGCAATTGGGCGTGCCGCGCCGCGCCCAACAATAAACATACGTACTGGATTAACGTTTGCATGTGACATATATACCGCCGCGCGTTCGGCCATATCAAACGATAATGCCCGTGCCGCGTTTGTATCGCGTGTCGCATCGGTATATCCCGCGATTTCAATAAACGTTGCATCATATTTATTTAATATTTTTGATATTGTTTTTAATGTATCAACCCCTGATTCTGATAAGTCGGGCGCGTTTAATTCCATTAATGCATCGCGTACCAATATCACAACAACATCTGTACCGGCGCGTTGAACCGAAATCCCAGGTTTGCGCAGCGCGTCGTACAACGCATATTCCAACCGTGACATGTAATATTGGGCAACAATATTATCAGATGCTGCCTTGTCACCGTATTCTAACTTTGTTGGAATATTTTCACTGGTTATCAGTTTGCCATTTGCACCTAAAAATACCGGTATTTTCGCCGTACGTGATTTATCAGTCATGTCTGTAAAACTGGCCCCACGCAGATATGTTGGCCATGTATCGCGATTCGGGCTATGGTACGGCATACACGCAGCCAGTGTTGCAATGCATAATATTGATAAAAATATTTTCCATAATGGCATTTATTCAACAACAAACGAAACATAGTTGGTGTTCGATGAAAAACATGAATCACCTGATTCATAGCCGTTCACTATCACATGCGTTGCCCACCGTGGTGGCGCGGCGGTAAAGAATTCGCATTCCCCACGTGTTAATTCGGTCAAGTTAATTGAAAACGACGTACCGTCCACAGATGCATCAACAGACCATTTTTCGCCACCCATCGGTGCATCAATAAAGTCAATTGCGCCCGCCTTGGCCAGGTATTCAACCGAAACCCCACGATAATCGCCACGCGCGGCCATTAAAATTTTGGTATTCTTTGCAATTTGTTCTAAGTGTACACCCGCAATGGTACGTTTTTGATTGTTTCGTATTGCGTTATATATACCAAATGCACCGGCGGTCATTACCGCACCAATCGCCATTACACCGATAATTTCAATTAATGAACGTCCGTATTCTGTTTTCATGTTTATTCCCTTTCCCACCGCTGATTATTGTTGTTTTACGCCGACAATCTGGGCATCTGCAAACAGGTTCATTGCGCTGGCAATCATTGGGTCAGATTCCAATTCTTGCTTTTTCTGTTCGGTTATGGTTTGTGCATGTGGCGATTGTTCCACCCGGGTCAGCGTCCATGTGTTACCTGTTTTGTCCGCTAAAAACGTGGCCAGTTTATGCGCAAAATCCATATCATTTTTACGGTCAAAGTATTTAATTGTATTATTGCCAAATTCAACAATTTCAATATTGCTGCTGTAATATGAATACATCAGTATTTCGCGCGAATCCTGTAACGCACGTGCCAAATCATCGGCACTGGTAATTGTAATTGTCTGTGGTGTGGTGTGCGTTTGTGTCGTTTGAACCGGTTGTGTGGCCGCGGGTTTTGACGGTGCCGACTGGGGCAGGGGCGCACGCGGCGCGGGCGATGATGACTGGGCCTGTTTCAGTATTTCCGTAACATTTGGCATATCGGCAATATGAACACAACGTATAATTAACATGTCAAAGCATTGCTTTTGATTTGATGCCGCCTGCATTTCTGGAACCGCGGCAACCAACACCTGCCATATACGGGACAGGGTATTTAGCGATGTATTTTTATTTATTTCCATAATGCGTTCACGTTGGTCGGCGGTGTATGGCGTATTGTGAATTTCGCCCGCGCGCAGTGCCGGATGCATGCGTGTTGCCCAATGTGTCCATTCCATCATGTCCAGTAACAGCATTGATAAATCAGCCCCGTTATTATAAATTTCATCAACGCGCGCCAATGCCGCTGCCGTATCGCCAGATAACATTGTCCGCATCAAATCAACAACAACGCCACGGTCGGTGCGTTTAAGCATGTCCAGAACCGCACTTTCGGTAACATCGCCACCGGTTTGGGCAATTGCCTGGTCTAACAGGGACAACCCATCACGAACCGAACCATCGGCGGCGCGCGCCAATAATTCATTTGCCGCATCAGACAATTTGACGTTTTCTTGTGATGCAATCCATGCAAAATGTTTCTTTAATGTATCTAATGGCACGCGAACCAGGTCAAAGCGTTGGCATCGCGACAAAATTGTAACCGGAACCTTGCGTATTTCGGTGGTTGCTAAAATGAATATTACGTGTGCCGGTGGTTCTTCCAGTGTTTTTAACAGCGCATTAAACGCACTGGTCGACAACATGTGCACTTCGTCAATAATATAAACCTTGTACCGGCCATTTGTTGGGCGATACTGGGCGGCATCCAGTATATCACGCATATTATCAACGCCGGTATGCGATGCCGCGTCAATTTCCATAACATCAATATGTTGACCTGCGGCAATTGCGCGACAATTTTCACATACGCCGCATGGTGCGTCGGTTGGGCCATCGTTTGCCAGACAGTTTAATGCCTTGGCCAAGATTCGCGCCGTGCTGGTCTTGCCTGTGCCACGAATACCGGTAAAAATATATGCATGTGCAATACGGCCAGTCTTTATTGCGGTGGTCAATGTTTTTACCAATACATCTTGACCAATAAGTGATTGAAAATCTTGGCTGCGGTACTTGCGGGCCAGAACGGTATAACTTGAATCCATGCGATAACTTCCTTTTGTTGCAAGAATATCACAGTCAATATGAATTTCAATATAAAAACGCGTACGCGCGAACCTGCGCATACGCAATAAAGCAATGGGAATTTTTTGTATTATATCTTGGTAATAAATTCTGGTAACGCTTCGTCATCAGATACGTCATCAACAGGTGTTGTTTGTTGGGCGTTGCGTTCGGACGGACCGCGCGATGAATCAATTTTTCCCTGTTCTGCGGTGACGATGCGGCCATAGTGTTCGGCGGCCTGTAACAGACGTTCGCGTTCAATGTCGTCTGTGGTTACGCGTGCTTGGTCAATATACTGTTTGCGTTTTTGCCGCCATTTGTGACAACGCTGAATCATCATGCCGACGGACGATTGATTTTTCTTACTTTGCATATTTCATTCTTTGTATCAGGGGATTAATTTCTGCAACAGCGTTTTTCGCCATTGCCCTTTAACGGAACAGATGATAAATTATCTGAAAAGCGATTGCAATATTTTTTTTCAATTGCTATTCTGTCCAGTTGTAGGACGGAGGTGGATTCTTTTGCATTTACAACGTGGAAGTTTTTTATTACAGGCCTTGTTGGCGTTGACATTAATCTTTGCGTTTATGCCGTTTGTTGCGAACCGTTTGGCATTGCGCGATGTGGATGCAAAAATGTACGCCGCCACGCACAAGGTTGATGTTGCACAAACTGCGGCCCGAATATATGTGCGGGAAAATGCAAATGCGTTACCATATAATGAAACGGTTGTGTCTGGTACGGCGTTTTCTGATTTGCTGGAACCATATGGATTACCACTGGGGTTTGTGCCAAAAACGTCATTCGGTCAAGATATCTCATTGGTTATAAATAAGAATGAAACAGATGTGTCGGCATATTTGCGAATTACAGGTGGGCGTATCAGTTCGTACCATATTGCCGAAATGGCGCGTCGTATTGGGTTTTATGCAATGCCGGATGATAATTCAATAAATGTTGGACTGGCACTAGAAAACACATATTCCGATATTGTTCGCCGCAATGAATCCGACATCGGGGCCAGTGCGTTTTTAACCGATTTAGATATGGGTAAATTTACGCTGAACGGTGTTGGTGACGCAATTGCGCGTCGTGGTGATTTTGCCGGTGCAGAATTTGGCACGTTAAGTATTGTTGGTGCCGAAAATGGGCGCAAGGTACGCAATAAAATATCGCAAGTTACCGCAGACCGTACCGTGTTTCAGACCCAGAACGGCGAATCTGCATTAAGTCTGACGCGTGGGACATTGTCTGCAAAATCTGTTTCTGGGCGTACGGTTGCAAAATTTGGTAACGCCGGTAGTTTTTCTTCGCGCGTTGCATCGGTGTATGATTTTGCGATGACGGCGGGCCACACTGGTTTTTCTGGGCCGTTGGAATGGAATGTGCGTGGTAATGTTGTAACCAGTCGGATAAATTTCAGTGTGGAACGTCTGGATGTATCGTCGTATATAAATGTTTCGCGCGGCCAAGATGTTTATATCGGTTCTGATTCGTTGGAATATACCACCCGCAGCGGGATAGAGGTTGATAGTATCAGTGCCGCAAACATAACCCTGCGTGATCAAACCTCAAATTCATTACTGGGTGGGGGCAGCGGGTCGGTAATACTTGATATCCGTCCATCTGGTACATCTATTATGCCGGATGTATTGGTATCTGATGTTGATAATGGTGGATTTCGCATAATCAAAGACGCATCATCAGATGATGGTGACACGGTTGATTGTAAAACAGTCATTGAAAAAAACGGTGGTGAATATAATCAAAAATCATTAGCGCAAAATATAATATGCCAATATGTGTTTTGGCAACGACTGGAAAAAAGAATTAATATAAAGCAATGTTTGATGTCGGGAAAAAATAACTGTGTTTAGGGCAAGGCTTTTTAATAATTTATCACGCGGGGCCAGTGCAATGGAAGTGCTGATGGTCATGGCTGTTTGTGCTGTAACGGCCCCGTTTGTATATTCCCAAATTATGGAAACGAACCATACGATTACAGATATTGCAATTGCCAAAAACATATTATCAATGCGCGATACGGCGTTAAACTTTGTTCGCACGAACCAGGCATTATGGCCAGATGTCGCGCAAATAAAATTATCAGATGATGAATTGGCCCAGATTTCAGATGTCGCAACCGCCGGGTTTATTGATAAATATGTTGCAGGTTCTGCATCTGTTACAGATGTTTATTTGTCGTTTGATACTGGTGGTGACACAATGCGTAATACGCGTATTGCGCGCCATATTGGTGATGCGGCGGCGGTCGTTGGTGCCGACGGTATCGCATACGGCAATGGTTGGGCGGTTTCTGCACCAGAATTTGATGTTGGTAATTTAATTTATCGTGTGTCGCGTGATTTTGTTGGCCAAGATACTAATAAATACCTGCATCGTGGAACATCTGGCGAAGATGATTTGAATGTCATGATGCGAAATCTGAATATGGGCGGAAATGCGTTATACGATGTTGGTGGCGTTGTGGCTGATGCGGCGCGTGTCACAAATGGCACGGCAATGTTTGTTAATTCTGATGCATTAAGTGCGACCAATGTTTATTTTTCTGATGGGGCAAATATGGATGGCGCAGATGTTGAAATCGGTTCGTTGCGCGTGTCGGGCGATATAACCGGTTTCCGCAGTATTTATGCCGACATAATGAATGGCGACGGGTACACCACATCGGGTCGCATTATCGCAGACCGTGCAACCGTTACCAATTCTGTAAACGTTGCCCATGATTTTGTTATAAAATCCAGCAGTGCCCGCAGTGTCAGTGGTTTTACCGCAATCAGTACCAGTACCGTTGCAGCACCACTGATATCCGCCAAAGAGATAATGTTTTATGATAATTTTGGTTTAACTGTATCTGGGGAATTATTGATGTCAACAACACCGCCGTTGCGTTTTGGTAATTGGTCTTTCCCATCAACAACGCCACCGATGTTTTCACAGTTAAAACTGAATCGTGCAACCATCCCAGATATGCCGAACGCAAATGATTTTGCGGATTTAATGTCTGATGGTTGGCAAGATATGGGGGATGAATTTTGATTTGTGTACGGCGAATTTTTGCAAAAGAATCGTATGGTGGCATGCTGGTTGAATTGCTGTTGTGCATTGCGCTGGCTGCAGTGATGATTCCATTTATCTTTCAGTACCAGGCGAATATAACGCGTCGTGCAAAAAATGTGTCAATTGCGAATAATATGGAAATGGTGCAAACGGCATTGGAACGTTATATTGTCGCCCATCGTGCAGATTTAATGAAAACGGTTGGGCGCACAATTACGCGCGTTGAATTATCTGAATTATCAGAATATGGATTAAACGATGATTTTATTGATACGCATTTGTCTGATTATCAATTGCGAATATTAAAGTCTCAAAATACAAACGACCGTGCCAGTTTACAAGGTGTCGTGGTGTTGTCTGATTCTGATATAACACCCATGCGCACGCGTGAAATTGTAAACCTGGCCGGTGGTGACATGGGCTTTATTGATAATAAACGTGCATATGGCGCATTTGGTGCATGGCGCAGTGATGCGGTTGATTTAGGAATTGGTGCGAATGATGGCATTGTTGGTGTTACCGGTATTACGCATGATAACGCGCTGTATTTATGGCGTGTGCCGTCTGATAATATTGATGATGCAACTATGATTTCGTCGCTGGCATTGGGTGGGCATGATATTATTAATACAAAATATTTTGATGCACGCGCGGCTCAGTTTGATGAAACACTGACTGCGCAAGAAATCAGTACGGATAACCTGATATTCCAGAATCGAACAACGGTTGATAACAAATATAAAACGCAAAACGCGGTGTGTTCTGGCATATTGTCATCTGATTCCAGAAATATGGATGTTACCGGTACATTAACTATTTCTGACGTGGCCAAGTTTGCCAGTTTTACAACCGATGATTTATGGGTATCAAATCTGACGTTGGCCGGGTTGACAATCAGTGATACCTCACATCCCGCAATTCTGAAAATAAATCAAGCGTTGGACATGGTTTCTGGGCATATCGATGCGATGTATGTCAGTGTCGGATTTTCCGGTTCTATCAGTCCGCGTCTGGTTGTTCGCAACATGATAACAGATTCAATTAATTCTGACTATTATTGGGATGTTTCATCCGGCGTGGCCAATTTTGCCGATTTATCACTGGTCGAATTAACACAAATGGCATCAACTGTTGTGCGCCGTGAATCCGACACGTCAACCATTTCAACCCAGGTTTTCGGTGCGGTTGTCGCAAACAAGAATGCAACAGTATCGGACTTTATGAATGCAATTGTTGATATTCAGAAACGTGTTCGCGCCAAATATCGCATGTTGCAATCAAATTAAAATATGGTATAAATTTTTTTGATATGAAGATAGTATGTGATTTTTGTAAAACAGAATATTCGGTCGCAAACCCGCCATCGGCCGTGCGGTGTGCAATTTGTGGGCACGCGTTTAATGTTACAATGCCGGGTCGGCATGGCGGGTGGCTGATGTTTTTTGCCGCGGTTTGTGCGCTGGTTTCGGCGGGTGTGTTTGCGTTTGTTGTAATTGCGCGCCATAACGCAAATGACACATCGCATCGCCCATTGGTCGCGACAATTTCTGATGTTCAGACGGTAACAGATGAAACCGGTGTTTCGCATTTTGTTGTTAATGGCACGGTTGTGAATCGGTCGGACGATATATACGGTGTTCCCGATTTGATTGTTATTTCGCGCGACGCGGCGGGGCACGAAATCGCCCGGCAGAAGTTTTTACCATCGGCAACATTGCTGGATGCGGGGGCATCGGTTGGTTTTACGCATACTTTATCGGTTCCAACAACCGGTATTAAAAAGATAAATGTTGAACTGGGGGATTTATCAGAATGAATATAAAATACATTTTTGCGGTGATTGCCGTGTGTTTACCGTTCGTTACCACGGCCGCCACCACACCCGTAACGCGCATTTTTTCAACCAGTACGGATTGGTCCGCGCTGACTGGCATACCAATGTCACGGCACGATGTTAAGTTTGTTAATACCACAAAAACTGTGGCAAATGGCATGACGTTGTACTATCTGGACGCATTTCCGTGTTATGGTTTTGGCGAAGATGCGCGTATATGGTTGGGTGCGAAAAACAAATCAGACGGTGCGATTCGTATTGCATGCCTCTATCCCCCGCGAGAGATTAATTTTGCATGGCAATTTGCCGCCCGTGATGATTTTCAGAAACAAACCACTGGTCTGATGACGTGTAACGTGTCTGGTGATGGTACAACATTGACTGTTGATTTGTCAAAGTGTGACAAATCCCACGCATGGGATGAATACAGGTAACGGTTTTGGCCATGCGTTGTGAATTTACTGTTTCTGATGCCGATGTTGGATTGCGCCTGGATTGTTTTCTGGCGGCGCAAATGCCGGAATTTTCCCGGTCGGCAATTGCGCGTTTTCCCATAACCCAAAATGGCCGGCCGGTAAAAATTGGCACGCGTACCCGTGTGGGTGATGTGATTTCTGTTGATGTTGAAACCGCACAGTCGGCGGCCCCGGCCATTGAAAATGTTTCGCATGATTTTGATTTAGATATTTTATTTGAAGACGATGATATTATCGTCGTGAATAAACCGCGCGGTGTTGTTATGTACCCGTCGGCGGGCAATTATACCGGCACATTGGTACAAAATATTTTGGCGCATACACACCTGTCGACGTTGGGGGGCGATACGCGCCCCGGTGTTGTGCACCGCTTGGACCGTGATACCAGTGGTGTTATGGTATTTGCTAAATCGGACGCAGCATATCGCAGCCTGGTCAAAACCTTTATGGCGCATGATTTAACGCGTAAGTATACGGCGTTTGTGTGGGGTGTTCCAAATTGGGACGGCGCGACAATAACCGGCAATATCGCGCGTTCATCACGCAACCGGCAAAAGATGACAATGGTAAAATCCGGGGGCAAACCGGCAACCACCATCGTTTCGGTTGCGGCCGTGTGGCCACGCGCCGGTGTATCTCAATTTACATGTACACTGATGACCGGGCGCACACATCAAATACGTGTGCATTTATCGGCGCATGGGTTCCCGGTACTGTGCGACCCGGTATATGGCCGCGGTGCCGCCCGTCTGGGGTCTGTGCGCGATGCCGATTTGTTGGAATTTATAAAATCCCATTCTGGCCAGATGTTGCATGCGTCTGTTTTGGAATTTTCGCATCCGATAACAGGCGAACGTATAAAGTTTCGTGCCCCAATTCCCGACGATATGGCCGAATTAAAATCAATATTGGATGATATTTGTATTTAGGTACGAAATATACCTTTTAATTTACACATTTTTATGATATACTGGCAACGATAGTAATGGGAGTGTAGAGATGCATTTTACAAAAACATTAGTTGGTTTTATCACGGTTTTCTGTGCGTTTCCGTCGGTTTTTGCCGCAACGGCGCGCCCCAGTGTTTTGGGTGCGGCGGGGTCGCGTATGCCGACGATGACGGCATATGTGAACAACTTGGGTACGACAACAACGACCGCGGCAACATCGTCTTTGTTGGCGAATACGGAATGTATTGATGCATACACATCCTGTATCAAGGGCACAGATGCATGTGGCCCGAATTTTGAGGAATGTACCACCCGCGTATTATTCCATGCCAAAATGCCACAATGTTTGTCCACATTGGCCCAGTGTAACACCGCCGGTATCAGCAGTCTGTTCGGCACCGGTGCCACAACCGCATTGTCCACGGTTTCCACGAAAAACAGTTATGGCGAAGTAACCGACTATACATATCCCACCGATGGCAGTGTTTTGGGTCAAATGATTACCGGTGCGGCCATTGCAAATAAATATGACACATCAACATGTGTAAAACGTTATACGTCATGCCTGCGCAAAGATACCGTGTGTGGGAATGATTTTGAGTTATGTACAACCAACACCGAATTCAGAAAGCAACGTGTATATTGCGATTCGACATTGGCACGTTGCCAGAGTGATGGTCTGATTGAATTATTCGGTTCAACCACAGTGAATGCATCCCCCACCGCATCCAGTCGTATCGGTGCCGCAATCAGCGAAGGTGCTGCATTGGCGGCGGTAAACGCGGTTGCCACATGTTACAAGGTTGTTGACCAGTGTATCAAGGGTGCGTGTACCGCAAACCCGTACAAATGTACGGTTAATTCGCGTCGTGATGTTGCCGATATTGTTCAACAGATTGTTGATGGCACGTTAAATGTTGCCGATGTTAATAATGATATGATATCAAATTCGGACGTTTCCGCATATATACGTAATTCATGCCAAGATACAATTGGCTCTAACAAGTATTGCTATGCCACATTTATCGGTAATGGCCAAATGCCGACTGCGTCGCAGTTGGCCGACGAAGACAACCAATCTGAAATTTATGCCGAAGCGTACAGTGCCCGTATGAACGATGGCATGCGTGCCCAATTGGCAGAATTGATGAACCAATTTGATACCAAGGCTAAAAAGAAATGTACCGAAACGATTCGGTCGTGTGCAATGCGTACATGCGGTGGTGGTTTGGGGTCTGTATGTTATTCCCAGGTATATTCTGATACCAACCACAGTATTAATGTAACCGCAACACGTGACGAAATAAAAACCGGGTGCGAATCTGTTGTTAATACGGATATGTATTGCAAATATGCGGCGGCGAACCCCAGTGGCACAGGTTCATATACATATTCATACATAGATGCATCGGCATTTGATAAATTGTTCCCAGACTACGATTCCGGTGATGATCCAATTGGTGTTGTTGCGTCATTAAACGCATCATTGGCGAATAATTACAGTGATGCGGCAATCGCTCAAATGAAAAAGCAATGTCAATCAATCGCGACCAGTTGCGTAAAATCATTATGCGGTACTGATTATGTGAATTGCTATCGTAATCGTACAGATATATATTCGTCATTAACAAACACCGGTGACAACACATATGATCGCAGCATGAACAAGGTTGGGGGGGTGTTGGATTACACGGTTGTTTTGGGGCTGTGCCTGGATACGGTCAAAAATGCGTCTGTGTGTGAAGAACATCTGGCGATAGAGGCAGCAAAGATTCGCACTGGTAATTCGCAGACGACATCTTCATGGGGCAACAGAGACAACGTTCGTGATGGTTGGATTGATGCGGGCGCGGCAACATCCGTGACGGCGTCAACCGAACAGGTTGATGCGGTTGATGAAAACGGCAATAAATTATGCAGCAGTCGTACCGGTGAACAGGGTACGTGTTACACGGTTGACAGTGCGGGCAACGTATTTGACCAACCGGTTCGCATTGCATACACCACATACGTTCAATCCCAGGCGGCAACATCGCTGTTCAAGGATTTGATATACGATATTGAAAAAGAAGCCCAGGCGAAATATAACGCCAAATTGACCAAGCAACAAAATATCTGCCTGGCCAAGAATGCCGAAGCGGGCGGTATCATGGGCAACCGCGAAAACGGCAGTGCATATCAATGGGTAAAACTGCGTTCCAACAAGACACCGAAAGGTTACGCGGTTTCCGGCCTGAAAGATAATCAGTTCGTGGTCAGTAACGATTTGTACGGTTCATTCTGTCGTATACGCGTGACGATACAATCTGATGACAAGAAAATTCAGGAAAAAATCCGCAGTGGTGCATCATGGGCAACGGCGTACTTTGCGGTGGGCGATTGGTTCACGTGCGGTTCATGGATTCCGGAAAAAGATTTGTCGGATATCGCGAACACCGTCGCCGGCCAGGCAACAGAACAACAGGCCAAGGTTCAGAATCGGTGGCGTAATTGGTTAACTGTTGCGGGGGTCCTGGGGACCGGGGTTGGTGGTTATTACCTGACCGACAGTTTGCAAGATGGTAAACTCTTGGGTGGTTTATTGGGTAACGGCAATAAAAAAGAAACATCTGATTACAAAGATGTTGCCAAAAAGTGTGTGGATAAACTGGGTAACCCAGATAGTCAAACCGATGTTTTAACCGGTGTTGCCTATGCACGCCAGATGTCGGGTGTTGATGGTGCCGAATCATATGATTTGGACAAACGAATATCCGAATTGGAACGGTCTATGAATACCTATAACACTACATCTGATAAAAAAACTGTTACCAGAACAGTGACAGTAACATCCGACGGCAAAAGAACTATTCTTAATCCTGAATACACCAGTGCTTGTAACAATGTTCGTGAAGAGATGTCAAAGTGGCTTAATTCTGCATACGAAAACCCGAACGACTGTCAAAAACCAATGAAAGCAGCTATGGATAGTTTTAGTTGCGATGTTGTTAATGAAATCTCTGGTATTGAGAACAAGATTGATAATGCATTGGACAAGACGATTCATTGGAATACTACTGGTCCTAAAAAAGCACAATATGATGGCAAAACATGCAGAAATGTATACCTTTACGCAGGGCTTCTACAGGCGGTTAATAAATGGAAAACACTTCAATCAACAAAAGAAGTGGATGAATCGACGGCATCGAATCAACAGAAACAAGAGGTGATAGATAACCCGGACAAGATGGTGAATCGGTCTATCTATGCAGGCGATGTTTTGGCATTACGTGCCGCATGTCAAATGATTGCCGATGATGGTATTAACGACGATGCCGTCGTCAAGGCGGAACGGAAACGCGCGGTGACAAACCTTGTTGGGGCCGGGGTTACGGCGGTTGCCGGTGGTATATTGATAAACCGTTTGACCAATGATATACAAAAGACCGCCTTAGAAAAGGCCCAGCAAGAGGCCTATGACGAATGGATGAATGCGGTTGGGAACCATATTACGTGCTATGTGGGCAGTGATGAAATCGGCCCCTATGGTACCCAGGCCCGTGTTGATACCGAAGATTAATACCAACCATATCCCGCCCAGCGGGATTTTTTATAATTTCAGGATTCGGATTCCTGATTTATGATTTGGTTGCTGGGTGTTCGTTGTTGGTTATTCCGCCCATGACGGGTACGAAATTCCCCTCCTTGGGAGGGGAGGGCCACGCAGTGGCGGGGAGGGTTTCCCACAAATGCGTGTTGCGACAAGACCCGCCCCGGTGGGAAATTCGCATCACCACACCCGCCGTTCCACCATGGTGGCGCGGGCCAGAAAACACCAATTTATATAAACTCTGTTTACGAACATCTTGAACAAATGTGTTTTTTATGTTAAAATCGTTGCTGAAAGAGAGAATATGAAATCCATTGCACAATTTTTGGGATTGGTGTTGTTTGCGTTACCATGTGTTTCCGTGGCTGCGCCTGTTGCGACAACGAATGGTGATAATTTAACCGCATATAATCCGGGGTCGGGGGCATCAAATAATAATACATGGAATGCGATGTTAAACGGCCGTAACACCGGTGCCAGTAATGCCAAGGTTGATTTTGGTAATTGTAATGCATTGATTATACGTTGTGCCCAGCCAAAATGTTCGGGCGGTGGTTGCACAGATATGAATGTTGCCGCATCTATTGTTACAGGATGTGTCAATGCCAGTTCGGAGTGTAAAAAATACGGTGACGATTTGGTAAATTACATGTCGGCGCAATTGGTCGCGTCATCAACCGCCAAGATTAACGAGGCGCAAATTGCCGCCCAAAATGCAGCAGCCCAGGCATCGGCCCAGGCGAACGCCCAGCAAATGGCGATGATGCAGTCACAAATGCAACAAATGGCAGAACAAAATTCATATCAGCTGCAGCAGATGCAGGCGGCATTGGACGAACAAAAACAATTAACCGCCGACGCAATTGCCAATGCAAACGCCGCACGTGAATCCGCCGCGGCCACACAAACGTCCACACCCGCGATGACAACATCTACGAACAACGGTGTGCCCGCCGCGACATCCGGTTCGGAATTAACCGCGGCACAACAAATTGCGGCGCAAAACGGTGTTTCGGCCGATTTAATTGCGCGCGAACAAATGACTGGTAAAATTATATCCAGTCTGGAAAACGCCGAAACCGCATTGAAAACATTAAAGGTTGCAATGAACGAAACGTTTTCATACGCCGGGTGCGATTCATTCGGAAATAATTGCAGTGGCCCAAAACGCGTGTCGGCATTTAAATCCCGCGCCATGAAGTTTTTTGAGCCATATGAGACCGTACTGGACGAATTGTACGATGCATTGGTCATGGCGCAAAGCGCAGGCGTTGACATTGCCGATATTTACATGATGTTAAACGATTCATGTAACGTATGGGGCATGTATTTATGTAATGAAGGCAAAGATGGTTTGGGGAAATATGATTCTTCAACGTGTATAAACGGTAAATCAAAATATACGCCTGGCGTGGTAATCGGGAACAGGAATTGTTCGGATGGCGGCTATATTCAGGCAAATGATAGTCCGCGATGCACACTGGTGAATCAATATAAAGATGGCGAAACGGTTCAGCGTGATTTTATTGAATATGGTATATCAAGCGGGTCTGATAGCGACAGCACACGTGGCGAGGTTCGTGTTGCGTGCGCGTCCGATGCGTTAGAAGGCAGTATATTTCGCAACCGTAAAAAGGGTGCCAGTATTGATATAGAGATTCTGGAACGGATGATTAACCAAGATGCATCATCACTGGCCGGATTTTCACTGTTTGGCACCAAACAAACAGAGGAGAATCGCCTGGCCAATGCGTATAGTGCATGCGCCGTTGGCGAAGGAATGTATGCGGAATTGCAACGTAACGTCGCGGCAAAAAAATTACCGAAAAAAGTATGTATGAAACAATCAGAGGCGTTAAGAATGGTAAAAGCAGAAAGTACGTTAACAAACATTACCGCGAGTCTTGAACGTATTATGAAATGCAGGGAAGAACAAGAAGAAAATACTGATTCTTATAAAGAATGTATATGTAAAAAGGCATCGTCAGAAAGTGAAAGCTGGAAAGAAAACAAATGCAATTGCGGTTCGGGTAAAATATTAAATATATACAGTGCAGAATGCGTTGATGGCAAAGAATATTGCGCAGCCCTTGATATGAAATTTGTTGAATCAGACAAAGAATGTCAATCTTGCTCGAAAGCACATACATGCGGAGACAAAAAAACAGCTTCGTTTAATAAAGAAAAAAAAGACTGCGAATGCAAATAGCAAAAGATAAATTTTGTTATAAACTTCTGTGTGCGGTTGTGGCATGTGTCATGACGGTGGCAATGCATGGTGTTGCATATTCCGCCGACAATGGTTGTTCTGATGAAGATAACGAATACATCAATCCGGAATTGGGGCTGTGTTCGGTGCATGCGTATAATGTTGGCCGCGATAAAAATGGCGGGGCGGACGAACGCGCAATTGTGCAAAATGTAATCGCATTAAAATCCACCATAATCACCCAGCAGATGAAACAACAATATGATTATATGGATGCAATGCTGAAACGGTTCCGTATACAACTGGAAAAGGCCGTATTACAGGCCAAGGCCACCGCCAACGGCGCAACCCCATCCGGTTCCAGTGTTACAGCGTCTGGTGACAGATTTGTTTCTAGTGACCGTAATATCTTTATCGCGGGGGTTCAGAACTGTAATAACGAATTAACACAGATAAAGGTTTATGAATGTTTGAATAACAATATTAATACGCTGTATAATTCATCAAATAATGGCGCAAATGTTACGCCTGAATTGCGTAAACAATTGGCACAAGATTATCGTTTGGCGACGGGTAAAAAGTCAGATGAGACTGGTGATAAGTGTGTAAATGAAAAAACAATGATAAAAAAAGCAGATTTCCAAGAATGTCTTGATAGTTTAAGAAGCGAGATAAGAAAAAAATATGATGAAGAGTTACAAAAACAAAGAAAAAAGGAATAGCAGTGATAACCCATACCGCCCTGCGGGATTTTTTTATAATTTCGGATTTATGATTGCTGATTTATGATTTGGTTATTGGTTGCTGGTTGCCGCTCGTGATGGGTATGAAATTCCCCGCCTGCAATCGGGCCCCGCAAAATTCACCAGAATTTTGTGGGTGATGTCGCGGGGTGGCAGTGCGTCAGCACTGACGGGGCGGGTTTGTCGCAACACGCATTTGTGGGAAACCCTCCCCCCGGCTGCGCCGGACCCCTCCCACGGAGGGGAATTTCATGCCCGTCATGGGTCGCCACATGAACCCTCCCAAGGAGGGGAATTTCATACCCGTCATGGGCATATGTATATCTGTGTTCCAGGACCACGTCGTCGCGGTGTTCATAAACCACATCGTTATTGTGGTAACACGTATCCGCGTTTGTCGGTGCGGATTCCCCGCCTGCAATCGGGCCCCGCAAAATTCACCAGAATTTTGTGGGTGATGTCGCGGGGTGGCAGTGCGCCAGCACTGACGGGGCGGGTCTTGTCGCAACACGCATTTGTGGGAAACCCTCCCCCCGGCTACGCCGGACCCCTCCCACGGAGGGGAATTTCATGCCCGTCATGGGTCGCCACATGAACCCTCCCAAGGAGGGGAATTTCGTGCCCGTCATGGGCATATGTATATCTGTGTTCCAGGACCACGTCGTCGCGGTGTTCATAAACCACATCGTTATTGTGGTAACACGTATCCGCGTTTGTCGGTGCGGATTCCCCGCCGGGGCGGGGTGGACCGCGGGCGCGATAGCGACGGCGGGACGGGGCGGGTCTTGTCGCAACACGCGTTTGTGGGAAACCCTCCCCCCGGCTGCGCCGGACCCCTCCCACGGAGGGGAATATCATATCTGCTTGCATTTGATAATTTGTTTGATATAATGCGTGGCGCATTGGGTGGTTAGCTCAGTTGGTTAGAGCGTTACGTTGACATCGTAAAGGTCGTTGGTTCGAGTCCAATACCACCCACCACTTTTTCAGTTTGATATATAGTACATGTGGAAAATATAATGCGAATGTATAAATAGTTTTAATTAAAACATAAACGGGATTCTGGGGCGGCCCGTTGGTTGCCCTTTTTTACAAGAAGCGAAGGTACAGGGGAAAATAACATGGGGAAAAAATATTTAATTACATCGGCATTACCATACGTTAATGGTGAATTGCACCTGGGGCATTTGGTTGGATGTTGGTTGCCGTCAGATGTATACGCACGCTTTTGCCGTGCGCGTGGGCGCGATGTGTTGTATGTTTGCGGTGCCGATGAACATGGTACACCTGCGATTGTTGGTGCAATGCGCGAAGGAATCCCGGTGTTGGAATATAACAATAAATATTATGAAAAGCATTTGCGGGCGGTGCGTGATTTTAACCTGTCATTTGATTTGTATGGTCGCACCCATACAGAATTACAGGAAAAATTAATACACGATTTGTTCACGCGCCTGGATTCCCAGGGATTAATAGAAGAACGCGAAACGATTCAGCCGTTTTCAGTTGATGATAATATTTTCTTGGCCGACCGGCAATTGGTGGGTACATGTCCAAATTGCGGCTATGAAAATGCCCGTGGCGACCAATGCGATAATTGCAGTGCAACATACGAAGCAACCGAATTAATAAACCCACGTTCAACAATTTCTGGGTCGGCAAATATTGAAATGCGACCGACAAAAAATTTATTCTTTATGGCATCACGTGTTCAGGGCGCATGGCGCGAATGGCTAACAAAACACGCACCAAAATGGTCAAAAACCGCCGGCGCGATTGCTCGCGGTTGGGCATCGGACGAATTGCGCGACACATCAATCACGCGCGATTTAAGTTGGGGCATACCGGTTAACAAGCCCGGTTACGAAAACAAAACTTTTTATGTTTGGTTTGATGCACCGTGGGGCTATGTTTCTATTTCCCAGGCGGCAAATAAAAACTGGGCCGATTGGTGGAAAAATTCTGAAACGTATTACGCGCAATTTATGGGCAAAGACAATGTGAAATTTCACGCGGTCTTTTTCCCAGAACAACAATTGGCAATGAATGACAATTGGAAAACCGTTGATATGTTAAAGTCTATGAATTTCTTGAACTATGATGGGGGTAAATTTTCCAAATCTGAAAAACGCGGTATATTTTTGGACGCGGCAATTGATGTTGCGCCATCTGATTGTTGGCGGTATGTGTTAATGGCATCGGCCCCCGAAACAGATGATACAGATTTTACAATTGAACGCTTTGCCGATATTGTGAACAAAGACCTGAATGGGATGCTGGGGAATTTTGTGTCGCGGGTTTGTAAATTAACGCAAAAGAACTTTGGCACAAATGTGCCAAAGCAGAGCATAGAGCGTAGAGCACAGAGCACAGATTTAGATACGCGTGTTAATGAAAAATTAAATGAACTAACGTCCGCCTTGGATTCGTGTGAATTCCGTGCGGCGATTGTCGCGCTGCGTTCACTGTACGCAATTGGTAACGAATATATGACGGAAATGGCGCCGTGGGCATTGGTCAAAGACGGTGATATGAACGCAGCCGGGGCTGTGTTGAATGAATGTTTTCAATTAATTGACCTGTATGCGCGTGTGTCGGCACCGTTTATTCCAAATACGTCTGAAAAAATGTGTGACATATTTGGTGGTGCGCATGACCTGACCTGGCCGGAAAAATATGTGCGCCGTATTGCGGATAATGAAACGTTTGTTGTGCCGGAAAACCTGTTTACGCGGATTGATGATGAAACGGTAAAATCATTAACAGAACGTTTTTCGCCACGTGCACGCATTGTACCGATTGCAGCAAAAATTATTGATGTTACACCGCACAAGACGCGTGAAAAAATAAATGTCTTAACAGTTGATGCCGGGGGCGACATGTTGACAATTGTATGTGGTGCGTCGAATGTGCGTGCGGGCATGGTTGGTGTGCTGGCCCCGGTTGGGTGTGTATTACCCGGGCAAAAGAAACCAATTGCCAAACGAAATGTTGACGGAACCGATTCCTGTGGTATGATGTGCAGCGCCGCAGAATTAGGTGTCGGTGGCGATGGTACAAAAATAATTGAATTACCAACTGATACCCAGATTGGGACCGAATATAACGGTTAAGGACAATGGGAATATGAAAAATGAAAACAACATACAGATATATTGTTGAATATGATGATGGATTTCAATTAATGTCACGTGATGGTATTTCCCGCGCGGATATGGTGCGACGGTTGCCAACGCTGAATATGAAACAGGCTGTATCCTTAACCATAGAAAAAAATGTAACGTATACAAAACCAAGTGATATTGTGTTATGGCCGGATGGTAAGAAAATAACTTTTTGTTACAAGATTACGGATGGGCAATTGCCAAAAAATATTATACAGAATTTGGTTGTCCGTCACCGTTGAACTATGTTATGGGGGTAATGTTATGAATATGCGACACAAAATTAATTATGATTATTCGTACAAGTTGTATAGCAACAATTACGATTGTTCTGAAAACGCGTTTGTTAAATTGCCAACAGGTGTAACATTGGAACAATTTATAGAAACACTGACCCGGCAGAATTTGACCGATGTGTACAAGGTTTGTGTGTTGCGTACAAAAACAATAGTAGATATGCGTACAACCAAGTCGCCGGTGGTATATTCTGATCAGAAAAAGATTGATTTATTTATTGATGATGCGGTGCATTCCGGTTTGGATGTACAAAGGAACGCCGCACAGCGTTATAAGGAATTTGTTCATATGGTTCCGGCATTAACCAGATCTGATATATCGCCCGTTGTTACCACAAGTAGTAGTATTATGCGTCATAATGCGGTCTGTGGGGGTGGGTATATACGTACGGGGCGCGATGCTGTTGAATATCGTGCCCCGCGCGAAGAATCATGGAACGAACGTGTAATATTTGTGCGTGCGTTGAATTCAATGTATGATTTATTGGTAAATAAACAGATACAACAAATATGGCCAAAACGCACAGATGCGATTCCATTGCGGTTAAAACAATTTTTCCAATATGCAAAATGATAAAATACGTTTGGTTTTAATGTCGTGTTGCGCCCCGTGTTCGGCGGGCGCAATTCGTGAGTTAGCCAATCGTGAAATCGCGGGTGTGGATGATTTTATTGTTTTGTTTTTTAATCCTAATATTTACCCGGATACCGAATATCAAAAACGCCTGAACGAACAGATAAAATATTGTGAAAAATTGGGCGTAAAATACGCCGTTGGTGATTATAACCATGCGGCATGGCGTCGCGCGGTTGCGGGATTGGAAAACGAGCCCGAACGTGGCGCACGGTGCAGTAAATGCTTTGCATATCGGTTTTGTTATGCACGCGAATTTGCGCAGGCAAATGGATACAACGCAATTGCATCTGTATTCGGTGTATCACGTCACAAGGACCAGGCCCAGGTTGATACCGCCGCCGAACAATCGTGCGGTGATATAAAATATTTACCAATTAAGTGGAATGAAGCCCTGCGCGTACAAATAAATCGCGAATCCGAATTTTACCGGCAAAACTATTGTGGTTGCGAATTTAGCATGCGTAAAGTATAATTCGCATATAATAACAACCAAAGGTGTGATTATGTCATCTGTATTTGTATTCCCGGGCCAGGGTGCACAAAGTGTCGGCATGGGGCGCGAATTATATGAAACAAACGCCGCCGCGCGGGCGGTATTTGACGCGGTGGACGATGCGTTAAATCAAAAGTTGTCTGATATTATCTTTAACGGTTCAATGGATGAATTAACATTAACCGCGAATGTTCAGCCGGCAATTATGGCAACATCAATCGCAATGCTGCGTGCGTCAAACGTGGCGTTGCCGGAATATGTTGCAGGGCATTCATTGGGTGAATATACGGCATTGTGTGCCGCTGGCGCAATCAGTTTGGCCGATACCGCGCGTCTGTTGCGTATTCGTGGTAATGCGATGCAGGCGGCGGCACCTGTTGGGTCGGGTTTAACCGCGGTCGTGTTGGGGTTGGACGTTCCGACATTAAACGAAATCTGTGCCGGTAAAAATTGCAGTGTTGCAAACGATAACTGTCCAGGCCAGGTTGTTGTATCCGGTGCCCGCGCAGATGTGGAAAGTGTTTTGGAATTGGCCAAGGGTGCCGGTGCCCGACGTGCAATGCCGTTGGCATTGTCTGTGCCGGTACATTGTGCAATGCAATCGCCCGCGGCGGATGCCATGCGTGCGGCATTGGAAAGTGTGGAAATACATGCGCCGACTGCAAAATTTATTTCTAATAAAACCGCCGACGTTATGACGGATGTAAACGAAATTCGCGAAAGTTTGGCGTATCAGATGACGCATGGTGTGCGCTGGCGCGAAAGCGTTTTACGTATGGCAGATTTGGGAATCACAGATATGATAGAGGTTGGTCCCGGCAATGTATTGACCGGATTGGCGGGTCGTATTACCGATAAAATTAACGCAAAGAAGTTGGAGTTTTAGTTATGTTTGATTTAACTGGTCGTGTTGTTCTGATTACTGGTGCCACCGGTGGAATTGGTGGTGCAATTGCACACAAAATGAAACATGCCGGTGCAACGGTTGTTGTATCGGGACGCAATGCCGAAAAAATGAATTCAGAATTTGATGATGGATTCATTAAAATTGTCGCAGATTTGGCATCGGATGGTGCGGCTGAAAAATTGGTTGCGGACACAATCGCCGCGGCGGGTAAATTGGATATATTGGTAAACAATGCTGGCATTACGCGCGATACATTATTAATGCGCATGACCGATGCACAATTTGATGACGTTATAAACACAAACCTGCGTTCGTGTTTCAAGATGTGCCGTGCGGCAATTATGCCGATGATGAAAAATCGTTTTGGTCGTATTATAAACATGGCATCAATTATCGGTGTCATTGGTGGCCCAGGCCAGGCAAACTATGCCGCGTCCAAGGGTGGAATGATTGCTATGACCAAATCAATCGCAGCCGAGGTTGCATCCCGCAACATCACCGCAAACGCCATTGCGCCTGGTTTTATAAAAACCCCAATGACCGATGTATTAAGTGATGAATTAAAGAAAAGTTATCTGGCACAAATTCCGGCCGGTCGTTTTGGTGAACCGGATGATATTGCAAACGCGTGCGTGTTTTTGGCATCTGATGAATCATCATATATCAACGGACAAACATTAAACATAAATGGCGCAATGGGTCGTTTTTAATGTATGATTTTGATGTAATCGTTATTGGTGGGGGACACGCCGGAACAGAGGCGGCATCGGCATCCGCACGACGTGGTGCCCGTACGTTGATGTTAACCATGTGCGATGGTGATATTGGCGCAATGTCGTGCAATCCGTCGCTTGGTGGACCCGGCAAATCACAGATGATTGCAGAAATTTATGCATTAGGTGGTGTAATGCCAAATGCGGCGGATGCGGCGGGGATTCATTGGCGTAACCTGAATGCGACACATGGTCCGGCAACCCAGGCGTTACGCGCACAAATTGATCGCGATTTATACCATACGGCGGTTATGTCCATATTGTCGCACACCGAAAATTTAACCGTTGTATACGAAACGGTTTCATCGCTGAATCTGGAAAGCAAAATCTTAAATAATAAATATCGCGCGCGTGCAATTATTATAACAACGGGGACTTTTTTGCGCGGATGTGTAACGATGGGCAATGTTCGCGTGCCATCGGGTCGCATTATGGATAATGGCGAATATCAGTTGTCGGATGAAAATATTTCGGACACATTGCATGATGCCGGGTTTAATATTATGCGCCTGAAAACCGGGACACCGGCGCGTATTTATCGCGACAGTATTGATTTTACAAAATGCGAAATTCAATCACCTGATGAAACGCACGATTGGTTCGGCGTTGGTTGCGACGAAAATAATTATCACGAAAATTGCTATATCACGCATACAAATGACGCAACGCATAAAATAATACGTGCCAATATTGCGTCGGCACCGATGTATAACGGCACAATAACCGGTACCGGTCCACGCTATTGCCCCAGTCTGGAAGATAAAGTAATGCGTTTTCCCGAACATACGTCGCACCATGTGTTTTTAGAACCCGAAGGGTTAAACAGTCCATTAATTTACCCCAACGGCATTTCAACCAGTTTTGGTTCCGACATCCAAGACCTGTGGATTCGGACAATTCCGGGATTAGAAAATGCGCGTGTTGCACGATATGGTTATGCAATTGAATATGACGCAATTGATGCACGCGCATTAAAGACGACACTGGAAAGTAAAGATATACCAGGGCTGTTCTTTGCGGGACAAATTAACGGCACATCTGGGTATGAAGAAGCCGCTGCCCAAGGTATTATTGCCGGTGCAAACGCCGCCGCATTTGTGGGGCGTGGGGCGGAATTAAACCTGAACCGAACAAATTCAATGATTGGTGTTTTAATTGACGATATAACAACATTGGGTGTTGATGAACCGTATCGTATGTTTACATCACGTGCAGAATATCGGTTGAATTTGCGTGCCGATAATGCAATCGCCCGTTTGGGTGATTTGGCGGTTGAATGTGGCATGATATGCCCGACACGACGCGATGAAATAATGAATCAGAAACGTGATATTATAAGTAAAAATGATGCATTCTATGCAGGTTATATCGCACGCAATGAACGCGAAATTGACGCATATCGACGTGACATACAATTAAAAATACCACGCGATTTTGACTATAATTTACCGGGGCTGACCAACGAATTGGTTCAGAAATTAACCGCCACACGACCGGAAAATATCGCTGCATTATCGCGCATTCCCGGTATGACACCGGCGGGAATAATGGTCGTTCTGCGCAGATTAAAGAATAAATAACACTTTTTATTGTTGTTATAATAATCTTTTTCTTTTATCATTCAATTTGATACAGATTTACCTGTATTGGGCTTAAGAACCCATCTGTTGTGTCTGATGAATATCAGACATATTGCGAATCCAACCGTATTGCGGTTGGAGTGTGGCGAATATATTGAATAAACCACGCAACTCAACAGATTGTTCTTAAACTCCAGCCATCTGAAATTTCAGTTGGTTTTCGTTTTTTATAAAAAAATAACAGGAGGAAGAAAATATGTTAAAATTTACGCGGCAATTCGGATTTTTCAGGTTTGTCATTTATGTAAATAACATGTTATGTTTTGCAATATTGTTATGTGCAAACGCATATGGCGAATTACCAGAAAATGTAAAATTCTGTATTCCGAAACAATATACTGTAACATATGACTGTGGTGTATGCGGTGGAACCGCACCGGCATCGACTGTAACATCATATGGAATGATGTTTACAACACCTGGCGAAAATTCTGGATGTATTGTTAATGGTCCATGGAACGTGGATGGTACCGATACAGTTATTACCATGGGTACAACATTACCATTTACATATGTTCATGATGTAAAATTGGTTGCCCCCAGTCCATTGCCAATGGATGTTTTTGGTACAATTGTTGAAAACGCCCCTGCAAGAATGACTTGGGGTACTGCATTTGAATGGGGAAATGTATCTGGCATCGCCATGTGCAGTCCAGATACATCCGACAAACATGTCGTGCGGGACAGTATATCAGACGATACAGGTGACGACGAATCAAATAATTGTTGGTGCAAAATGACCGCGCCATATGAAACAAAATGGGTATTCAGGAATTATCCACAAACTGCGGACCAATGTCGCAAGAACTGCACCCATAATTGCGGTCATTATCTGGGGGCAACTGGGAATAGATTTAGAGAAATTTTATTCTGTGCGATAAAATAAATTACCAGATTTGTTACAAATCTGGTAATAGAATAAATATTTTCAATTGGTTGGGTTATTCGTATCGCAAACTGTCAATTGGGTTTAATTTTGCGGCCTTCATCGCAGGCATAACCCCAGATGCCAGACCAACGATGACCGCGACACTGACGGATAATATAACTGGCCAAATGCTGAATGGTACGTTATAACCCAATATAAAACGTCCAACGCCCTGGGACAGACCAACCCCAATAACCAATCCAGCCATAGAACCAATAAAGGAAATTAATATTGATTCTGATAAAAATTGCGTAATTATATGACGTTCGCGTGCACCAATTGCCTTGCGTACGCCGATTTCACGGGTGCGTTCTGCGACCGATACCAACATCATGTTCATAATGCCAATTGCGCCAACCAATAATGATACCGCCGCAATCGCAATCAGTAACATTTTCATATACCCGGTAACGGTATTCATGGTTTCCATTACCTGTTTCATATCTTGAATCTGGAAATCATCATCCGCGCTGTCTTTCAGTTTATGACGTTGCCGCAACAGGGCAGTTATTTGTTCGGTTACCAACGTGTTGTCTGAATTCTCGTACAGTTTCAGTGCAATCATACTGACCGCGTTTGGAAAACGCGAACCTTGTAATCGTTTTTTTAGCGTTGTAATTGGTATTATCACCATGTCATCTTGCGACCCCATGGCAGAATCACCCTTGGCCTTGGTAATGCCGATAACCGTAAACGGTGTGTTTTGTATGCGAATTACTTCGCCAACCGGATTTTTGGGCATCCCCAATTCTTCGGCGGTTGTTGGGCCAATAACCGCATACGTCGAACCATTACGTACCGCCGACTGGTCAAAGAACGCACCGTATTCAACATCGATATTTTGTACAATCTGGTAATCAGGATAAACGCCAACTGCGGATGAAGACCAATTTTTGTTCCCATAAATAATTTGTGCCCCAGAATTCTGAACCGGTGTTACCGCGGCAACATCCGGCAATTTGCCAATATATTCGGCATCATCCATGGTCAATGTTTGCATATTCCCCATGCGTACACCCGCCGTACGGGCCATTGCCGCGCGAATCATGATTGTATTTGTCCCCAGACCCGAAAATTGATCTGTTATTTGTTTTTGCACGGTTTCCCCGACGGCAACCATTATAACCACCGCCATAACGCCAATAACAATACCCAATTCCGTCAGGAATGATCGCACTTTATTCCCACTGATTGACAACCATGATTCTTTGCAAATATCGTTAAAAGTCATATCGCAACCCTTTGATTATAATTTTCGTTCGTCACGTGGAATTTTTCCGTCATAGTTTATACGGCCATCGCGAATATGTATCAGACGGTCTGCATATTTTGCGATATCAAATTCATGGGTAATCATAACAATTGTAATTCCCAATTCTTTGTTTAACTGCTTAAAGAATTTCAGTATTTCATTCCCCATTTTTGAGTCTAATGCGCCGGTTGGTTCGTCGGCTAAAATTAATTTAGGGTCGCCCGCCAGTGCACGCGCAATTGCAACACGCTGTTTCATACCACCAGATAATTGGTTGGGTAAATATGATTCGAATTTTGCCAATCCAACCCGTTCTAACATTTCGCGTGCCCGCCGTAACCGTTCCGACATAGGCAGTCCCCTATACATCAATGGTAACATAACATTATCCAGAACACTGCGCTTGGACAACAGATTAAATTGCTGAAAAACAAATCCGATATATTCGTTACGAATTATCGCCAATTCGTCAGTTGTCATGTTTGTAACATCGCGCCCGTATAGCGCATATTTCCCAGATGTTGCGGTGTCTAATGCGCCAATAATATTCATACATGTTGATTTTCCTGACCCAGACGGTCCCATAATTGCAACAAATTCACCAACATGTACGTCAAACGATATGTCAAATAAAACCTGTTGAACACCACCCATTTCCAATGGGAAACTCTTACAGATTTTTGACATTGAAATAACCAGTTCTTTTGATTTCATGAAATTATCTCTCCGCTATTTATGGGAAGCAGTATATCACATATTTACAAAGATTGATATAATTATATCATACATGATAAAAAAAAGCCCCAAAAAGGGGCGTTTTTTTATGCCGCGGCGGTAAATACTTTCTGAACATCATCGTTGGCATCCAGTGCATCAACCAACTTTTCAATTTTCGCATACGCTTCGTCGTCTAAATCCATCGGCATATTTGGAATCCATGTCAGTTCTGCATTTTCTGGTTCGCCCAGTACATCTGATAATGTTTTTTGTACAGTGATAAAATCATCGGGCTTGGTTGTTATTATAAACCCTTCATCCGATGTTTCCAAGTTGTCTGCATTTGCGTCCATGATTATTTCCATCATTTCATCTTCTGTTTTTCCAATCGATGCCGGGTACATAATCTGACCTGCGCGTGTAAACATAAACACAACAGAACCTTCTTCGCCCATGTTTCCACCATTTTTTGCAAAGATATTCCGAATTTCCGGTACTGTACGACGTGGGTTATCTGTTAACGCCTCTACAATAACTGGAACGGCACCGGGGCCATAACCTTCGTATCGCACAGCGACATAGTTTTCTGTGTTTGCACCCGATGCCTTGTCTATGGCGCGCTTAATATTGTCGTTCGGCATGGAATTTTTACGTGCATTCAATACCGCCAATCGCAGGCGTGGATTATTATCCGGGTTTTTATCGCCCAGTTTTGCCGCCATCGTTATTTCGCGCGCTAATTTTGTAAACAGACCCGACCGTGCCGCGTCAACCGCACCCTTCTTGTGCTGAATATTATGCCATTTGCTGTGTCCACTCATAATTTGACCTTTTGATGTTAATGGATTAAAATCACGCCAAAAGGATAACAAATGATTGGAAAATTGCAAGGTATTGTTGATTATATTGGTGATGGTTATGTAATTTTATTGGTGCATGATATTGGGTACAAGGTTTTTACCCCGGAATATTTGACACCAAAATCGACTGTTTCCATGTGGATTGAAACCGTTGTTCGCGAAGATTCAATACGTCTGTTCGGTTTTGGCAGTATTGCTGCTCAAAACCTGTTTAATATGTTAACTGCGGTATCTGGCGTTGGGCCAAAGGTTGCAATGGCAATCATGGGCACAATCAAGACGGATATATTAATGACCGCAATTGCAACTGGGGACGTAAAAACAATTGCAACTGCGCCCGGTGTCGGGAAAAAGGTTGCAGAAAAAATTATCGTTGAATTAAAGGGCAAGGTTGGAAACCATGGGATTAATATCGGTGATGGTGGTACAACCGGCGCATTGCCGGATTTGTTGGCGGCACTGGAATCATTGGGGTATCGGCGCATGGATGTTATTGAAATGGCACAGCGCATTGTTGCAAATAATGTGGACGCAGATGTCGCGGCATTGGTTCCAATTGCACTAAAAGAAATTTCCAAGGATAAATGATGAATAGTAATGATACTATTTTTGCGCTGTCGTCTGGGCATGGTAAATCTGGTGTTGCGGTTATCAGAATATCGGGTGATGACCTGTACGATTTTATGGCACGTATTGTCGGTAAAACAGAAATCAAACCGCGACATGCGTATTTTACAAACTTGACCGATAATACGGGCGACATGATTGACCAATGCTTGGTTATATATTTTAAGGCCCCAAATTCATTTACCGGTACAGATATAATTGAAATACATACACATGGCGCACCGGCGGTAATTGAAAAAGTATTTCAATTCTTGTCTGACAATAATATGCGCATGGCAACGCCTGGGGAATTTTCGCGTCGCGCATTTTACAATAATAAAATGGATTTGGCTGATATAGACGGTCTGGCGGCATTGTTGGATGCAACGACCGATCGGCAACGCAAAATGGCATTGCAATCTATGACCGGTGGCGACAGCAAGATATATAACACATGGCGTGAATCTATGATTGAAATCGCGGCATTCAGTGCGGCTATATTGGATTATTCATATGATGAATTACCGTCAAATATTGAACAAACTGTTCGTATGCGTGCACAGAATTTATATAATGAAATATCCGTTGCACTGACACATGCGCACCGTGCGCGTGCAATACGTGGTGGGTTTAATATCGTATTGGCTGGCCCAACAAATGCCGGTAAATCATCCATATTTAATCAAATTGTTGGTACAAACCGTGCAATTGTATCTGATATACCGGGAACAACACGCGACGTTGTGTCATCAATAATTGATATTGATGGTTATATGGTTAATCTGATTGATACGGCGGGGTTGCGCGATGTTGTAACAGACAGGATAGAGAAAATTGGTATTTCCCGTACGTACAATGAAATAGAAAACGCAGATTTAGTTTTGCGAATCGCATCCGCAGAATCAACCTGTGCCCGACATGCGGTGCAGGCTAATGAAATAATTGTTATAAACAAATCTGACCTGATGAATAAATCTGAAATTGTAAATAATGAATCTGAAATTATATATATTTCTGCGAAAACAGGTGATGGGATTGATGTGTTGATGAATGAGGTTCGTCGTCGGATTCATAGTGCGCTGGATTCCGCAGAAAGTGAATTGGTTATAAACGCACGTACGCACGGATTATTAACCATTGTTGTCAACGAATTGGCAGATGCGATAAATACAGAAAATATTGATATGTTTACCGAACATGTACGTACCGCGTCGGATGCAATTGGTAAAATCTTGGGTGTGATAACAACATCTGATGTAATGGATGCGACTTTTTCACAATTATGCCTGGGGAAATAGGGGGATAATGATAAAGAATTATAGTTGTTCTTTTTAGTTAATTAAAATAAACAAAAACATATTGCCAAAAACGCGTGAATGCGGTATGATATATGGCGTACAGGGAAATAAGCCGTGCACCAAAAAACCACCGTTTTTTTGTGCACGGGTAAAGGATGATAAAATGGCGGATTTCTGGGGTTTTATAAAAAACAATTTGCGCACCAAAAAACGGTGGTTTTTTGGTGCATGGGGTGTGGTCTGTGGTATCGGCGCGGCAAATGCCGAATTACCAGAAAATGTAAAGTTCTGTATACCGAAACAATATACCGTAACGTATGATTGTCCGGCGGGTGGGAATGCGCCAACGCAACAAAGCACCGCGTATGGTAATAACTTTACAACCGGCGTTGGTTGTAACAATGCGCCCGCATGGCGTGTTGATGACAGTGACACAATAATTACATCAAATACAACAATTCCATACGCATATACGCACGACATTGTATTACACGCAGATTACAGTCCGTGGTACACAATTGCGGGCGGTAAACTGATTAATGCCGACCCAGATGTGTATTTAGAGGTTGGTAAACTGGGGGCATATATTAACACAGAATTTGTTGCAACAATGTCCAGTGCATATGAATGCATGTTCGCGTTTACGCGATTTACAAATGATGCAAATGATTTTGGTATTGGCAATCCATTTGGTGCCAGAAATGAAAACAGTCCGTACCAGTCATTCGGCATATATGCGGGGTCAAATTATAAGACCGGATTTTCACGCGGTAATAGTAATATTACACCACTATCATTTACATTTGGTCAAATGTATAAATTTTATGAAAGTGCCACAGACCAGATAATTGATGACATTTCGTACACATGGAACGCGCAAATGGATCCATCAAGATACAGTTTGTATATGTTTGGATATAACGTGGCAAATAACGTTCAGGCCGCTTATGTTCGTTCACCATATTGCAAGATATGGGATGATAACATACTGGTACGTCATTTCATACCGGTGCCGCGTGGCCTGCGAATTGGTGATTTTACGGTGCCCAGTAACGGTATATGGGACATTGTTGGCCAGCGTTTCTTTGGTAATTCCGGCACCGGTGAATTTATTTATGGACGCGATTCGGGCGAATAATCATATCCGAATCGGCAAAATTGGCAAAAATACCTTGAATCAGATTCGGTTTTGTACAAAAAGAACGAATCATTTTACGGGCTTTTAGATAACCATTTGTCGTAAAAATTAAATTTGTACTGGAATAAAATCCCGCGGTTTTCCGCGTTTTTTTGTCCTTAACAGGATTGTTTAATAATTTTTTTGGAAAAATCGCTTGACTTTTTGGTAGTTGGAACGCATACTATGCGGGCTTTAAGTTGGAACCGAAAGAAAAAACGAAATCCAACCTCTGAAATTTCGCGGTTTGACAGATATAGATGTCTGATTAAATCCGCAACATTGTGAATAAAAGCAGCTCATCAAAATTCAAGAAGGGATGTGCAGACAGTTGAATTTGGAATTATCCAAACTTTGACTAAAGTCACAGTGCATATCCTGGACAGGTAGTAGGTTTACATATAAACCTCGTTAAAACTTGTCTTGCGAATTATATATATGTAAAGACGAACTGATATTTATGTCAGTGTTGTTTTGTTAAATGCACGGGACTTAGACTTACAGGTTTTTTAGAACTTGAGAGTTTGATCCTGGCTCAGAACGAACGCTGGCGGCAGGTCTTAGGCATGCAAGTCGAACGGGCGAAGTTGGTGCTTGCACCGATGGAACCAGTGGCGCACGAGTGAGTAACGCGTGGGAAACTGCCCACTACTGGGGAATAACGTTTGGAAACGAACGCTAATACCGCATACGCCGGAAACGGGAAAGATTTATCGGTGGTGGATGTGCCCGCGTTGGATTAGTTTGTTGGTGGGGTAATGGCCTTCCAAGACGATGATCCTTAGCTGGTCTGAGAGGACGATCAGCCACG
>JAFUTJ010000013.1 GCA_017471445.1 Alphaproteobacteria bacterium | reverse complement strand
CGGGAATTATAATATGTTGTATCACTTGCAACAACCAGAGTATACCAACATTCTGTTATGCTTTCGGCGTTTGCCCGTGACGTGCGCGCAAAAGAAGAAACATCATGCAGATATTTATAATCTGGATAGTATGCACGTGTATTAACACCAGCCCCTTTTACCGGACATATATATCGCATATCATCACCAGGACAATAATAGTCTGACTTATGTACTAAATCACTGTCCCAATTACAAATATCGCATTCGCCATTGTTCAAATAATACCCCGCATCACACGTTGCGGCGTGGGCATTGGTTAAAATGCATATGCCAAACACCACACCCCGTGCACAAAAAAACCACCGTTTTTTTGTGCATAAATTGTTTTTTACAAAGCCCCAGAAATCCGCCATTTTATCATCCTTTACCCGTGCACAAAAAAACGGTGGTTTTTTGGTGCACGGCTTATTTCCCTGTATGCCATATATCATACCGCATTCACGCGTTTTTGGCAATATGTTTTTTTACTAATTTACCGGGACCAATTTCCCGCCGATGTCGCGTTTTGCGTTAATCCAACATGTTGCCCCACCGCGTGGTACGGCCATGGCATATTTGGTATGCTTTTCGGCATATATATTTATTCCATTCATTGCCGTTTCACCAATCCGGCACAGCGGTAAACACCGGTCGTCGGATGTATGCCCGAACCCCGCATCACATTCCCACGGGCAATTGCCAACATCCGGCGTGCCGGAACCTGTATAATGTGCGTTTATTGGTGCATTGGTGCACTTGTTTACACGCAAAAACAACCAACCCGATGTCAATTTGCCATCCAGATACCACCCAACAGCCGCACGATAATAATATTGCGCCCGGCAATCATAGGCGTTTAGGGTCGGCTTAAACGCTGTTTCCATATACACAAGATTATCATTTTCATCATATGCATACAAAAAACCATAACAATCTGTGACTTTGGATTTTCCACCCCATGACCATACCCCTTCATGAAATGTGTTTCCACGTAATTGCAGTGGCGCACACAACGTTTCATAGTCTGCACCAGGTTTTGGACATTCATATCGCGCATCATCGCCAGGACAGTAGTAACCAGTGGTACACACAACACATTCACCGCCATCGGTAATGTATTGCCCCGCATCACACGTTGCGGCGCGGGCCGTGCCAACAATACAAAATTGCACACACACGACGAACAATATCGCATAAAAACAAATGAATGATTTATTATCAAAAAACATTTTCATTTTTCCCCCTATTTCGGTTGTCAAATTAAAAATGCCACTAACATTTCAGTGGCCAGGAGGTTGAAGACAATCATAAGCGTTTGTGTTGCTGATTCGGTATATTCGCAACCCTCCTGAACCATTCAAATATCAGAACGCCAGGAGATTTCCCTTTAACACATCAGCCAACGTACAAAAAAGACGCACCGCGCCCACCAAAGTACATTGACGCTTATAATACGGGTCTTCACACCCCATCGTGACCAAAGAACAATCACGACACAGATATAATATCAGATATTATAAAATATTCACAATATAAAAAACGCGTCAAATATATGACGCATTATATGTTTCTGTTTATCGTTGATGTTATGCAACCTTTTTCAATACCAATGACGCGTTCGTTCCGCCAAAGCCGAACGAATTACTGACCGCGACATTAACATCACGTGTTTGCGCAACATTTGGTACCAAGTTAAAATCGCCAACTTCTTCAATCGGATTTTCCAGGTTTATTGTCGGCGGAACAACACCATCACGAATTGCCAGCGCACAGAATATCGCCTCTACTGCACCGGCGGCCCCCAGCAAATGCCCCGTCATTGATTTTGTTGACGACATACATACATGGTCGTTGCCCACAAACAATTCGCGCACCGCAGTCAATTCACCAACGTCGCCCAAACCTGTTGATGTGCCATGCGCATTAATATAATCAACATCAGATGGTGTCAATCCTGCATCATTTAACGCGGCGGCCATTGCGCGCTTTCCACCTGCGCCACCCGGTGCCGGTGCCGTTATGTGATATGCATCCCCCGACAGACCGTACCCCGCCACTTCGGCATAAATTTTTGCACCACGTGCACGTGCATGTTCATATTCTTCCAAGACCAATATGCCCGCACCTTCGGCCATGATAAATCCATCCCTATCTTTATCCCATGGGCGCGATGCACGTTCTGGGGCATCATTGCGCGTTGACAATGCCTTCATTGCGTTAAACCCGGCAACACCAATTTTACCAACCGCCCCTTCGGTTCCACCACAAATCATAATGTCGGCATCACCGTGTTGGATTAATCGTGCGGCTTCGCCAATTGAATGCGCACCGGTCGCACACGCGGTTACCACAGAAATATTTGGCCCTTGGAAACCATAACGAATTGAAATATGTCCCGCCGTCATGTTAATAATCGCCTTGGGGATAAAGAACGGACTGATACGACGTGGACCACCGGTATACAGTTCAACACAATTATCATAAATCGTATTTAATCCACCAATACCCGCACCAACCGATACGCCAATGCGTGTTTTATCGCCATCATACGTGTCCAGTTTTGCGTCACGTATCGCCTCATCTGCGGCAACAATACCGTATACAATTGATTTGTCCATTTTACGCTGGTCCCGTGCATCAACCACAGAATCTGGGTTATATTGACCCGGTTCTGTTCCCACAACGGGCAGCCCCGCAATCTGGGTTGCAGATTCCGACACGTCAAACGTGTCAATTTTGCGCACGCCCGACACACCCGCAATAATATTTTTCCATGCGTATTCAATACCGGTACCAACCGGCGAAACAATACCCATACCTGTTATAACAACTCTTTTCATAATAAATTCCTTTTCCAACGTTTATAAGTATATAATAAACGCTTTACGCACACAGATAAAGTAAAAAATCCGCCGAAACGAATTTCGGCGGCTGTGTTTTTTTATTTAACTAAAGGAGGAGTCTTATTTTTTATTTTTTGTGTGCATCAATATATTTGACAGCATCACCAACCGTAACCAGTTTTGCGGCTTCTTCGTCTGGAATCGTGATATCAAATTCCTTTTCAACTTCCATAACGAATTCAACAACGTCCAAAGAATCCGCGCCCAGGTCGTTTACGAATGCGGCGGCTTCTGTAACCTTGGCTTCATCAACGCCCAGTTTTTCTGCTACGATTTTTTTGACTTTATCAAAAGTACTCATTTTTCATCCTTTGTTTAGGTTAACTTTATGGCCCATATTTCAGAGCATCAGTGTCTGTAAAGCTATCACTTTCTTGCAATAGTGTCAAGACATTATAACAAATAATAACAAAACATGAAAACCAACAAATTAAAAATCTGACGATGTAATTTCTTCGATTAATGCATTCATGTTTGCGCGCAAATCTTCCTTGTCTGGGGCCCAGATTAGGTTTCGCATCATAAATTTATTCACATCATCCATTGTTAGATTCGGAATCCCAGCCATGTTTACAACACGCCGCCATGCCGTACGTGGATCTGTCAAATGACTGCCGCGACCAGGGAATACCCAAAAAGTACTGTATTGTGGTAAATCTTGTAATAATACAACCGCCGCATCTGATAACGGCATATCGCGCCACATGTACTGGTTAAAATCCAATTCTTCCCATTGCATGGAAAACACACGTGACCGCGGCGCAAACCCATAAATCAGCATTAAAAACGCCGCACGAAAGACATCGGATGGTTCGCGCCGAATTGCCGCAATTAACCGTTGCATGCCACTGCGATTTAATGGCCGCGTACGCCGATGTTGGGGAATTTTTGGTAAATCAGATATCGGATTATTTTTTAGGTAACCGGTTTGAACCGCATACTTAAAAACACTTTGCATTAATTCCTGCATACGTGCCGCGATGGCCGCCCCAGAAATCGCATCAATAACGGCGCGCGCATCCGTCACAGTTATATCACAAATGTTTTTATCAAACAATTGCACAAAGTGCCGATTTATCGCACGTATCAATTTGGTTTTAGAATCTTCGCCACGACGTACACGATTTTCCAGATACAAATCCAACACCTGACGAAAGGTTAATTTTTTACGGCGTACAATTGGCTTCTGCATTGCAACATCTAATACGCTTTGCACCGCGCTGCGTGCGTCTTCAATATCCATATCTGGGTATTTACCGATGATAACACGGCGGTCACACCCGTTTATGCGTTTTCGCACAAAAAATGTTTTTATACCATGCGACGTTATATACATCCGCAGGCGCGGTTCTGATACATCTTGGACAACATCAAATCCACTGCGTGGCGCGGGCAAATTGTCCAATATATACGGATTAAAAAAGAATTGATGTGCCATTTACACACCCCATTGGTTAATTTATTTTTCACGATGAAAAAATCTGGCAAACGTTCCACGTTTCTGTTCTGTGCACACATAATCATAGAAATTACGCGCCACAACATATGACGAATTACGCCCCCACATCGGACATGTAACAACTTTACAACATTTATCTTCGCAAAAGTGTTGACATTTTTCTGAAACCAAATGAAACGATTGGCCCAAAACACAACTGTTAAAATGCGGATATTTGATACACGCAACACGCGAAGCCGCCGTATCATCAAAAACATCATATTCTAATACCAGTGCATTGCGCCTTTCTTTATAAAACTTACGTGCATCACGATATATTTTACGTTGTTTTTTTTTGTCCATCTTGCAATTTCCTTTTTTTGTTTTTACACTTTCAATGCGTTAATAAACGCAGCCTGGGGGATTTCAACGTTGCCAAATGTACGCATACGCTTTTTACCCTCTTTCTGTTTTTCCAATAACTTTCTTTTGCGTGTAATATCACCGCCATAGCATTTGGCCGTAACATCTTTGCGATATGCCGCAATGGTTTCACGCGCAATAATCTTGCCACCAATCGCCGCCTGTAACGGTATCTTAAACTGATGCCGCGGTATTAAATCTTTTAATTTTTCAACGATTTGACGTCCGCGCTTTTCTGCGGCCATCCGGTGACATATAAATGACAATGGCTCAACATTTTCTTCGTTTACCAATATTGAAACCTTGACTAAATCCGATGCTTCGTACCCACACACCGAATAATCAAACGATGCATACCCAGACGATAGAGATTTTACCCGGTCATAAAAATCAAACACAATTTCCGCCAACGGCAAACGATATGTCAACACCGCGCGATTGCCAACATACGAAATATTTTCTTGGACACCGCGCCGTTCACTGCACAACCCCATTATTCCGCCCATGTATTTATCGGGCATCATAATTGTTGCGCGCACCCATGGTTCTTCGATTCTTTCAATACGCGTTGTATCGGGCATATCGGCCGGATTTTCCAAATCAATTACATCGCCACCACGCAAATATAACTTGTACAGCACACTTGGTACCGTGTTTATCAGATTCAGATTAAATTCACGATTTAACCGTTCGCTGATAATTTCCATATGCAACAATCCCAAAAATCCACACCGCAACCCAAACCCCAGCGCAGATGATTTTTCGGTTGTAAACACAAACGACGCATCGTTTAACGCCAACTTTTCCGCACTTTCACGAAAGTTCGGATAATCGTCCGCCTCTACCGGGAAAAACGATGAAAACACCACCGGCACAGACGGCTTGAAACCCGGCAGCGCATCAACGGCGGCGCGCGCATCGGTTATTGTATCACCAACCCGGCAATCGTGTATTGTTTTCATACCCGTTACAATAAACCCAATTTCACCGGTGTTTAACGCATCAACATTCACCATTTTCGGTGTAAAGTACCCGATTTTATCAACAGTGTACTCTGCGCCGGTTGCAATAAATTTTATTTTTTGCCCACGCGTCAATTTACCATCAACAACACGCACCAAAATTACAACGCCCAAATATGAATCATACCAAGAATCCACCAACAACGCACGTGTTTGTGCGTTTTCATCACCATGTGGCGCAGGTAATTTTGTAACAATTTCATTTAATAATTCCGGTACCCCCGCCCCGGTCTTGCCCGATACCGCCAATGCATCCGCTGCATCCAGGCCAATTACATCGGCGATTTGTTCACGCGTACCAACAACATCAGACGACGGTAAATCAATCTTGTTCAATACCGGCAACATTTCCAAATCATTATCCAATGCCAGGTATGCATTCGCCAACGTCTGGGCCTGAACCCCTTGGGTCGCATCGACCAGTATAATCGCCCCTTCGCACGCGGCCAATGACCGTGACACTTCATATGAAAAATCGACATGCCCCGGCGTATCCATCAGATTTAATTGATATTCCACACCATCCGGCGCACGATAATTCAGACGTACCGTCTGGGCCTTAATCGTTATACCGCGTTCGCGTTCAATGTCCATTGAATCCAAGACCTGGGCCTTCATCTCACGCGATTGCAGACCACCACAATATTCAATCAACCGATCTGACAGTGTTGATTTACCGTGGTCAATATGCGCGACAATAGAAAAGTTACGAATATGTTTTTGCATGGTTGTTGGTCATTGATTAATCGTTGCGACAGGCGGTTTAATTTTACATTCGTACCAAGGGCCTGTTGCGGCAATGATAAACCAGTATAAACGATTCGGCAATCTATTTTTCCGTCAAATTGTTCAATAAATCTTCGATTCGTTGTGCGCGTTCCAGTGTATCGTCATAAACGAACCGAATTTCCGGCACGTACTTTTGATTCATGCGTGCCGCCAATTCATAGCGCACACTGCGTGTTATATCGCCCAGACGCGCCGTCACCGCCGCATTTTCGCCACCACGAACATAGTAATACAATTTCACAAACTGGCCCGCGCCATGCGCATCGGCACCAACAATTGACACACCATCCAACGTTGCATCATCTGCATAATTATCGCGCAGAATTTCTGCAACAATCTGTTGTACTTTGGCGGCGATACGTGCCGGCCGATTAGAATCTGATTTTACATTTCGCATTTTATAAATCCTGTCTGTTTTCTTGATTGTATTATGTCGTGCATTAATTTACAATCAAGAAAAATTCCTGCTGAAACATGGGGCATAAAATGAAATTCATTGATTCTGTATTGAAAAAATCCGGCCACCCGGCGTATTCATGGGTTGTGTTTTTAATGACCGTATGTGAATCTGTGTTCCTGTTTGTCCCGCCAGAGGTTTTTATGACCCCCGCAATTATCGCCGACCGCCGCCGGGTCATGCCAATAACAATTGCGGCAATACTGGGGTCCTTTGTTGGTGGCATATTGGCATACATAATCGGACTGTGGCTGTTCGATTCGGTTGGCATGTGGATTATAAATAACTTTGCATCCGCCGAAAAGTTTCAGATTGCCCAAGATATGTTTATTCAACACGGTGCATTAATAATTATGTTAAGCGCGATGACCCCGATACCATATAAATTAATGGCAATATGCGCGGGTTTTTTAAGTTTTCCGATTTTTATTTTTATCGGCGTATCGGCGGTGTTTCGTTCGGCGCGATTTGCAATTGTCGGTTTTTTATTATGGCGGTTTCAGGGTATGGCCAACACAATCGTAAAGAAATACTTTTGGTACTTGGTTGCGGGCGCAATAATATTCGCCGGCGCAGGCGTCGGCATGTTGTTTATGTTTCAATAGCAAGAAAAATCCCCCGATATGGGGGATTTAATCAATCTTCTATCCAAATGGTGGCATATTTATTTGTGACTGTTGCACTGCCAACCGGGACCTTGATATTATCCAATGTTGCACGCAGTTTTGTATCACCATTTGCCTGTGTTATCTTTTCAACAGAACTGACTATCATCCCCTTGTTTGCAGATGTATTGTAATTATTGACATCATTTGATGTTGATGTTGTACCACTTACATTATTTTTATATTCAACATCCGCCATACCTGCGGCCTGTAATTGACCAGACGTATTAAATTTTACGGTTGTTCCATCAACCTTGACCACTGCGCGGGTTCTTGTACTACCACTGTTGTCTTGATAATTTTCAACATCCAACCCTTTTTCGTCATTATATAGCCAATCAACCTGGGCCACGTTAGAATTGTTATTGTAGTCGGTTGCAATACCGTCGGCCTGGACTGCACCAGAAATCCAACTAACCGGCACTGCTGTACTTTTATTAACATCAACTGTGCCATCGGCCTGGTTTCCATCAACACCAATTACAACACCAGCCCCAGCTGATTTTTCTTGTTTTTCCTGTTGAGACCAATCAGTGCGCGTAGTATTAACATACATCCTCCATTGCCCGGCTGCAGACTCCGAATTATTATTAAGACCGATATCCGTGGCATGAACATCCCGGTGATCATGATACGTAAAGTCAACAAAATATTTATTTACCCAGTCACCACCGGCAACACCGGCCGCCGGCGCGGCATTGGCCGCCCATGTTCCCGCCACAGAACACATAATAACCGTAAATAATAACGCACTTGTTTTCATGAATCCTACATCCAAATTTCATGCACATTATACCATTTTGCGAATCGCCGGGCAAGACCTTAAATGCAATAAATAAAAAATATTTTATATGGTTGTTGGTGGTTGGAAATTATGGTTGCGGATTTATAATTTTGGGAATGATGCATGTGACAGGCATGAAATCCCCATCCATTTGGATACTTGGCGCGTCCGCGTCGGGGGGCACAACCGCCCCCCCCGGCACACCGGTGCAACGGGCGTTGCGCCACAGGCATTTTGTTATTCTCTGCCGGTTCATCCATGAATTGGATGCAAATTGTGGGTACAATTCACCGGTGGTACAGTGGGCCACCGGTCACCAATCTATACTGTCCCGGCGTAACACAATACCGACCAACACCATCCAATTGCCGTCAACATAGCGTTACGGTGCCACGTCACCCACCATAAAAAAGAACGGATTTTCACACACCATCCACAATTATAGACCATGAATAAAAATCCCCCCCGTGGAACGGGGGAAACACACACATGAAAGAATAGACAAGTTTTTTTCGTGATTAACGCGCATTTTCCAGTATAGTACTCAACGTGGCATTTGCGGTCTCAGAGTTAGCCAATATCTCTTTCAAGCCAGTTGCACGGTCCAAACTGTCAAATGTTGTTGTGTCACCAGACGCATTTGTTAAGCGTACGGGGCCTTGAATATATCGCTGAGCAGCAGTAACACTCAAAAGTTTCGGTGCAACAATAGCTTTGTCCCTGTAATGGTCGGCATCTGTTGGGAATTGTTCCTGGTCAGCGGTCAACAATAATACACAGTGACCGTTTTCAAGAACATAACCGCTGGCACATTCGGTTGAAACCGTTGGGAATGCCGGCATCGTTGGGGCCGTTTCCAATCCATTCTCGCCATAAAAAATGGTTTTACCATCATACATTACGTGTAAACCGTTATCGCCATCAACATACAACGCATTGTTAGTGTTTGCCATTGCCTTGGTTGCTTCGGCCTTGGTACGTGGGGCGGAATGCGACTTTGCGATTTCGGTATATAATTTATTATCGTCGTCAACATCTAAACCACGTTCATCATCATAAACAACATTTACTTCTTTATAGCCATTGTTATCAGTATCCGTTACTGATGTTGCGATACCGGCCTCTATATTCGCATCTGCGGTTATATCACCATTTTTATCCAGAATAAAATTTGCCTCACGATATTGCGGTTGAATATGTTTACCATATTTTTGGAACATTTCCGGATCATCCGATGACTGCTCAATATTCTTGACCCCGGTAAGGATTTGTAACTTTTTACCTTTTTCCAGTGTGCTGGTATCTTTCTTTTTCTGCCAATCGTTATCGGTAAAGTCAACAAAGTAATTATTAACCCAGGAACCCGATGCCACACCCGATGGGTTGGGCAGGTTACTTTCGTCATTCGCGCCCCACGCCGCGCCACCCGTTACGGATGCAATCGCGACCAGTGAAACAGTCAAAAGTTTTAATTTTTTCATGTTTGTTCTTTCCCTTGTTTGTTTTGTTATTGTTATCTACCGAACCGCCGACTTTACCCGACAGCCCGCTGAAACTGTTTCCAATGGCCGCGATTATCGTGATTAGCTGTTTGGTACCAGCACAATCTTGTTTTCAACCGTTGGTGTTACCGTACCTTCAACGCTAACCGTTGCCTGATTCGCGGTAAACGTATATGTTTTTGGAACCGCAACCGTTGTATCGGCACCAGTAAATGTATATGTTTTTGGAACCGCAACCGTTGTATCGGCACCAGTAAATGTATATGTTTTTGGAACCGCAACTGTTGTATCGACACCAGTGAATGTATATGTTTTTGGAACCGCAACCGTTTTATCTTCGGTTGTGGCGGTTGCGACCGTTCCTGCAATCGTAACTGTTTTATTTTCTGTTTCATTTGTTGCCACGCTTATAGATGACAAATCACCGGGAATTACAACACCTGTACTTGTTTTAGTGCCTGTTGGATTATCAAACTGTCCATTTGATACCTGTAAAACCCCGACACATTCTGTGCCCTGTAATACAGAGCCCCCCGAACAAGTATCAACACTGCCACTACCCGTTGTTGGAATACCACTGACTGTATATGTTTTTGGAACCGCAACTGTTGTATCGGTACCGGTAAATGTATATGTTTTTGGAACTGCAACCGTTTTATTTTCGGTTGTTGCTGTTTCAACCGTTCCCGCAATTGTTACATCCTTGTTTTCGGTTGTGGCGGTTTCGACCGTTCCTGCAATCGTTATATCCTTGTTTTCGGTTGTGGCGGTTTCGACCGTTCCTGCAATCGTTATATCCTTGTTTTCGGTTGTGGCGGTTTCGACCGTTCCCGTAACCGTGACCGTTGCTTCATCAGCATCAAATGTAAAGTCTGTTGGTATTGCTATCTCTTCTTCACTCAAATCACCAGCCAGATTTCCGCCCGACACCTTTAAGTATTTACCAATACCAATATGACTACGAGTAATTGTACCCCCCGTACTTCCAGTTGACTCAACCGCGGTTATAATTTTGTCCGCCGAAGCTGCAGCAGTAGAAGCCGGCCAGTCGTTATCAAAGTCAACAAAATATTTGTTAGTCCAATCACCGGATGCCAGACCGGCGGCGAACGACGGGGATGCGATTACGGATGCAACCGCAATCATGGAAACCGTGCGCAAAGTTTTTTTCATATTTTTTCCTTTTTATTTTTGCGTTGTAATCCCCGTTGGTTTATTTTGTTGTTTGTTTTGTTGTTTTTAATTGTTTGCGCGCGTTTCGGGTATTTACACCCAACATTATCGCAAAGGTCAATCATTTATCGGGGGGGGGGGGGGATTTACCCACCCCACCCGATTATTCGTTTCCCGCGGGTTTAGGCCGCTTCTCCCGTCGAATCAGCCGGCAATGTTGTATCCGTTACCGTTGCTTTGGTTGCGGGGGTTTTTGGGGTCGCGGCGGTTTCGTCAATTGTCCCTTCGAAACTGGCCTCGCCACGTTCTATGGCCTCCCATTTAAAGTTGGTGCCGTCGAATTTCAACACACACTGATTATCGGTTGAACATGCGCCACTGATATTTGCCAATGTGCCCAATGAATCAATGATTGCATCGTCATTTGCTTTACGTGCGGCCTTTTCCGCGTTTAAGTCCGTGACCAATTTATTATCTGCGGCCTGACGATTTTGCTTTTCCAATGCATCTGCGAACTCACGCGCTGTCGCTTCTGATGAAATATCGTCACCGGCATCATTACTGGCGGCGGCAATCGCATCGTAAACAGATTTACCTGTAACAGCCGTGGTTGTATTATTCTCGTCAACATTGCCAAACGTCACGCTGATTTTCTTGTTATCAACGGCGATACTGTCTGTATCGGCGGCGTTAAAATCGGCAACCGTTAATCTGGCATCAATCGCCGAATCTTGTGTCGAATCTTTTGTGGATTGCGCCGATTTATCTGAAGCATAGGTGTCATTGTCAACCTTTTGTGACAATGCATCGGCCAGGTCAGTTGCATTAATATCACCAACCAAACCATCAACGTAATCATATACAGCCTTGGTCTGAACAGGATTTGTACTGGTCTTGTTTGATTCTGTAATTGATGAATCTGTTGTCAAACTGATTGCACCAGAATTCGCATCAATAACGATTGGTGCCGTACCGGTATATGTCGTTGTAATTGTTTTACCATCGTCGGCAATCGCAATATGTTTACCCGGAATCAACTTATCTTGCTTGGCATCAGCCAAACCATCAATACGTACACCCAACGCATCGTCGGCATTTGTACGATTGGTTGTTTCGGTCGATATATTATTCGCCAATGATGTTATGGCCCCTTCGTTGGTGGTAACCCGGGCATCCAATGCGGTTACATCACCGCCCGTCGACGCAATCTTGGCATCAACATAGCCCTTGGATGCGATTTCTGCGTTTGCACCAAATGCAACCAACCCCAGCATTGATGCAAATATACCTGATGTTAATTTTTTCATATTTTTCCTTCCTTTGTTTTGTTTGTTTCGTTGTTTGTTTTGTTAAATCCGATTTTTGTTATTCATAGTACGGCACATCACCAGAGCCCGACACATCACCAGAGACCGGCACAGGCGTGGTATCATACGCCGGTTCCGTTACCGCAACCCATTCCAATTCACCATCACCATTTATACTTAACACGCACAGGTTTGATGGGGCCGTACAAATCGGGTTGGCCAATGGTAATGTGTATGAACGCACCTCGTTAATGGCACCGACGATTGTGTCCGCCGTGGTTTCCAAGGTTTCATCACCCACGTAATCCAGCAAATCATCAACCTGACCGGTTAATTCATCCAATGCGCCAGATGTCGCCGATGTTGACTTTAATTCGTTTATCGCCGCAACAACACTGTCATGTGTTGTGGTTTCCAAATCATCGGTGTCACCGATTATTTTATCAATTTCACCAATTAATTCGTCGGTCTGGGTTTTGGTGTAAACATCCGCCATTATTTCATCCCGGGCCGCATCAACCGCCGCAACAATCGCCGCATTCATGTCGGTTGAACCAACAATATCTGATAACGTTGCCAAAACACGCCAATTATCATCATCGTCACCAACATACCGCCACAACAGATTATTATCGTCGTCAGTACCAATTTCGATTGGGTCACCATCACCCGCATTGGCAATAAACGCATTCTTTAATTCATTAACATTAACCGATATTTCACCATCGTCACTGATATCAATATAATCGCCCGCGTTGGCATCCGATGTTAACTTGTCCTGTTTATTATCCAACTGTTCTGCAAATTCTTCGGCACTGCGTTGCAGGTTGTCCACATCCGAACGCAATTCCGATGCCGTTTCGGCACCAACGTTACCCGCAACATTCGGCGCGGCATTGATATTGGCGCGCAATGCACTGGGGCCCGCACCGGCGTTTACACCCGACACGCCCAAATATTTACCAATGGACAAACGTGGCGATGTCGCCACCCGCCCCGTTGTGCGCGTACCCGATGTCTTGGCCGCAGCCGTCGTCGTGCGCGTTGTCGCCGGGTTTATACGAACCGCACCACCACGCGTGGCAACCGCACCGGTATTCATCGCGGACGCGTCGGACGTTGTGACCGCCGCATTCGCCCCAGATACGGAATTTGCCGCCGCATTCGCAGACACGTATGTTCCCACACCACCCAACGAACGCACCGCCGACACACCGTGTGCCGTTGTCGCGCATATCGTACATGCAATGGTTATCGCAGATGTTATATATTCGTGTTTCATCTATTCTCTCTACCGATGTTATATTATACCATAAAACGAATCGCACTCCAAACGGTTTTTTGGTTAAAATTCATATCTGATACCCAATGATATTGAATTATCCATTATGAAGCCTGTCTTGACCTGAAAGTCATACGTGTCGGTGGCATCCATGATTTCACGGGTTTGCTTTACGCCACTAATCCCGGCCAGGCGATAACGTAAATCCAATACAAAGTTATCATCCAATTTATGTGAATATCCGACCATCACCCCGGCATCAACACCAAACCCACGATGCGTGCGGTTACCATTATCTGTAAAGTATAAACCGTCCATCTTGGTCGTTGGCATGGCCGCACCAATTCCCGCACCAACGTACAGACCAGATGTAAAATCATAGTATGCGTTTGCCGTTAAATACGGTATCGACAATTCAAATTCAAACCCGTCATCTTTGTCGGTAAAGTTGCCGATATAGCCGGCTTCAACCTCGCCACGCCAAAAATAACCAAAACGACGACCAACCGACAACGACCCGCCGAATACAGGTTCCATGGAATAACTGTCACTGCCGTATTCTGTAAATACGCCGGTATAATCGGTTGAATATTTATTCTTCCAATTCAGAAAACTTAATTCCGCGCGGGCGGTGCCGTACCAACCGGTTTTCGCCTTGTCCGTGTAATCGTATGTAACGTTATAACCGCCGTCACTGTCGCGTTTCAGATAACTGGGGGCCGCAATGGCCGGGGCCGCAATTAACATTATTGCCAATGTTGAAACTAGTTTTTTCATGGTTACATTCCCTCTTGCTGAAATCATGTTGCTTGGCATTATATCACATTTTTACCCATTTTCCAAACGCAATAAAAAATCATGATTGACACGCGATAAACAATCTTGCTATATTACGTGACGGAATTGTATTTAAGCAGGTGAAATATGAAGAAATTCGCACTCTTGACTGTTCTGGGGTTGATGGCGGCGTGTACACGTGTGCCGACCAGCATTGATGAAAACCGTGTGTATTTTGACTTTGATTCCGCAGAAATAAAATCCGATTCGGAACATGAAATGTATCGGCAATCGCTGTATATGAAAAAGAATCCAGATAAAAATATTGTTATGGAAGGACACTGTGACGAACGCGGATCAACGGAATATAACCTGGCACTGGGGGCGATGCGCGCCGGAAACGCGGCACACACAATTATGAAAAACGGCATTGAACCAACGCGTATAAAAACGGTGTCATATGGCAAAGAACGCCCGCAATTTATTGGCACCGGCGAAGATGTGTGGCAAAAAAACCGAAACGTCACAACACGGGTTAAATAAAAGCGAATCGTGTTTATACGCACCGCATGGATAATTCCATGCGGTGCAATTTATATAATTATGCGTCCGCCTGTGAAACACGGCAGGCATTTATACATTATTAACTATACACTATTCACAAAAAAACCACTGGTCAAGGCTGTGTTTTTTTACTACGATTCGGAACATGGAAGAAAAGACAGCAATTTCATTCGCAAATGTGGCCGCCGCGTACGACAACGGCGAAGACGTGTTGACCGATGTTTCTTTTAACATCAGTGCGGGCGCGTTCTATTTCCTGGCGGGGGCATCGGGCGCAGGGAAAACAACACTGTTGCGGTTAATTTATCAATTGCACCGGCCACGGGTTGGGCAAATAAAAATCTTTGGGCGCAATACCGGCGAAATGTCGCGTGATGATATTGCGCAAATGCGCCATAAAATGGCCATTGTTTTCCAGGAATATTCACTGCTGTCGCATATGACGGTGTTTGATAATGTCGCCCTGCCCCTGCGGGTGCGCGGTGTGCCAGGGCCCAAGGTAAAAAAACTGGTGACCAAGGTGTTAGACTGGGTCGGTCTGGGGAAATATGCCGATGCGAATCCAAAATCACTGTCCGGTGGACAACAGCAGCGGGTTTCTGTTGCGCGCGCAATTATTGTTCAGCCACAGATTCTGTTGGCAGACGAACCAACCGGAAATTTAGACGATGAAAACGCGTCGCGATTAATGGAACTGTTTATACAAATGAATAAAATGTTCGGAACAACGATTATTCTGGCAACACACAGTAAAAAGTTAATGGATACTTATAAATTCCCAGTAATTAATGTGGAAAATCACCGCGTCGGATTTGTCGGCACGGCACATACCGCCACGCAACACACACCAACAGATGCCACAAAAAAGATATGGAAAGGCCCCAAACCACAAAATTATTTTTCCGAACTGTCCAAGCAATTTGACGATATTGAAAAGGCAAAATAGATGAAAACGCCGATTGTATTTTCTTTTGCACGCGAACAATCTGTCTTTATGACGGCGATTATGGGTTTGATGACGTTCTTGGGCGTGTTGGCATTTGGTGTCGCAATCAGCATCGGTACCGCAGTCGTGCGGTGGAATGCGCAATGGGATTTGATTGCAACTGTTCAGGTTACAAAATCTGATAATGCCGCCGTCGTGCAAAAGGTACTGAATGAAAATAAATCAAAAATTGCATCTGTTAATGAAATCAGTACCGATGAAATGAATCGTATTTTACGCCCATGGGTGTCAAATGGCGGTACGGCATTGGCAAACTATATGCCCAAGATGTGGGAGGTTAAGTTTACCACCCGCGACAATATGCGCCACGTTGCCGACGCAATTGCACCATATGGACGCTTCTTGACACATGCAGATGCGGTAAAAACATCTGTATCTGCGGGGTGGCGCATGGTGTTTATTGCGGCAATTATACTGGCCATGGCAATCGGTGCAATTACGATTTGTGTTTCTTATATCGCGCGAAATACCGCGATGTTGCATCGGCGGGAACTGGAAATATTAAACCAGGTTGGTGCAACAGATGCATTTATTGCCAAACAAATGCAGGTTATCGTCGCAAAAATCTGTGTCGGCGCGGGCGCAATCGGTTTTATTGCCGCGTCAATCGTGTTATGCTTGATTATATGGGCGGCACGGGCGGCACGTGTTGGGTTGATGGCCATGATTGGTATTTCGGGCGCGGGTTGGTTGGCGATATTTATCGCAACAGTCCTGATAATCGTATTCGCAATATGGATGACACGACGTACAACGCTGAAAATATTACAACGTAACTAAATGAAACTGATAACACCTTCTTTTATTTTATTACTAGGGTTCGTAATTGGCGGAATTATATTCAAATCAACCGCACCGACACGTTGTGGGACAATCATGCCAGACGACAGTATTTTTGTCCTGACCGGGGATGCACGACGTATTCCATTTGCAATGCGCATTGCACACGATAAACCAAACTCTCATCTGTATATTATCGGGGCGGGCGCAAATATAACACACGACATTGCACGACGCGCAACCATCGAATCGGAATCAAAATCAACATATCAAAATGCACGTGCGATTCGCAAAATTTCTGATGAACGTGGATTAACACGAATCGTACTGGTCACAACCGAAGACCATATGAACCGGGCAATGCACCTGATGCGTTCAGAAATGCCCGATGTAGACGTTGTTGCGTGCCCGGTACGCCTGGGCGGAATGCGGCCCGGCCGGCGGTTGGAACGGTGGACAATTGAATATATGAAATATATCGTAACCCTGACAGGGATTAAGGAAGGATAAAATGTTACGTACAATTTTGTTTAAGGTTTCAATGTACTTTTATTTCTTGTGCTGGTCACCGATTTTACTGGTGGGATTGATATCAAAACGATTAAACCGATTTATTGTCGGGATAGAGGTTGCAGGTCTGCTACTGCTGGCACGTGGGATTATGGGTATACGATATGCGGTGCATTACCCGCCGACCATGGAAAACGGTATTCCGGTTAAGCCAAATGGTAACGCCCGCACCGATGGCAAGGCGATTATTGCCGCAAAACACATGTCAATATTAGAAATTGCGATTTTGTATCGTACAATACCAAACTCTTTCTTTATCGTGAAACGTGAATTGATGTGGATTCCGATTTACGGTTGGGCATTTTGGCGATTGGGCCTGGTTCCGGTTAATCGGTCACGCGGACACACAAATATGAAAAAATTGGCCGCGGTTGTTGCAGATAAAATTATGGCGGGCGGTACATTGGTCATTTTCCCCGAAGGTACACGTGTATACCCCGGCGCGCGCCCAGAATTACGCCGCGGATTATTATTCTTGGCCCATGAATTAAAATTACCGATTATGCCCGCAGGAACCGATTCGGGACTATATTGGCCACGGCGCGGGAAAATGCGCCCCGGCACCGCAAACGTTTATTTTGAACCACTGTTGCCATGCAATGCCGATTTAGATGAAATCGCCACCGCAATAAACCGCCACAGCGCATAAATAATACAACCAAGAAACACAACAATGACATTTGAACAATTTTTACAAACCAATCAAGACCAATCAAAATAAAGAAACGTGCCGAACAATGGGCACATCCGTTTGATAACTGGGAACTGTCACTGAAACGCGCATTTGCAGTTCTTATATATTGTGCCGAAAACGAATTAAAAATTTCATATGCTGCTCTTGGTAAAATATCTAACATTCCCCAGGCATATATTACATATGGTCGCCAGGCACTGGGGGGTGTTGCGGGCGCAATGCTGGAATGCATCGGACTGTATTGTCAAACTTTACGAAACCAACCAAAATTAACACCATTGTGTGTTTCATTCGTTTCCGGATTCCCAGGAATTCGTTATTATAAATTATTTGATTCACAAAACGAACATAAATCATCAGAAGACCAGAAATACGCATTGCTGAAAACATTTGCGTCACTAAAACAGTACAATTGGAACCAGATAAAAAAAGAACTAAATATTGGCAATATTAATCAGCAAATACAGGCGGAAGCATTACCGCAAACGTACTTTTATATTCCCAAAAACCAACAAGATTTAGATAATAAGGTTGAAGAACTAAAAAACGATAATCCTGATTCTGTTGAAGAAATAACAGAATATGCCGTAACACAAACAAAAATATTGTCCAAAGAGGATAAACGATACGAACAAGATACCAGCCTAAAAAAATTAGAAGCAATTTTTATAATCATATTTATATCAATTTGGTCTATATGCGTTCTAACGCTTTTATACATAGACTATTTCTTTGGTTATAAAAATATTTCTGAGACAGTGTACCTTGCACTGTTAACAACAACGATTGTAGAGGTGTTTGGTTTACAATGGTTGGTTATGGCCCACCTGTTTCCACACAGACAATAAATATTTTCAATACAAAATATTAATCACACCATCCGGCACGATGGCCGCCGTTGTATGCGCGCCCCAATTTTTCATTTATTAATATTTTACCAACATCATTACCCGTGGCATCAAGAACGTTTGCATCAATCCGCCCCAAATATTTATCATCCGTAATATTGGTCAATTCAATATCTGTACCAACCGGTATTAATTCGCCCAAGCGTTGACGCGCCGCGTTTGCCATTTCAATTTCATGCGCACATTGACCATGAATTTCAGGCGTATCAACATTACGAATACGAACGCGCACAGAAATACGAATATCGTCATCTAATTTTACCGTTGCAGAAAACGTGTCACCATCAATTATGTAACCAACCGTCGCGGGTGTGGCACATGCCACACCCGCCAACATAGAAATAACACAAAATGTTACGGCAATTTTGGTGACCATGTTGGCTCGGTTCCATTTATATTATCCGGTAATTCAATGTCGTATACATTTTGACCGGTGATATCAACACTGCGAATATGGCTGATGCGTTCAATGCCATCCAATGCCTTTTCCGTTTCATAATATACCAAGCGACGTGAACCGGGTGCCCAAGACGGTGCCTCCATAAACCAGCCCCCCGCCAATATTTTTTCGTTACGACCGTTTGGTGACATTATTCCGATATAAAATGTATCATCGGCAATTTTTGTAAATGCAATAAATTGTCCGTCTGGCGACCATGCAGGCGTTGCATATTTGCCATCACCGTATGTAATACGTTCTTCGGCCAATGTTTGCAAATCCAGAACATGAATCTGTTGGCGACCGGTACGATCCGAATTAAATGCCATTTTTCGTCCATCGGGGGAATAAGATGGACTGGTATTAATCGATTCGCCAAATGTCAATTGTCGTAATGTCTTGGCCGCAATATCATACTCATATATATGTGTAATACCATTTTTTACCAGTGACAATGCCACACGTCGCCCGTCGGGTGAAAATCGCGGTGCAAAATTCATACCCCCAAACTGGCCCAGCCTGCGCTGTTCCCCGGTATTCAGGTCCAACGACCAAACCATCGGGTCATCATTATGATACGACAAGAACACAATCGTCTGCATATTGGGCGAAAAATGCGGCGACATGACAAAGGCATTGCTGTCTGATAAATAGCGTAAACCATAACCGTCTTGGTCCATTATCGCCATACGTTTTGTACGGTTACCAACCGGCCCCGTTTCGGCAATAAATACAATTTGCGTATCAAAATACCCTATCTCGCCGGTCAAACGTTCATATATCGCATCGGCCATGATATGCCCCAACCGCCGAACAGATTTTTTTGACGCAACCAACGATTGCGCCTCTATCTGTTCAGATGCATTCACATCCCAGACATAGAATTCCAATTTATATTTACCATCGGTAACGGTCATTTTACCTTGGACCAAAACCTGGGTCTTAATCGCCGCCCACGATTTAAATGTCGGCATATCGCCCAATTTTACATATTCCGGAAACGCATCATGCGAAACAATCCGAAACAGCCCGGTTGATTTCAAATCATTTTCAACGACATCACGCACTGTTTCGGCATCACGCGTCAAAACACCATTTGCGGTTTCAATTTTTTGCACGGCAATCGATATCGGACTGGCCGCGCCGGCAACAATATCAACCTTTAATTCCGCATGCGATTGCGCAACGAAAAATAAAGAGCATAATGCAACAAGTAATTTTTTTAACATATTTTTCCATTCCTTTTTAGATGCACTTGATTGTATACGTGCGCGCCACAAAATGCAAGCCCAGACCCAGCACAACACAACAACACAAACATCAACACAACCGCCATTACACAAGTAATTACAGATGTAAATATATTTGTATTGACATTCGTATATACGATGATATAGTCAACTGTAATTACATTGGTATTGTTGTCTGTATAGGAGATTGTGTATGCCAAATGTCATGCAACAATTATTCATAATGAATATTGAATCGCTGCTGCGGGAATATGCGGCGTACCGCACGTTTAATAAATCTGACTGTGTAATAAATATGCGTATACCACGCCCGGTGTTGGACAAAATAAAACAACTGGCCGAACAACAACATGTTCCATACCAATCATTAATATCATCGGTATTGTTTTCATTGGCCAACGTAGAAGAAAAATAGCCCGCCCGCCACCGACAGTAAATAAATATTTACAGCCAACAAAAACGTATGATATAAAAGTATTAGAGCGGTTATTAACGGCATTGCAATGAGCGACAAAAAGTTATTATTCGGGGGCTGGGTAGATAGACACCCAAAATTAGCGATGTTGATGATGTTTGGGACACTGTTTATCGTACTTTGTGTGTTGACGGAAAACGAAAACCAGAAAATGCGTGCGCGGTGTTATGCAATTGGTAACACGCCAGAACAATGTGAAATGGATTAGATACAATAATATATATAACCGTGGGTGCTCCCACAGTTTTTTATTGGGGGGGGTAATAAATGGGCAAGTTAAATATATCGGTGTATGACGTAGAAATTAAGCCAATTAAAAAATAGATATAGAGGCGGAATGCCACCGTGAATATACACTGGGCGGTAATTTACCGCCCGGCAAAAAAATACGCGTTACGGCCGACATTGATAGCACAGACATGGTTGAATCAATGCCAGATGGCAAGATTAAACCGTGATAACGTTGTATTCTTGCCCATTAACTGTGATTTTCATATGGTGCGACACCCCTGGACGTAACATAGATGTCGGCACAGACTGTGCCGACATCAATAAAACCAACAAAAATACGAATTTTTTATCATTTCATATTTATTTTTATTACAGAACAACAAAACACATATTTAACACGTCATGACGCATCATCAATTCAGTATATGTTGTTTCACCAATTTTTACCGGATTTTGTTACATCATAGTTTACCATCACTGCCCATTATACTTTTTATTTCGGCGGCGCAATTTTCTGCAATCAATTTCATGCCTGCACCAATCCAATCACGCGGGTTAAAATTGGCGGGGTGGGTTTGCAAGTATTCACGTACACCGGCCGTAAACGCCATGCGCGAATCGCTGTCTACGTTAATTTTGCAAATATTCATTTCGGTTGCCCGACGCAGTTGCGATGGCGCAATACCACGTGCATCACCTAATTCACCACCGTTTTCGTTTATCGTTTTTACAAAGTGTTGCGGAATCGACGATGCCCCATGTAAAACCAAGGGAAAATCCGGCAGCCGCCGCGCAATTTCAGCCAATATATCAAATCGCAGTTCGGCATTTTCCGTCTTGCATTTATATGCGCCATGACTGGTGCCAATCGCAATAGCCAACGAATCGATATTCGTATCACTAACAAATCGTACAACATCGTCCGGGTTAGTATAATTGGATTCAGTCGATTGCGTGTTTTCATCTTCTATGCCTGATAATACGCCTAATTCCGCCTCTACCACGACATCATGTGGATGCGCAATATCAACAACATGCCGGGTCAGTTCAACATTTTCATCATACGACATTGCACTGGCATCTATCATTACAGATGAAAAACCAATTTCAATTGCCATACGACACGCATCTAATGAATGCCCATGGTCCAGGTGCAATGCAACACCATACTGTGGGCGCAACTTTAATCCAGATACCATGCCCATTAACATATCAGCACCCATATATTTCATAGCGCTCTCTGATACAGCCAATATAACAGGACTGTTTGTTTCGCGCGCAGCCGACATTATTGCATTCAATGTTTCCATGTTATAAAAGTTAAACGCCGGCACAGCATAACGACGACGAATCGCATCCCGGAAAATTTCCCGGGTATTTACCAACCCAAAATCAGAATAATTCATATTTCACATCCTTTTGTGATGTGTATTATATCACACACCGCCACCCAGCGCGAGTGTTAGTGATTGACAACGCAAATATTTGTGCAACAATAAGACCCGAATCGGGGAGCATCAGGCGAGATAAAACAGATAAAGAAGGTACAAATCATGAAAAAACTGATTATTTCTGTGATTGCGGCCGCTGCTTTGGCAGGTTGTACATATTATGATTATTACAAGGGCGATGTTCGTTACACCCAAGATGGTGAAGATTGCGTGTACTACACAAATGAACGCGGCCGTCGCTTTAACGCAGATGTTCGCGCCATGGACACAGATAAAAAGATTGTGTATCGCAATACACGTTGCGCCGATTTGTTTGGTCGCGACACAGCGGGCTTTGACACGCCACGCGTTACGCGTTCGGTTATTGCACCGGCGGCACCGGCCGTATCATCATGTGGCTGTCATGCATGTAATGCCCCACAACCAATGGTTCGTCGCACAACGTATGTTATGTATTAAAAACATTTTCCGCCATATGGCGGATTTTTTATTCGTTTGTTTCCATTTTTTTGCGGATTAAACCAACGTTGATATGCCACAAATAAATGCACAACATAACCAAATAAAGACACGATTTATTTTTTATACGTTTTTCAATAAAACATCATTTAAAAACAAACAGGGGGAACCACGGTTCCCCCATAAGTCTTTATTATTACATCCGCATTGGCATTAAAACAAATAATGCATCTGTATTTTTATCGGTTGAATTAATTTTTGTCGGGGACAACGGATCCTGCATTTCCATTTGGAATTTATCCCCTTCGACCTGGCCTGCAACGTCCAGCAAGAATTTAACATTAAACACAACCGTAAACGAACTGTCCCCGTTGTATTCAATATCTAATTCCTGGGTTGCGGTACCGGCATCAGGACTGGATGCGTTGACGACCAATTTGTTCATTGAAAATGTCAATTGCACTGATTTTGTTTTATCCATAGATGCAACAGACACCAAATCAACCGCGTTAACAAATTGTTTCCGATCCAAAATTGCAATTTTGTCATTGCCCTTGGGTATAACAACGCGATAATTTGGATACTGTGCATCAACCAATTTACTGGTCAATGTGGCCGCGCCAACGGTAAAGCGCGCCTTGGTATCAGATAATTCAACCGTTACATCGTCAACATTGGCATCTTCTAATAACTTGGACAATTCGCCAATTACGCGACGCGGCAAAATAACCGATGGCATTTCTGATGCACCATCCGGCGCAGGCATCGCACATAATGCCAAACGCTGGGCATCGGTCGCAACCGCGGTTAATTTCTTTTCCTTGTCTTCGGCAGAAATATGGAAATAAATCCCCCCCAGATGGTAACGAACATCGTCGGTTGGAATTGCAAACTTGGTCTGGGCAATCAAGTGCGCCAAATCACCCGTTGTCATTTGGAATTTTGTAGTCAAATTACTGCCCGCCATGGCCGGGAAATTTTCCGCCGGCAATGTTGGCAAGCGAAATACTGCACGTCCACTGGAAACAACCAATTGGTCACCCGATTGCTTGAAACTAATTTCTGCGTCATCTGGCAATTTACGAACAATGTCGTACAACATCTGAACCGGGACAGTTGTTTTTCCGCCCAGCGTAATGTCCGCCGCAACGTGTTCCACCAATTCCAAATCGACATTGGTCGCGGACAAGATTAAATCATCCGCCACTTCCAATTTAACATTCATTAAAATTGGTAATGTCGCGCGCTTTTCAACAATTGACTGCATATGCCCCAGTGCACGGATTAATACCTGGCGATAGACTGAAAATTCCATAACTTTTTGCTCCTGTTAATTGTTACGTGCCTACATCCTTTCATTTCATGAATTTTATCAAAAAATGCCGATTCGGTGCAAGGGGTAAAATACAACCCAATTTTTACCCACGTCCATAAATAAATTCACCGGTACCCAAATTTGGGTAAAATTGTTGTTCAATTATGTCCCACATACCGTTGCTGGGCACCACATAATCACCAATGCGCAGACCACGCGGAATTGGAACAAAATGACGTATTAACGTATCATCCTGTGTAATTTGCAATTTACGAATTTGCACAGCCGAAAAATAAGTGTTATTGTTAGCAAAGACGTTAATATGTTTGTTATTCCCGGCAAAATCCCTATAATTAATGGTGTAAAGGTAGTCAACAGGACCACCTTTTAAGATGGTTTGCCCAGAATTATTATAATTAAACCACAATTTATAAAACTCACCCAAAATAATATTTCCGGGTAAATGTAAACCGGCCGCATACCCAGCACCCGGCCCATAGGCACACGCAAAATTACTATTTGTGGTGATACCACAATAATAATGCGGTGACAGTGACCCAAAAATATGCTCTCCTTCGCCTGCTCTATCAAGAAATTTACTGAATGCAAATTCTGTATAAACACCAATATTATTTTCTGGTGTAACGCCTGTATCAATATATTGCGTTCCGGCGCTTTCCAAATACACATCTGGGTCGGCATTAATCAGTTTACCACCCGCAATTGTGTATAACGAACTGTAATCTGCGTGTAATACAATGTCGTGCGTATATGCGTATGGAATTGTTGTGTTTGATGTAATTATTGTGTCACTGTCACCCACACGCCATGCGGGCGCATTGTTACAACCAACACCGGTTGTAAAGTTATTACCATACGCGGTGCTTTGTTGCGTTGGCGCATTCCCACCCGCCGGACAATCGTACGTTACCCTATATTGTCTCGGTATACAGAACTTTACATTTTCTGGTAATTCGGCATTTGCATTTGCCCAGAACAACATCAAACCAAACAATACAGAAAACAACGATGATAATTTGCCTGTCATATCTTTTTTCCTCCCTGTTCCTTTATTTTTTCTAATAAAAAATATCCGTCACAAGAATGACGGTCGGGGTGTTAGACAAATCATAAGAAAGAATGACCTCGCCAGTTTTTGGGGTAAACCTGTTGTATCGCCGACGACACCCCGACAAACGCGGGGCATATGCAACAATCAATATTGTTGCGAATACTTTCTTAACGGACTTGTCTAAGGTCCCAAACCAACATACCTGTTGATTCATGGCAAGTATAATTCATTTGCATTCCAAAAGAAAGAATAATCATTACAAAAAAATGCGCCGGTTAATACCAGCGCAACAAACATGCTAACGGGTACGCTTTATTCGTTGCCGCAGGTTTTCCAGCGCAAAAAACAATGCCGGTGTCAAAACAAATGTGAATAACAAACTGGCCAACATGCCGCCAATCATAACCGCGCCCATGGATGATTTCATGCCGTTCACACTCCACAACTGTGGTAACATGCCGGTGACAATTGCGATTGATGTCATTAATACCATGTTCTTTTTCGCGTTTAATTCGGTCCACAGTGCATCAACCATATTTTCACCATTGCGCACACGATTAATTGTTGGTTCCAGCACCAGAATATTATTATTAACCACCAATCCAATTAACATAACAAATGCGACCATTGCACCAATATTCATTGTTGCGCCCGACATAAACAGCATTATGAACACGCCAGCGAAACTGGTCAAAATAGATGTTGCAATTGTAAACGGATGGGTCAGCGAATTCATAATCGCGGCCAGCAACATAAACGTTAATATCGTGGCCAGCAAGAATGCCTGACCAATTTCACCAGATGTTTCCGCCTGGTATTCTGACATGCCGGCAAATTTATATGTATACCCAACCTGCCAATCCATTTGCGCCAAGAATGATTCAATTTTTGCCTGAACCGGGCCCATGGTTGATTTACCAATATTAATATCAATTTCGGTAATTCTGTCTTTGTCCAAACGGCGAATATCGGGTGTTGCACGTGCCGTTTCAATATTGCCCAATCGTGACAATGGCACCATGCCCTTTTGCGAATTTACGTATATAATATCAAACATTGAATGTGTTTGGAACGGACGCGCAAATTCCAATATAATTGGGTATTCATCACCGTTTTCTTTATATTTATATGTGTCATTTCCATACAATGCCGTACGCAAAGTTGTTCCCGCATACGAATTTTTTATTCCCCAGAAATTCATTTGTTCTTGGTTTGGAATAAATCGAATTTCATTACGCGGTGTCTGTTGGGCCAAAACGGCACTTTGTACCTCGGTTATTTGATTCAGTTTGGCGATAATTTCATTTGCGTATGCGTTGCGAACATCATCGTCTTCGCCATACAAATTCAATACCAAATCGTTGGAATTGCCTGCATTAACTTGGCCTGTCTTTATCTGAATTTCCACGTCGGCAATTTTTGCCAAATTTGGCAATATTTCACGCATCAATTGCTTGTCTGTTTTTGCACGCTTTTCATGATCAACCAATTGAACCTTTATCGCAATATTTTGTAATCCTTGGTCACCAATTTTTGTTATAACGCCGGTAACTTCCTGTATACCTGACAATTGTGATTCAATTTGACGCGCAATTGATTCCGACATTTCATACGTTGCGCCCATCGGTGCACGTGCAGTTATATTTATTTCATTAACATCGGTTGATGGTTGAAACTCGCTGCCCACCAGGCGCATTAGCATCGAAGATGCAATCAATGCAACAACCGTCATTAATATCACGCGCCCAGAATGTGCAACCTGGTATTCATAGCAACGGCGCATCCAACCACTGCTGTGCGATTGCGATTTTTTGCGAACATCTGGGCGTTTTTCTTTGCCCACGCGCAAGAAATGCGCAATCATCATTGGGGTCAACGTAAAACTAAACATCAATGACAGTACAGTTAAATACACAACCGTCAGACCAAATTGAATCATAAATTGCCCAACGATACCACCCATAAATGCCAACGGCAAAAACACCACAACATTTGTACCAACGCCAGCCAAGACAGAAACCGCAACCTTGTTCGTGCCATCAATCGCGGCCTTTTCAGGTGTTTTACCCGCATGCATTTCTTGCAGAGCCGCTTCTATTAAAATAATTGCATTTGACACCAATGTCCCCAGTGCCGACGAATACGCCAATAAAGTCATAACGTTGATGGTAAAACCACTGGCATTCATGAACAAGAATCCCGCAATCAACGATGCCGGTATCACAACACCTGCAACCACAGTTGAACGCCAATTGCGCGTAAACGCCAACAATACCAATACGGTAAATATCACACCCAACACAATACCCCACATTGTGTCATATGTTTCATCCAACACAGTGATTGATGAATCAGAAACAATTTGCATTTCTGCATTTGGGAAACGCGATTGCAAATCTGATTGAAAATCCGCCATACGTTTATTCAATTCGCGCGAGATTTTAATTGCGTTTCCATCGGTTGATTTTTCAACAGATGCAATAACAACGCTGTCACCATTAAAACGTGCACCGGTATCAATATCGCGCGCAGCATCGGTAACAGTTGCCACATCCATCAAACGGAAATTTCCACCTTCGGCAGTGGTTATCTGTAAATCACGAATTTCATCAACCGATGCAAATTCACCAATAAAACGAACATTTTCCGATGTCGTGCCGTATTCCAATTTTCCACCCGGCACATTCAGATTTTTATTTGCCAATGCCGTTACAATATCAATAATAGTTACACCATTCGCCGCCATCAAATCAGGATTCATTGCGACACGCACGGCACGTTCGCGCCCACCGAATGTTGAAACATTTGCAACACCATCTATCGCAGTAATCTTGTTTGATAAAATATCATCAATATACTTTTCCAAATCACGTGCCGGTGCACCACGCAAAACAATATCCGCAACCGATTCTTGTAATGGGTTTAATTTTTCAACCACAGGCTGCTTTAAATCATCGGGGAATTCAGATGCCAATGCGTCTATTTTTGATTTTATTTCCGACGCTTTATCATTCGCGTTCACGCCCAAATTAAATTCGGTCATGATATATCCACCGTTTTCGAAAATGCGCGATGTTATGTGTTTAATACCCGGCACTTCTGATATTGCATCTTCGGCCTTTTTGATAACCTGGGATTCAATTTCATCAGATGATGCCCCTGGGTATACAAATCGTGTTGTAACCATCGGGAAATCCAGTGACGGCGTACGTTCAATATTCATCTTGGGTATTGCAACAAAACCCAATACCACCCATACCAAGACGAACATTACTGTTGTAACAGGTCTGCGCACGAAAAAATTTAGCATTTTTTATTCCTTATCATATTTATTATTCTTGAAATTATTCTTGTATACGAACACGGGCACCATTTGCAATGTTACTTAATATAACAACATCGCCGTCGCTGATACCATCTGTGATAACAACATTATCCGCATCCCGACCAGAGGTTTTTATCGTACGCGATGTGGCAACGCCGTTTTCCATAACCATAACAGTGTTATTTTCAACCGCATACACTGGCACAAAAAATCCACGTGCCGTATATTCCATAAACGTTTCACCATCGGCAACACCGGTTGTACGAACAACATACATTCCGGTATCCAAATCAATATCAGATGACACAGAAATTATTTTTCCATCGCCAACACGATATCCCACCCGGAACAGTCCGATACGCCCACCAGATATATATGCACGATTTGACCGTACAAACATCGGTTCACGCAAAACGCCATTTGTTTCATGTGCCGTCATAACCATAACCGGCGCACCATTCACATCGGCATCGCGTGCGGCATTAAATACATCCATCCGCCCTTCTATGGCAATCGCGACAAAGCGGTATATAATCCACAATACAACCGCACATACACATGCAACATATACAAATTTTTTTATGCGGCCGACATTGGCATCTGCAACAATCGTACGCAATTTCGTAATAATATTCATTGTTATTCACCCAATTTTTTCACAGATTCCGCAGACATTAAAATCTTGTACTTGGAATTTAATAACGCCATATCTAACTGCATCAGTCCCGCCGACACTTCGGACAATTCGACCGCCGATGTTTGCCCGGCGGCAAAACGTTCTTCGGAAAACTTGTACGCCTTGGCCGCCAAATCGCGTGCGTTTTGCAACGTTTTCAAGTTACCGCGCAAATGATTATATTGGTCGATTGCACGTGCATATTCTTCGTTTGTCAGCAACTTTGCTTTGTCCAAATCTTGCCGGGCGGATTCTGCACTCATCGCGCTGACTGTGGCGTTGGCGCGGTTCAGTCCACCGGTAAATATCGGTACCTCTAATGCCAGCCCCCAATACGCCGATTGTGAATTGTCACGATTAAACATCCCTTTTAATTCTGAATTCATGGCCGTGTAACTATATGAACCCATGGCCGCTAATGTTGGATATGAATCCGCACGTTTAGATTTCGCCTGCGATTCATACATATTAACCTGGCGATTCAGAATTTCTAGTTTTGGTGTTGTGGTCAATTGTTTTTGATTCATTTCTGCAAATTCTGTCGGAAATTGGTCCGTCAAATTCAATTCCGTATCCACATCAATACCAGCCAAGATTTTTAACATTCTGTGTGCCGTATCACGATTAAACTTCGCATCCGCCAGGTTTATTTCTTTGGCTGCAATATCAGATTCAATTTTAACCAAATTGCTGCGATTGGCACGACCAACGGCGGCAATATTATTCTTGGCCTGGCGCGCGGACTGTAAATCACGTTCGGTTAATTTTACAATTTCATCTGTCATTTTTGCCGTCCAATACAGGTCGGCCGCACTGTATGCAACCTCGCGACGGGTTATTTCACGATTGGTCTCTTGCATGGCGATTGCGGTGCGCACACTATCCACGGCATGACCGATTTTACCAAATGTATATATCGGCTGGGTTATCTTGACACCGGCCATAAATATATTATCAGGGATTTCTAATTTTGATATATCTTGGCCAAATATGTCGGCGACAATACCCATCTCGCTGGGTAATTTGACACCATTGGAATCAAATGGTCGTTCAACATCAATCAGATTCATATACGATGCATTGGCCGATACATTAAACCAACGATTTGCGTTTACTGCATCTAATTGGGCCTGGGCCGATTTAACATTTGCATCGGCCTTTTTAATATCTTGGGATTGGGCAATAATATTGTCCACCGCCGATGCCAGCGACAAATCCATTGCCATAACCGGTGTCGCAACAACACAAAAACATCCAATAACACACAACCAAAATTTATACATTTTTTTTCACCATTCTGGACAATACGTCATTTATTGCAGACAACGCATCTGTTAATTCTTGCTCATCTTTGTTACTTAAATCGCCAAACATTTTTTCAACCATATCGTAAAAGTCTTCTATTGCGCGGCGGGCAATCTTTTCACCGGCGTACGTAACCGAATACCATGTATTACGACGATCGGTTTCGTCAATCGTGCGCAACACCAAACCATCTAATTCCAATTTACGAAACGTTGCACATAAATTCGGCGCAGAAACCATTTCGCGACGCGCAATATCTTTCAATTTTGCACGCCCATCCAGCAACAGTCGCACCAACACCGTTAATTGCTGACGCGTGTAACCATCAAACTTTTCCGGACGCAAACGCAACCCGTCGGCCAGTCGGTCAAACATTATAATTGCCCGACCCATTAACCGTACATATTCTTTTCTTTTCATGACAAAATTCCTGTTTTAATAGAAAAACAGGATTCATTATACTTTTTAATGATTAAATTTCAAGAACAAAATAGAATTTACTAATTTATTGGTATCAATTTCCCGCCATTATCACGCGTGGCATGAATCCAACATGTTGCCCCGCCGCGCGGTACGGCCATGGCGTATTTTGTATGCTTTTCGGCGTATATATTTATGCCATTCATTGCGGTTGCGCCAATCCGGCACAGCGGCAAACACCGATCATCGGATGTGTGACCGAATCCGTCATCACATTCCCACGGGCAATCATTTGTGGTTAAATTTGGTGCAGATACATAATGCGAATTTGCCGGTTTTTCGTTTGTACACGGCGACGCACCACTGTAATGCTTATAACCCCATACTATATTACCAACTTCTAACCATTGTAAATAGTATCCGGGTTTAACCGATATATACGTTTTACCGGCTTGGCGTTTATACAATCCATTGGTTTCATCCGACCTAAATTGAATATAAAGTGTCCCAACATCCGTATCAACCAGACCTTCTGCATAACAGTCCATTTCACTGGACGCTTTACTGATTAGTACTTTATAATCAGTTTGTATCATTTTTCCATTAAATAGGTCTTCATACAAATTAAAATCTGGGATTGGACATTGCACCTCTCTACATTCACCGGGGCAATAGTAATGATAATACACGTCACATGGTTTACATTGCCCATTAACCATATGTTCCCCAACGTCACACGTGCACGTTTCGGCATTGGCGACCCCGGAAATAAAAACAGAAAATATTAACAATGCAAACACATATTTCATCCCCAGGTATAATCTGTTAAACATCCGATTTGTTGACATACATTCTCCTTTTGTTTGTTTTATGGTGGCATTAAATGAAAATGCCGCCACAGAATATGCAGCGGTCAGGGATTGAAAAATCATACAACAAGAATGACCCCGGGCTTTCGGCATATGCCTGTTTTATAACCACGGACCCCCGACCACAAAATCGGGCGATAAAATATATGGCGCAACCGCGCCGACATATTCATCAGTCGGATTGATACATACGTATCATTGTTGTTGGGATTTTTCAGGTCCCCGAACCACACATCCCTGTGGGTTCGGATTCAAGTATAAATGATTTTAGTTATAAATTAAAGAAAAATTGTACCCGCATATTTTTCCATGCGGGCGCAAATAAAGATCCAACAAGCGATATTCAATTAAAACCAACCTTTCTTTTCATTTTTTATGCCGGCAAATTCGGATAATGCCTTTTTCTGTCTGTCATTCAACTTTGTCGGAATCTTAATCGCAACATCAATATACAAATCGCCAAACGTGCCCGCGCGACGCGTTGGCATGCCATGTCCACGCACGCGCAGTTTTGACCCAACCTGGGTTCCCGGCGCAATTGTCACAGATAATTTTTTATCGTCAATTGTATCAACATCAATTTCACCCCCCATGGCCAATATTGTAAATGGTATATCAACCCGGGAAATCAAATCATCACCATTGCGGGTAAAGCGTTCGTCGTTCATAACATGTATGTCCAGGTAAAAATCACCCGCGGGCGCACCGTTTTGGCCGGCTTCGCCCTGGCCTGCCAGACGCAGCCGCGCACCATCCATCACACCTGCTGGAATTTTTACGTCCAACGTGCGCTGCTTATTAACCGTGCCATCACCACCACATTTTGTACACTTCTTGTCAATGCGATGCCCAACGCCATTACATTCCGGACACGGCATTTCAACCGCAAAGAATCCCTGGCGGGCGGCAACGGTGCCACGACCGCCACAACGCGAACAAACCGGTGCCGGTTTGCCATCGGCGGTGCCGTGGCCACCACATTTATCGCACGCAACGCGCGATGAAAATTTTACCGTATGGGTTGTTCCAAAATATGAATCACGCAGGGAAATGCGCACCTCGTCCAATAAATCACGCCCGGCATGCACGGAACCGGGGCCGCCACGTGTCGCCCCACCCATATCAAAACCAAAACCACGCATTGCCTCGCGTAAAATGTCATCCATTCCGCCACCACCCATGTCAAAGTGAAATCCACCACCGAACGGATTACCACCAAAGCCCCCCCCGGCCGACGCACCATTGCCACCGGCAAACGCAGCATCGCCAAACCTGTCGTATGCGGCACGTTTTTGTGGGTCTTTTAATATATCAAACGCATTATTTACTTCCTTGAATTTTTCTTCAGCAGACTTATCACCTGGATTCTTATCAGGATGATATTTCATAACCAGTTTATGATATGCCTTTTTAATATCTGCGTCAGACGCATCGCGTGCAACGCCCAAAACTTCATACGGATTTTTATTCATTTTTTATCGTTCCATAAATTTATGTCCATTGATATATAAGCATTCATAAGCAAAAATCAAGTGCCCAGCGCATGAAATTCTTTCACTTGCGCACGAAATAAAATTGTTCTAATAATAATGACATTATGGCAGAAAAAAATACACATACATACGACGCGTCTGATATTCAAGTACTAGAAGGGTTGGAACCTGTTCGGTTGCGGCCGGGTATGTATATTGGCGGCACGGATGAAAAGGCATGGCACCACTTGCCGGTGGAAATAATGGACAATTCAATTGATGAAGCCGTCGCCGGGTTTGCAAAGAAAATTACTGTAAACTTGATTGACGCGAAAACAATTGAAATTGCCGATGATGGCCGCGGCATACCAGTTGATGAGCATCCAAAATACCCCGGTAAATCCGCATTAGAGGTGATTTTAACCACACTGCATTCCGGGGGAAAGTTTAATAACAATGTATACAAGACCAGTGGCGGTCTGCACGGGGTTGGTTCCGCGGTTGTTAACGCGTTGTCGTCTGAAATGATTGTTGATATTTCACGTGATGGTTATAATTGGCACCAAACATTTTCACGTGGACACGTTACATCACCAATAACACGCGGCGATGCAACAAAATCACACGGTACCCGTATTCGGTTTACAATCGACGATGAAATTTTCGGCGCAAACGCTGTGTTCAAACCAGTAAAAATATTCCGTATGGCTCGGGCCAAGGCGTTCTTGTCGCGTGGTGTAAAGATTGATTGGACATGCAATCCGGCATTGTTAACCGATGATATGAATATTCCGGCCACAACAACATTCTTTTACCCGAACGGTGTGGCCGATTTCTTGACCGAACGCACAGAATCCAAACCGCGTATACTGCCCCGTATTTTCAGTGGTGCGGTCGATTTTCCCGACGACATGGGACGCGTTGAATGGGCGTTAACTTTTCTAACAGATGAAAATGGTGCCGCATCCGACGATGGGTTCTTTTCGTCATATTGCAACACCATTGCAACAATTGATGGCGGCACACACGAAACAGGGTTCAAGGCGGCAATTACCCGCGGATTAAAGGCATACGGCGAAAAAACGAATAATAAATCGGCCACAACAATTATTGGCGACGATGTGTTTGATTCGGTCGCGGCGATTGTTTCTGTGTTTTATAAAACACCGCAATTTTTGGGCCAAACCAAAGAAAAACTGTCTAATCCAGAAATTGCACGGTATACAGAAAATGCTCTGCGCGACCCATGGGAAATGTTTTTGGCATCTGACCCAAAAACGGCAAATACATTATTAGAATTTGTAATAAATCTGGCCAACGCACGAATAAAGACAAAACAAGTCAAAGATATTGCACGAAAAACACCGACCAAACGTGCACGCATGCCCGCGAAATTGGCGGACTGTTCCAAACATGGGATAGAAGGAACAGAATTATTTATCGTCGAAGGCGAATCGGCCGGTGGTACCGCGAAACAGGCACGTGACCGTGCAACCCAGGCAATTATGCCCCTGCGTGGCAAGGTGTTAAATGTTATTTCTAATTCTGATGAACGATTCGGTAACAACAAAGAATTAAACGAATTAATTGATATCATTGGTGCCGGCACGGCTAAGGATTGGGACGAATCAAAATTACGGTATGAAAAAATAATAGTAATGACCGATGCCGACGTTGACGGTTCACACATTGCATCGTTATTAATGGCGTTCTTTTACCAAATGATGCCGCAATTAATTTATGGTGGGCATTTGTACCTGTCGTGTCCACCGTTGTATAAATTAACCCACGGTACCGAATCGATGTATATTGACACCGATGAACAATTGGAAGAATTAAAGAACGGTAAATATCGTGGCAAAAAGATTGAAATATCACGATTCAAAGGGCTGGGGGAAATGATGCCGAATCAATTAAAGGAAACGACAATGTCACCCAAGACACGTCGCCTGATTCGGGTTGATTTGCCACCGCGCACCGACGATGGCGCCGAAGATACCGAAAAAACCCGTACAATCGTATCAGAATTAATGGGCAAAAAACCTGAATTTCGGTTCCGCTTTATTACCGAACACGCACAATTTGTAAAAGATTTGTTTGTGTAAAAATTGTTTTGTGATGCTTGTCAAAACGCACAAAAAAACACCGGCAAATGCCGGTGTTTTTATATTATTTATTCATTACCTTTTCCAATTTTGCGCGCAATTTTTTCACATCATCATATTTTGTGAATTTGCCCTTTTCCGCAATTGATATGTCGCCACTTTCTTCGGAAACAACCAAGACGGTGGCACTAGAAACCTCGCTTAACCCCAGGGCGGCACGGTGACGCGTACCATATTTCCAATTCAGGTTATTTTGCGACAACGGCAAAATTCCACCGGCATACGCAACACGATTATTTTCAATAATTACCGCACCATCGTGCAATGGCGTTTTATTAAAGAATATTGTCAGCAATAATTCACTGGTAATTTCGGCATCAATTTTAATACCTTTTTTATCAATTGCACTTTCATCCAAAGAACTGGGGAAAACAATCAATGCACCGGTATGCTTGGCTGACATGTATTCAACCGCGGTACAAATCGCATCCAGCGACGCAGTATTTTTTGTTGCAACACCACCACGTCGGAACAGACGTGTCCAGCCCTGGGCATTACCCAACAGTGCCATAAACTTGCGTAATTCCGGCTGAAACACAACAACCAGCGACAGCGACAGAAACAGCGCAACCCAGTGAAAGAACCGCCCCAATAAATCCAAATGCGCCCAGGTCAGCACAAAACTAACAATCCACAGCACGGCCAGCCCAAACAGCCCCCGCACAATTTTTTCAGATGATGTGTTTTCAACAAATGTGCGGTACACAAACAGCACAATTGCCGCAATAACAACAATCTGAAACAATACAATCCAACTGAACATTTCTATTATTCTCCTTTTATTTTTTGTTCTTGTTCGGTTTCGTTAAATATTCCTGCTATCAAATCTTCTATTGGTTCATTTAACCATTCAACGTCACGACGGCGCGACGGCGCACCACGCAACATTGCCGTTTCGCACGGGTTATCATCCGCCAGCCAGTTTTCCAGCAAATCCCCGGCCAGCAATCCAACCCCTGCCCCCGCAACCAGCCCAATTCCCCCGGTCAGCGGTGTCAGTAACAATCCAATGCCGGTTGCAGATGCAACCTTGCCTGCGACGGCGGCCCCACTGATTGTAACGTCTGGTTCGGCCATATTGCCATTGATGGATATAGAGTTTACCACATTCCCGGTCAAAGACAACTTTAATCCGCGCACTGGCACCGTTGCCAACGACATTTTGATACGTTCACGTCCCAAATCCAAATCGCCACTTAACCCGATATTTATCGCAGCGGTTTCGGCGGCAACACCGTTTTGTGTTTCAATTAATCCATCCCGAATCTTGGTATTTACGGCAACGCATGAAATTTTAATACGGTCGTGCTTTTTTTCCGAACGGAACAAATCTTGGATTTCATGTCGCAACGTGGTCAGGAAATCTGTTCCATAAATATTTGCAACCAACTGCGAATGCGCATACCCGGTACCAACCGAAAACATCTGAACCGGACCAGATATATTTTGCATCAGTTCACTGATATCACGTCCGGCCCCCTGTAAGTAAAGCTCTAAATTCACCGGCAAGCCCGATATAAAATCACGTATATTTATTTGATTTAACAATGTGCCGATATTAATTTTTTGTCCGGCACCACCTGTGGTTATATGCAAACGCCCATCATCATCAATATCAAAATTTGCCGCAATTCGTATGGTGCCATCTGCAATATCCGTACGCATATCAATACGCCCATGCGCATCGGCCACACCCGCCGACAAGTTCAATTTCTTTAATTGCAAATTACGATACACAATTAAATTACCAATATTTGCACGCACATCCATACGCAAATCGCGCAATATATCGCCATACAATGGCATATCGTGAAATACATTTAATTCACGATTTGCATCAATCGGTGCACCACCAAATAATTCCGGTAATAATTCATACAGGTTGATTTTAGTTGCGTTCAGATTAATTACAACCTTGCCCCGTGTCCAATCATAATCACCATCAAAATTCAATTCTGTGCCACGCGTGGTTAATAAAGATTTATCAAAATGCACTTTATCGTCGTTTATCGTGCCACGAAAATCAACGGTCATTTTTGGCATGGTTGGAATTTTTTGACCAATTGCGCGCCCAAATGCCGCAATGTCCGGGACATCACCCGACACACTGTATGCAACCGATTTTGTGTCACCACCAGAAACCGTAATATTCGCAATTAACGCATTACCGCCGGTTGAAAACGCCACCCGTACCGGATACACATCACGCGACGCATCATATTCGGCAAACGAAACAATAAACGGAAACACATCTGTTTCAGATTTAATCCATCCGGCATATTCACGTGACGCAGAATGTAGCATACTGCGCACCTGAAACCCAGCCATGGAAAAATGATGACCAATAACACGTGCATCCAAATTACGAATTTCCAACCCCCCAAAACCAGGGTCTGATATCAGATATTTATTCTGTGTTTTTTCTGACTTATCTGATTTTGTTTCCATAGCATCTGGCGCAATTTTTTGATACGATAAATCACCAATCTTATTTTGCTCTATACACACGTTTGCGTCGTATACACGAATATTTTGTATTGTCGGACTGTCATGCAACAGTGATATTAGATTTATGCGCACATCTATCTTTTTTGCAGAAAAAGCATCCGCGCATTTCGCCCACGATTCGTTTGGAATATGCACATCGTTTAATTCAATTTGTGGTCGCAATGAAAACTTCCAAGACACAGCCCCTTTAACCTGAACAGGAACGCCAGTTGCATCTTGAATCATTTTTACAACATTTCCACGCAGTGATTCTAAACTAATCTGACTTAACGCGACCGCAACCGCCACCCCCAGTCCCGCGATAAACAGTCCCAGAATTCTGCAAATTGTAAAAAATATTTTTGCGCCTTTAACCATATCTTTGTTCACTTTATGGTATCTGGAATTCCAAGAATTTCAACACCGGACGCATAAATTCTGGAACATCTGCCCGCAAAGTAATCAACTGTCCTGTACGCGGGTGGCGAAATGTAATCTTGTGTGCAAACAAGTATAAATTATTCGTCGCCATCACAGATGTCAACATTGAATCCAAATGTCGTCCCGCACTGTATAAATCATCACCCACAATTGGCGCATTCAGCGAAAACGCGCTGTGCAGACGTAATTGGTGCGTACGGCCCGTTTTTGGTGAAAACAAAACCCACGAAACACACCCACCTGCGCGGGATAAAACACGATAATCGGTGATTGCACGTTGGGGACGTTGACCGGTACCGTTATTCAGACGCGTCGGTGTGTCAAACACCTGGCCCTTTATCATGTAATTATCAATTGTGCCGTGCGACGGCGAAACATCACCATTCAACAGTGCCAGATATTCCTTGTGCGCGGTTTTATTCTGAAACGCATCGGCCAAGACTTGGGCCGCACGCTGATTCTTGGCCACAACCAAAACACCACTGGTTTCGCGGTCCAGCCGATGAACCAATGATATTTTATCATACGGAAACATTGCCGCCGCCATTTTATCAACCGATTTACGAATACCACTGCCCCCCTGAACGGCTAGGCCCGCCGGTTTATTAAACACAACAATATCTTCATCATTATGAATTATACACCGACGTAACGCCTCTAAATCCCCCAATGAAAACGCATCGCCACTTTCTGTTTTTTTTGCACGTGGCGTGGCATACGCATTAATTGTTGGTGGCACACGCACTGCATCACCCGCCCGCAGAATTTCCATACCGCGCACACGCGCCGAATTAACGCGAATTTGCCCACCACGACACAGTTTGTAAAATTCGCGCTGGGGCATTGATGGATACCGACGCAGGAACCAACGCAGCAATCGCGTTCCTTCTTCGGTTTGGGGAACAGTTATTACATTCGCCATAAATTTATTCGCCGTATGTTATTTGCACAATGTTTCTTGCATCGGTCGCACCACATGTGCCTGTTGCGCCACCTTGGCGGCCATTTGACGATTGGTACCCGACCGAATCGGACCATGCCTTGGTCACCAGGTATTCACAATCTGACTGGGACAATCCGACCACAGATATTATAAATTGGCGCGAATTTGATGGGTTTACCGCAATTTCATATGTTCCACCATACGGATTCTTGTTTGACATACCAATTGCGCCAAAAATCGTACTGTTGTTAATATGCGAATAATCATCATATTCCCCCAGTAATTGCCGCACACCGGTTACCAATTGAATTACTTCGTCATTTACCTGGGTACGCTTTTGCGTGCGCATTGCGGTTGATATCAGGCCAATTGCCCCGACGGTTATGATTCCCATAATTGCCAACACGCCCATCATTTCAATCATTGAACGTCCATATTCTTGTTTCATTTTTATTGCCTTTATTTGCTATTTAATCTTTTATATTTTATCATATCTGACATGAATATTCAATTTTCTGATTTAATTGAAAACAGTCCTAAATCCCCCGGCGTATACAAGATGTATGACTCGGCGGGGAACCTGCTGTATGTGGGCAAGGCGAAAAATATATCAAACCGCCTGAAACAGTATATTGACATATCAAAACTGGAAAACCATAAACAGGTTATGCGTACACTGGTCACGCGGGTTGAATGGGAAATAACCCCAACCGAATCGGACGCATTAATTCGGGAACAGGAATTGATTAAAACCCTGAAACCGAAATATAACATAATGTTAACCGACGGCAAGATGTATCCTATGATTGCATTAACGGGACATGAATTTCCGCGCCTGTTAAAATTTCGCGGAAAAATTTCACAGCGGCGTGATGTTTTCGGCCCATACCCATCTGTAACCGCATTAAACGAAACAATAAAAACGATACAAAAGGTGTGCCAGATTCGCACATGTACCGACACGTTTATGCGCAACCGGTCACGCCCATGCCTGTTACATCAAATTGGCCGGTGCAGTGCACCATGCGTTTTACCGCAAACAGAATACGCCCAAAATGTGCAATTGGCACGGCGAATCCTGCGCGGGGACAGCGAACCAATTATTGCCGAACTTTCCACATTAATGAAAGACGCGGCGAAAAAAACCGATTATGAATCGGCGGCAAAATATCGTGATAAAATTGCCGCATTAACACAAACATCAAATCGTGGTATACGCACGAATCCGGCGTATAGCGCGAATTTAGACTGGGACAAAAACGTAACCGAATTGGAACAATTATTGGGTATAAAAATTGAATTGGCGGGCGTGTTTGATAATTCACATCTGTTCGGTAAAAATCCGGTTGGTGCAATGATAACATTTGGCCACGACGGATTTGTCAAAACCGGCTATCGTCATTTTAAGTTAAACGATGCCGCACGCGCCGGAAACGATATTGCCATGATGAATGAATTTGTTTCACGCGCGGTTGCACGCGGTCCAAAATTAAGCCTGATTATTGTTGACGGCGGCCCGGCACAGTGGAACATTGCACATGAAACTGCACCCGACATTCCAATTTTTGGCGTTACCAAGGGAATCGTGCGCGATGGCGATGAACACTTTATATTACCCAACGGCACCGAATATTATGACATGCCAAAGGATTCGCCGCTGTTCCTGATGCTGCGCGCCGTCCGGGATGAAGCGCACCGATTCGTCATAACGTACCATCGCGCAGTACGTGCAAAACAAATGACGGCATCTGTGCTGGATGAAATTGATGGTATTGGCCCAACACGAAAACGCGCATTATTAAATCATTATGGCAGTGTACGCGCCATAATGGATGCAAACCTGGCCGGATTGATGCATGTACCGGGCCTGGGAAAAAGTGCCGCCGAAAAAATATATGCCTATTTCCATTCAGATGTGCTATAATACAGGCACACAAATTTTGTTCTGAACCCAAGGGAGTATTAATATGAAATTTTTTGTGAATTTTTTATCAGGATTTCGCATTGTGGCGGCATTTTTGATAATACCAACACTGATGTTTCAATGGTATTGGTGTTCACTGATATTATTCGTATTGGCGGCGGCCAGTGATTGGTTTGACGGTTTCTTGGCCCGCAAGTATGATGTGTGTACGAAACTGGGCGGTGTTATTGACCATATTGGCGATAAATTATTGGTGGCAAATACATTAATCATGCTGGCGGTTATGATGCCGGTTTGGTTTGTGGTTGTGCCAACAATTATTATGATTGCCCGCGAATTGTATATCAGTGGCCTGCGCGAATTTCTAGGCACACAAAAAATGGAAATGCCTGTTCCACATGACCGTTTTTCATTGGGCAAGGTAAAGACCGCATGTCAAATGATAACAATTACCGCATTTTTGGCATTGTTCACATTCAGTCGTTTTATCACACCAGAAACAATTTCGCGCACATATTTGATTACATTAAACACATTGTCGCAAATTGGTATTATTGGCATGTGGACATCACTGGTGTTCAGTATATGGTCGGCAACACAATATACCCGAACATTTGTGTCAAAGATAAATAAATTGAAATAACAATTGTGTGGGCATTTGCCCACACTTTTTTTGTAACAAACACATGCAAATTTTGATAAAATTGCAGGTATGAAATTTCGTCTGGTTTTTATGCTGGTTGGTATTTTTATGTCGGCGCAATCAATTGCCGGTGTTGGTGATATTGATAACCGAGAATACGCCGATTGGTCGCAGTATCCGTCCATTTTGTTATTGCGTTCATATCTGTCACTGCACAGCGATGGTTATATATATTGTACCGGCCAATATGTTGCACCTGATTTAATTTTGACCGCGGCGCACTGCGTAACAAACAGTTCCGGCGGTATAAATAAAAAATTTGAGGCACAAAATTATCGTGGTGACATATTTGATTTACAATTGGCCGAAACAACGAATTTCAGAAATACCTACGACGATTTTAACGATTGGGCACTGTTGCGCGTTACAGATAGTAAATATTATTCCGATTCTTTTTATGAATTGGATGCCCCAAATAAAGCAGTTCAGGTTTATAATGCTGGCTTTGGTTGGGTAAGAATTTTAAGCAATGATGAAATCGCACTGTTAAGACAAGAATATGATAAAATTATCGCGAACACCGCAATTTATCCTGATGGGAAACGATATATTGATACAGAAAATGCAAAATTAGCATTTGATAACATTTTAACAAAACCATTGCGTGACAAAGAAGATAGCTTAAAAATTGATAAATCTTGCACGATATTGTATGATGAAAATTGTTTTGATTTGTGTTACGAAAATCAATCCACATGCCAATCCATCTGTGGCGAAAAGACTAATTCTTTTAAATCCAAATTCTTTCCAAACATATTGATGTCAACCTGTGATATTTGGGCTGGGAATTCTGGTGGACCGTATATTGACAGAAGAACAAATAAACTGGTTAGTATTTGTTCTTATGGCGGAAGCGAGTTATATGAATTTAGATTTAACAACCAATTTGAATACAATGGCACTGTATCCAGTCGACAATTTTCATCTGCACTGAACAACCTTAAAAAGAGCAGCCCAACAATTAAACCCAAAGAACAACAACCTAATAATACAGACGAACAAACGAACACAAACGCCACAACACCAGATTCAGAAATTGATAACGCATTGCAACAAATTGACACCGATATTCAGAAAACCACCGACGATTTTAATAGAATCGTAAACATGGGCAAAAATATTACCGATTCGCAATTTTTGCATGGCATTGTTGAAAATATTGTAACACTGCAACAGTTGCAAGAACTGCGTTCGAATGCGACGGCGATGAAAGAAAAAGAACAATCGGATGCCAATCGCATGTTGGGTGGTGCGTCAATGGGGGCAACCGGTATTGGTGCAATGATGGCGGCGTCGGCATATTCAGAACAACGCGCAGATGCG